>ONLD01000003.1 GCA_900318565.1 uncultured Bacteroidales bacterium
AGTGAGACAAAAGCGGCAACTGCAAGTGCCTTAACAAGATTGGTCATATAGTTTCGGTCTTATAAATCATCATTTCAATATCTTTGGCCTGCGCACCTCAGACAAGGCCCAGCTCGGAAGCTTTATGCAGCATTTCCGAAACATTCTTCACCTCCATCTTTGCGTAGATACGCTGCCGGTGAGTATTGACCGTATGCACGCTGAGGTGCGCCCGTTCTGCAATTTCTGTAGCCTTGAGGCCCTCGGCGCTCAGACGGATAATCTGGATTTCGCGCTGCGACAGACCGATGTCGGCTATCCTGCGGCTGCGTTCGATGAGCAGATCACCGACATAATCGGCCACGTCGGAGTTGATGGATTCCGCCCGGTCGGAGAGCTCACGGCATTTCTCACGGATAGTGTCCGGAGAGAGGGTGGCGGCATCGGCAGAGAGCCCGGAGATAGCGTCACTCAGGCTGCTGACAGGATTGCGGAGATCCCTTGAAAGCAAATCAATAATCTGCTGCTTGGCTTCGCTCAGACGCTTAAGCTCAAGAGAACGGCGACGGGCTTTGCGAAGCCAGATAGTCACTATTGCAATCACGGCCACAGCCAGCAGCAGGGCCAGCACCAGCAACCAAATCTGATAACGGTTCCTCTCTATCTGCCGCTCCTTCTCCTGGACGGAAAAGCGGGTCTCCATCTCCTGAAGGGTTTCATCCTCCTTCTGCCGAATGTACTTCTGCATCTGAAGCACATAGTCGTCGTGCCTCTCCAACGCCTTCTCAGGCTGCCCTACCCTGGTGTAAAGCCGCACCAGGCGGTCATCAAGAGAGGCTGCAGTCAGATGGTCCGTTTCGGACAGCGTGCCGCGCACCTTCTCGAACCAGTCGATGGCCTCGTCGTTGCGGTCGCCCTGCTGGAACCAGCGGGAACGGAAAAGTATGCCGTTGCGTCTCAGACGCGTAATATCATAGGTATCGGCAATGGCCTGGCCCCGGTCGAGATACTCGCCCGCCGTGCGGTAAAGCTCCTGGTCTATGGGGTATGACCAGCGGTTCTTGTTGATGTACAGGGAGCCAATGACATAGCAGGCTTCGGCCTCCAGTTCGGGATGGCCCTCGGAAAGCGAGAGGGCTTCCCGTGCATACTGAAGGCCCTCGTCGTTGCGGTCGGTCTCCGGAGAAATCTGGGCGTATGAACATAGCTTGGCCTTGCTGACAAGGATGCCGGCAAGCTCCTCCGTAAAGCCTCGCTCCCGCGCAAGCGACTCGGCCTGCAGAGCCTTCTCCCACGCATCGTCATCACGGCTGGACATAATATCTATGCCCACTATGCAGGAAAGGGCTTTTACCTCACCAAGTGCCGATTGAGACTGACGGGAGAGTTCCAATGCCCGCAGGGCTTTCTCCATTGCCGGCTCGAATCGCTGCCCGCCCACATCGGCCGACGCCTGCTCCAGAAGGGATGGCAGTTCCGGCGGGAAAGCGGATTCTTCCCGGGGGCCGGAGCAGGCAAAAAACCCCGAAAACAAAGCGAGAGCCAGGACTGAGGAGAGTATTTCCACGAACTTTTTCATTGTAGCAAAAATAAGCAGAAATATGCAGAAATACGCAAAAATGTACACAAACATACTATTTCAGTAGGGCCCCGAGGGTAGATTACTGAAAAATCATTAAACAAATAATAAGCAAATTAGAGACATTTGTGTTATCCAAAAACACACAGTTATGTTACAATTCAAGAAATCCCATTACGAACGACCATCCACCGGAGTGGTGTATTTGAGAGAAGAGTGTATTGTATGCGCAAGCAATCTGCGATACAGCATTACCCCCGGCACTTCAGGAGATGATATTGAAGATGTTGAAATCATAAATGGAGGGTCATTCTGATGAAAAGAGCATTATACATTATTGCAATTGCAGCAACGGCTTTGTCCTGCGTAAAGGAAAGCACGCCTGCAGACAACACGCTGCCTGCAGAGACTTTCGGAGGAAGGGTAATCACAGTAAGCCCGATAGCCTCCAAAACCGCCATCAGTGAAAAGCAGGAAGGCGGTTATACCTTTACCTGGAAGGCAGGCGACCAGATAGCTCTGTATGAGTTCGTCTATGAGAACCGCGGCAGCGAGGTCGAGAATGCCACTCCCGCCTATGTCTTTTACTCGGAAGCGCTTAAGCAGGATGCGGCGGCAGCCACTTTCACGGTGGACTTGAACACCACGCTCAGCAACCCGGGCGGCGGGAAATACCGTTATGTCGCCGTCTCCCCGAGCAACGCGGATTATTATTGGTCAGACGAAGCTTATTATGCCTATTGCTGGTCTGATGCTGACGGGAGCCTGCCTGTGCACCCCGTGATAGGACTGCAATTCCCTAACGTGCAGTGCCCCACCGCCACGAGCTTTGACCCCGATACTGATATACTGGTATCCAAAGTCACTGCGCTGGAGAGCCGTGCTGACGGGAATATCGACCTCTATTACGCCCGCGTAGGCGGCGTCGTGAAAATGACGCTCACAGGGCTGCCTGCGAATGCCTGTTTCCAGTATGCCACTTTGTCCGTCGATGCGGATTTCCCGATTATGGGGCCGTTTGAATACGACGTGGAGCTGGAAGAGGTGCGGACCTATATGCCATCGTCCGGCGGTCTCCCCGAAGGCGGCGCAGTAGTCGTCCCGCCGGTCGAAGGCGGCGGTATGATATCCCCCTTGAGGATTCAACCGCAGGATGTCTATGCTGATGCAGAAGGGAAAGCAGATATCTGGCTGAGGCTGCCCGCCGGCAAGATAGACGAGAAGCTGGAGCTTTCAGTTGAAGTGATGGATTACGATCCTGCAAACGGCAGCTACGGAGCAGTGCACAGTTACGTAAAGAACGTGGACCTGGCGTCCCTGGGCAAATCCATTACTTTCGCGAACGGGAAGATGACAGTGTTCTCCGTGGCTATGGAAAAAGCCCCCGAACTGACGCTCAGCTATACTTACATTGATTCTCAGGGGCAGGAACAGACCAGCAGTTCCACTTCCGGTCTGTCTGTTGACCCCTACTTCTCGCCGGATGCCGGGACGCTCACGATAGATGTCGACTACACAGGCGACATCTCAGACGTGACCATCAATGACTCATACTGCGATTGGGCCACGGCTTCGTTCGATCCCGCTACCAGGAAAATCACCCTGCAATATGAGGCGAATCCCACATACGAGACAAGCTACTCTTCGGCTTACGGCATAGGCACCCGCTACGGCTCCATAGAAGTCAATGCCGGCGCAATCAGCCAGTATGTCTACATCAGCCAGTACAAGCGCGACTTCCGCAATGTGGGGCAGACCTGGACTGCATATATGCCTTGGTTCGGCGGAGAAGACAGCTCCGAACTCGTGTGCAATTTCACGCCCGACGTTACCTGTGACGACCCCTCCGTCAGCTGGACTTTGGAGCGTTTCCAAAACCGGAACTCGCTATGGTGTACCCGCATAAACGTCACGGCCGCGCCGCTGGAGGTGACAGACCGCGTCATCGATGCCGACATTGTCATAAGCGACCCGCTGAACAGTTCCAAGTCGCTGACCATCAGGATTAAGCGATTCAAAAAGCTGGCGCCCGGAAAGTATTGGGTGATATCGAAAAACGAAGACTCCTGGCATTCAGTCATTGCCCGGAGGAGCGTTGACGGCGAGGAAGTCATCACCTCCCATACCTTCTCTCTGGAGACATCCGAGCAGCCTGCGGCAGCTAAGATGCTTACCCCCAACAGCCAGGGCCTGCTTGCTACGCTTTTCAATTTCGAGCCCATAGAAGGCAGCAACAAATACCGTATCTACGTCAGCTTCGGACTTGATTCGGAAGGGAAAGAGATCAGACGCTATATGAGAAAGGGCAGCAATATGAGCGACCTCAATCAATTTATCACACATAACCAGTACGGGCTCGTACGTCTCAATCCCCTGCAGCCGGACACCTGGTGCGAATGGGATGTGTTTTATGTCGAAGACGTAATCCACGTAGCCTGCGATGCGGATTCCAATGGAGACACGAATAAAGTCGGCGTACTCTGTATGGGCGACGCATCTTACACGGGAACAAGCTCCGGAGGCTGTCTTATCGGCTGTTTCATCGGCTCATCCCTGAACTACAAAGGCAGTTTCGACTACTACGGCATCTCGGGCGGGAGCGACTTGATGAGAAAATACGAAATCGTTCTCGTGCCGTTTGACGAGAATGCGGAGCCTCTTCCGGCAGCCGTGACCGGTGTCAGCGTGGAACCGTCCGAAGTGGCGGTCGACCCAGGCGAGACCGTGCAGCTCAGCGCTGTCGTCACGCCTGCAAATGCGGCCGACAAATCCGTCACCTGGACCAGCAGCAAGACGACCGTGGCTACGGTTGATGAAAACGGTCTGGTAACTGCCAAAATTCCCGGAGAGGCCGTTATAACCGCCACGACCACAGACGGTTCCTTTACTGCAACTTGCACCGTGACAGTGAATCCCATCCCGGTTACGGGGGTTGTGCTGGACCAGACGTCCGCCGCACTGAAAGTAGGAGAAAAACTGTATCTGAGAGCCGACGTGAAGCCCGAGGACGCGAGCAATAAGACTGTTACCTTTGAGGTTATCACCGGCAGGGACGTCATCGAGATGGAAGAAACCGTCTCGATGTACGCTCAATTCAAGGCGGTGAAAGCCGGTCAGGCATACATTCAGGCGACAACCGCCGACGGCAGCTTTACGGCTATGTGCCACGTCACGGTCACGGAAGATGTGAAAGTCGAAGAGATTCGTCTCGAGCCCGCAAGCCTGACGCTGGATCCCGGCAAGACAGCTGATTACTACAATGGTTTTGAGGCTACAACCAGGCCTTATACTTATAAGGTGTTTCCTGCCAATGCCGCGAATCAGAATATGACAGTAAGTTCATCTGATGAGAATATTGTCACCGTAAGCAACCAATACAGCTTCCTGCAGGGAAAATATTATACAATTACAGCCGTAGCCCCGGGAAGCGCTTCCATAACATTCGCCGCGGAGGACGGCTCCGGCATATCGGCAGTCCTGCCTGTTACGGTGAATGCTCCGACGGCGGTTGAAAGCATCGCCCTCAGCATAACGGAAAATACTGTGTACGAGGGTGAAGAATTCTCTCTTTATCCGGTTTTCACTCCCGCAAATGCCACCAACCAGCAGGTAAGCTGGAGCAGTTCCAACCCGAACGTAGCCACCGTTGACGAATACGGGAAGGTGACGGGCGTGTCTGCCGGTACGGCCGTGATTACGGTAACATCGGCCGACGGCGGCTTCACTGCCACGTGCACGGTTACTGTGAGTCAGCTGGTGCTGGAGACCTCGGCCACTGTGGATCTCGGTCTTCCTTCCGGGCTCATTTGGGCTACTTGCAATACGGGAGCGACCTCGCCCGAGGTATTCGGCACATTCACCCCCTGGGCCGACATCGTGCCGAATGAGGGCTGGCAGACTCCTACCAAGGCGCAGTTTGAAGAACTTATTGCCGAGTGTAAGCAATCAGTCTTGATTTACAATGGCGTCAGGGGGTTGCTCCTCACAAGCCTTGCCAACGGAAATCATCTCTTCTTCCCTATGGCAGGAGCCAACCACAGCGAGTATGGACCCGTTGGAGAAGGATATTATGTCTTGTTATGGACCGCTACGGAGGATGGTGACAAGGCTTATGTTGCCGAGTACAACGGCCAGACCTTCGAGGTCAATGAGGCCATAGGCAAGGCAGAACTATCCTGCCCTATGCGGGCCGTGAAGGTGCAATAACCAAATCCCTATACAGCAAAACGAGGTCGGCTAAAAGGGCCGGCCTCTTTTTGTCTTGAAATACCGAGAAAAGTTATATCTTTGCTAAAGGTTTATATATCAATTTTTTGTCCGCATTAGATATGAAGAAGATCATTCTCGGTTTTGCAGCTCTGCTTTGCTGCATTGTTTCAGTCCAGGCTCAGGAAAAGTATTACGGAATCAAGTCCGGGATTGTGAAATCCGTCACAGATGACGGGACAAGCACGATTGAGCAGACTGTTTGGTTTGACAACTATGGAGATAAACAGACCACAATCCAGGTTACCAAGATTCCCGGATTCGGTGAGACCAAGATGTACATTATATATCTTGGGGACAAGATGTATTCAATCAATGACAATATGAGCGAAGCGCGTGAGTCCCAGAGGCCGCCGCTTAATTTTCTGAATCCATCCCCCGCTTTCAAGCTTACCGAGCTTGGCAAGGAAAAGGTGCTTGGCAAGGAGTGCACTAAATACAGCTACAAGCAAAAGCAGCTTTTAGGCTCTTCTACCAACACCGTCTGGGTATGGCAGGGCATCGTGCTCAAGAGTTCTATGAAGCAGGGGAAACGTGAGGTGGTCTTCGAACCCGAAAAGTTCACCCCTAACGCCAAGATCAGCGGCTCCGTCTTCAACCCTAAGACATACCTGAAAAAATAGATGATGCAAAAGAAGCCAGGCTACAAGCCCGGCTTCTTTCGTAGCCCCACGAGGAATCGAACCTCGATTTAAAGTTTAGGAAACTTCCGTTCTATCCGTTGAACTATGAGGCCGCGTGCAAGAGCAGATTACTCAGCGCTCTTGACAATGATCTGACGGCCCCTGTAGTAGCCGCACTCAGGGCATACGCGATGATACATCACGGTAGCGCCGCAGTTGGGGCAGGTTGCCAGGGTGGGTACCGGAGCGAAGTCGTGGGTACGCCTCTTGTCTCTTCTCTGCTTGGAGAGTTTGTGTTTCGGATGTGCCATTGTTCTATAATTTAAATATTACTTATTTGCTCAAATACTTTATAGTCTCGGGGTTGCACTCCCCTTCCGGATGGACCCGCTGCAGCGGCAGCGCGGTACAAATGTAGTCATATATGTCCTGGCTCAGATCCAACTCGTCCGCCTCGGGCGTATAGACTTCTTCAAATCCGGTCCGGACCTCAAGGTCCAGATCGTCCAGGCATCTGTCGCAGGGCACGGTCACACGGCCTTCTATGCTGCACTGCACTTCGACCGTCGCGCCGTGGTCGGCCACTTTCGCCTGCACCGCTACATCTGCATCCAGAATGTCCGGATTGTCGAATTGTTCAAAGAACGCTTTGTCCGCTCGCCAGTCGAAAGCTCCTCTCCCGGAAGCCGGACCATTCAGTTTAACTATAAAGGGTTGCAAAGGTAATAATTTTTTTTCAGTTTTAACAATCTTCGGAGTCACTATTTCGCTTCCTTGCCAGCGGATCGAGCAGAATCTTGCGAATTCTCATAAAATGAGGCGTCACTTCGACGAATTCATCGTCCTGAATATACTCCAGTGCTTCCTCCAGGGAGAACTTGATTGCGGGCGGCAGGATGATCTTCTCGTCGGAGCCGGCGGCACGCACGTTCGTCAGTTTCTTGGTCTTGCAGATGTTGATATTCAGGTCGCGCTCGCGGGTATGCTCGCCCACCACCTGGCCGCAGTAAATCTCCTCGCCCGGTTCCACGAAGAAGCGGCCGCGGTCCAGCAGCTTGTTGATGGAATATGCAACGGCCTCACCTGTCTCGAGAGACACCAGAGAGCCGTTGTTGCGACGCTCTATTTCGCCCTTGTAAGGCTGGTATTCCTTGAATCTGTGCGCAATCACAGCTTCACCCTGAGAAGCGGTCAGCAAGTTGGAACGCAGCCCCATAAGGCCACGGGTAGGGATTTCAAACTCCAGCAGCGTGCGGTCCCCGCGAGGCTCCATACGCACGAGGGCGCCCTTGCGACGGGTCGAAATCTCTATGGCGGCGCCCACGAATTCCTCAGGCACCTCGATGCTGAGGTCCTCGATGGGCTCGCAGCGCTGGCCGCCTATGGTCTTGTCAAGCACCTTGGGCTGGCCCACCTGGAGCTCGAAGCCCTCGCGGCGCATAGTCTCTATAAGCACGGAAAGATGCAGCACGCCGCGCCCGTACACCACGAAGGTATCTGCCGAAAGGCCAGGCTTGACGCGCAGGGCAAGATTCTTCTCCAGCTCCTTGTCGAGGCGCTCCTTGATATGGCGCGAAGTGACGTACTTGCCGTCCTTGCCGAAGAAAGGAGAGTTGTTGATGGAGAAAAGCATACTCATAGTAGGCTCGTCGATAGCAATCGGGGGCAGGGGCTCGGGATTCTCGAAGTCGGCGATGGTGTCTCCGATTTCGAAGCCGTCAATACCCACCACGGCGCAGATGTCGCCGCAGCCTACCGACTCCACATTTGTCTTGCCAAGGCCCTCGAACACCATCAGCTGCTTGATCTTCTGCTTCTGCACCACGTCGTAGCGCTTGCAGAGGCTGATCTGGCTGCCGGTATGAAGCTCACCGCGGGTGATGCGGCCGACTGCGATACGGCCCACGTAAGGAGAGTACTCAAGTGAAGAAATCAGCATCTGGGGCGTGCCTTCGACCACGGGCGGGGCGGGAATCTCTTCGAGTATGGTATCCAGCAGCGGAGTGATGTTGTCGCTGGGCTGACGCCAGTCGAGCGACATCCATCCCTGCTTGGCGGAGCCATAGACAGTCTTGAAGTCGAGCTGGTCCTCCGTCGCGTCCAGATTGAACATAAGGTCGAAAACTTCCTCCTGCACCTCGTCCGGGCGGCAGTTGGGCTTGTCCACCTTATTGATGACCACGATGGGCTTCTTGCCCATAGAAATGGCCTTCTGGAGCACGAAACGGGTCTGGGGCATACAGCCCTCGAACGCATCGACAAGCAGCAGCACGCCGTCCGCCATATTTAGCACCCTCTCCACTTCGCCGCCGAAGTCGCTGTGGCCGGGAGTATCGATGATGTTGATTTTGACTCCTTTGTAGATGACGGAGACATTCTTGGCGAGAATGGTGATGCCTCTCTCCCTCTCCAAATCGTTATTGTCAAGAATGAGTTGTCCGAGATTCTCGGGCTGGCGCACGAGGTTGGCCTGGTAAATCATCCTGTCCACAAGCGTAGTCTTGCCGTGGTCAACGTGCGCTATGATAGCTATGTTTCTGATTTCTTGCATCTTTTCGGAAGAAAAAAGGTTGGTCCGCAGGCCAACCTTTTTTATAGACTTGACTGTAAGGTATTACTTGCAAAGAAGAACGGTTGCACGGTTCTTCTCGGGAACCTTGGAGATGCGCTCGGTGTCACCGTACCAGTAGCAAGTGATGCGGGAAGGATCGATGCCGGCTGCGGTCAGAGCCTCGGCTACGATATTGGAGCGGTTCTCGGAGAGAGCCCAGTTGCCGTCGGCGGTACCGGTCTCACGGTCTGCAAAGCCGCAGAGGATAGCGGTAGCCTCAGGGTTCTTCTTGAGCTTCTTGATGAGGTTGTTGATCTTGTAGCGCTCCTGGTTGCGGATGTCATACTTGCCGATGACATAGTACACAACGTTGGAAGACTTCTTGGCAGCCTCGATAGCGTCGGCAAGAGCCTGGGCCTTGGCAGCCTCGTAAGCGGCCTTCTCGGCGGCAGCCTTCTCGGCAGCGGCCTTCTCGGCAGCCTCGTCAGCGGCTTTCTTGTTGGCGCGGGCGGCATCGACTGCGTCGTTGAGAGCCTTGGTACCGGCCTTGATGGCGTCGATGTCCTTGGCGTCGATAGCCTTCTTCAGAGCATTGATGGCGTCGTTGATGGCGGCGACATCCTCAGGGAGGAAGTCATTCTCGGCAAGAGCCTTCTGAGCCCTTTCGATAGCAGCCTTGGCGGCGGCGATAGCGTCAGCAAGTTCTTTGTCAGCGCGAGCCTGTGCGGCGGCTGCCTGTGCGGCAGCGGCGGCAGCGGCGGCAGCGGCAGCCTCAGCAGCCTTCTTCTTGCCGGCGGCCTGGCCGAAGTTGAACTTCAGACCGAGGAGAGCGGTGTGCTACCAGTCGCAGTCGAGACCGGCACCGACGTTCTTCTTGGAGTTGAACTTGTCGCTCTGGGCGTTTGCAGCGTACTCGAGCTCGATGGCGATGAGGTCGGAGAGGCGGATGTCAACACCTGCGCCTGCACGGGCCACGGTGCTGAACTTGAAGCCGTTCCAGTAGTTGTTGTCTGCGGGAAGCTTGGCCTGCTCTGCACCATTGTTGAAATAACCAACGCCACCGACACCGAGGAACACGTACGGATTGAAGAGACGGCTCTTGTAACCGAACATATTGCAGATGTCGAAGGTTGCGTCGAGAGCTACCTGGGCGAAGTTGAACTTGTAGCCGTTGTCGATGGTGGCGTACCAACCCTTACCCTGCCAGCCGGAGATATCGGCACGGAGACCGAAGACGGGGCTGATCTGATATCCGAGGTCGAGAGCGGCGGCGGGAGAGATGAGCTTGCCGAAGTCCGTCTCACCGACAGTGTGCGAAGCACCGCCCTTGATGCCCAACTGGAAGCCAGGATAGAACACATCCTGAGCAAATGCGCTCGTTGCAAGAACAAGCACGGAAGTAATGACTAAGAATGCTTTTTTCATACTATTAAATGATAAATTTTTTAGCTGCTATGTAAATAGTGTGCAATTATACGGAAAATTCGGCAATAATCCAAAAAAAGCCGGGTGCAATTGCATTTTGCACCCGGCTTTTGAAAGCCTGAAATCTGTTGCCTGTTATTCCTTGACGCAGCGTACTGAGGCTGCAAAGGATCTGCTCCAGGTCGAATTCAAAACGATGTCACCGTTGCCGCTGCCCCCATAATTGAGGAACATAGCATAACTGTTGGTGCGGGCAGAACTGGCGGCAGTACGGGTCCATAGCCTGGCATACATACCGTTATGACCTCCAAGTTCACCGCCGGTACGGGCCCGGTACGCTGCAAAAGGATACCAGATATTGCCGCTTCCGAACTCTCCGCTCAGGTCCATTCCGCGGTTGACGGTATCCCAGGGGTGGGGATTCACGGAAATACCGACCTTATAGGACTCCTCGCCTTTCTTGGGCATAAAAGCCCTCGTGAAATCGCCGTCCTCTCCGCCCTTGGGGACCCTCCATCCTGCAGGACAAGGGTCGTAGATGGTCTTGACGCCATTGTCGTCCCACAGATTGTCATTCTTTTCATACATCCAGTCATAATCCTTCTCGGAAGCCCCGGAAATAAACACGGTAGGATTCTTGACAGAGAAGTCGATATTGCCTGAATTGGGAGTGCCGGCCACATTCGTCTGGTTGGATCCGCTGACCGCCGCAGTCTGGGAGGAAGCGATACCGGCCATAGTGACGAAAGGATCTTTCCTTCCCCACTGATACAGGAGGCCGAGGGAATGCACGTCGCCCTTTACGGCACTGGTGGCGCCGAGGTTCCTGTCCATAAACACGGGGCCGTCGACCTTGGTGCGGCTCTCGACTACAGGATTACCATTGGCGTCCAAGACAGGGATGGGCTTGCCATTGGCGTCCAGGATAGGCTTGCCGTCATTTCCCAACTGATATTTGATAGTCTCAGTCACAATATTGTAGGTCTGCTGTGTCGCTTCCGGATTGAAACCGGCGCAGGCCCAGATGTGCCAGCTCCAAAGGATTTCCCCGGTCGCTCCGACGGCACAGATTACGGCATTGCCGTTTTTCATCGGACTCAGGACATCGAACGAAATTGTCTTGCGCTCACGGTCGAGGGTCACATTATCCACGACCGGGAGGGTAATGGAATTGGAGTCGCCATAAGTGGACCACAGAAGCCTTGCAAATACGGGCTCCATTGTCTGCGCGGTACCGTTGCCCTTGATGGAGGCATCGAAGCGGTACTGGCCTGGCTTGTCCACGATGAAGCAGTTCGCGGGGGCAAGCAGGTTCTCCTGGTCTTTGTCAACGTGCACGGAGCAGGTCGCCTTAGCGGAAGGATTCGCTACGGAAGATACGGTAATCGTGCAATCGCCTTCACCGGCGCCCGTGACAAGACCTGTACTGGAGACAGTGGCCACGGCAGCGTTGCTGGTCTCCCATTTGACTTCAGGATGGGTTGCGTACGAAGGAGACACGGTAGCTGTCAGTTGCTCAAAACCATAACGCTTGAGGCTGAGGCTCTGCTTATCCAGGGTGATGGACTGGACCTCGACCTCGGGAGGGGTAAAGTCGAGCTGGCAGCGGACGTTGAAGCCGCCGGCGCGCTTGGCAGCAACTCTGGTCTGGATGGAATTCTCTGTGCCGAGCATCGAGAAGTAAGAGCCGTAGATGCCGCTTACTCCTGAGGACCACCAGAAACCGTACCACTGTATCCAGCTTACGACGGAGGTGCTTGCTGAGGCGTCGCGATAACCGGTTGCGGGATACCAGATGGAGGGACCCTCGCCAAGAGCATAGCCGTTGTTTTCGCCGGCAAACTCAATGCCTAGCTTCTGACGGTCAAAACTTTTCGTAATACCGGTCCTGCCACCCAGTGCCTTGTACCAGAAATCAGAATCAGGGACTTTCCATCCGGGAGGACAAGGGTCATACATAGCCCTCTCGGATCCCCAGAGCTCGTCATTCTGCTGAGGCAGCCAGTCGCCGCTGTTGTCCGACGCATAGATGAAGGTCATAGGATGGGCGACACTGTAGGCCACGGTGGTATTGGCGGACATAGGCACCAGCGTATGCTTCTCCTCCACGGTCTCCGCGCTTACTGCAAGAGTGGAAGCGCCAAGGAAAGGATCCTTGCGGCCCCACTGGTAGAGGAAGCCTCTCGAGCCGGGATCGCCGGCCGTAGCATTCGCAGCACCGAGGTTGCGGTCCATCATATAACCGGCGTCGTTGTGGTATTTCTGGGCTGCCTGCATTATATCGTAGCCTTCCCAGACCCAGATATGCCAGGTCCAGAGGATATTGCCCTGCTGGTCGCGGATTGCGACAATTGCGCTGCCGTCGTGGACGGTAGTAATGTAAACATAATCTTCGCCGTAACTTATATCTGAAACGACACTGCCGGGAGTTATGCTGGTGTCAGTACCGTAAGTCTCCCAGAGTACATCGACGGAGAAAGGCTCGTCGTAGCTTACAGGAGTAGAGGATGCACCCATATTGACCACCGGGAACTTGTATTCGCCAAGGCCGGGAGCAATGTAGCAGTTGGCTGTAAGGCTCTCGCCAAGGATAGTGCTGAGATCCACGGGCTCGGGCGCGAAATGTTCGTCGAGCTCTCCCATATCGACAATCTTGTTCTTGGCGATGGTGAAATCGTTCTTGGACGCGGCGCTGGCAATGCGGGAGCCGTTGCGGTTGAAGCAGCGCACCTCTATACCTCCCTTGTAAGTGCCGGGGAGCAAAGAAACATAGAAATATCCGTCCTTGTCCTGAGTGCTCACTTTGATGGAATAAACAGGATTCTCGCCCGTGAAGGAAGCCGAAGGCTCGCCGGTATTGGAATCGAACATCACTTGCACGTCACCGCCCAGCTGGGCTTTGGTCCTGCTGTACACGCGGACAAAGGACACGTCCTGGCTCTTTACCTTGAAGCGCAGCATACTGGTAATGTTCCTGAAGTGCAGCTCAGGGTTCTCCAGGTTGACGGTATGTGCCACGGAGACGTGCGCATCGCCGAAACTGCCGTCCTGGGTGGCCTTTACGACATCTTTCAGTTTCATACCGCGCTTACCGTTATTGACCACGGTAGCGCCGTAAACTGCATTTACATACTCCGACGCATCGACGTAGAATTCCGCCGTACGACCGTCCGAGGCAACCTCCTTGATCTGGGCATCTTCCGAGCCGGAAGTGTAGAAGGCGACTTTGTCTCCGGCCTTCCAGATTGTACCGTTATTAGCATCCAGAGCCGTTTTAGTCGAAGATTCGAGATAAGCAGTAAAATGGCAAGGGACTCTCTGCCCCCCTGCCTGCTCAGGGTCGATATCCTTTGAGCAAGCGCCAAGGATAAAGGCCACTGCGGACAGTGCCGCGAAAATTTTAAATTTTTTCATAATATCACAGTTTAAGTTACCAGTTAAATTCATCAATGCTGTAGTCCTCATTATCACCATCCGGGCTGTAGCACAGAAGGGAATCCTCGCGGTACCAACAGAGTTCCGCATTGGGAGCTGAATAAATTGCTTCTTTTTTCATAACGTGCAAATATAGCATATTTTTCTTATTTGACATACCCGCGGACAAAAGTCTCGATATACGGAATCATAGGAGAATCTGACACGAGAGACAGCTTGAAACGGTTGTTGCCGCCACGCAGGGCCTCAGAGCGGATAGTGACGGTAATAGGGAGGGTAGCACCGCCCTCCACAACATCAGGATAGTCAAAACTCACTCCAGGCCTGTTGGCAAACATCGACTGCACGTGCAGAGGCGTCTCGGAGGAGTTTTTCAGCATCATAGTGATTTCGGCATCCTGTCCGGAGGCTATAGTCCCGAAATCATATTCACGGGCATCCAGCACGGGGAGGGCGCCGGCATTACGCTGCGCCGAAGACAGGGCGCTGAAATTGTCAGTCTGCACTGCCCTGACATATACCGGCCCCAGGGATTCTCCATTAGCGACAGGAGTAAAGCTCAATTCAACGCGCCCACGGACCAAGGAATCGGGGAGAAAGTAGTACTTGGCAAAAGTACGGGTATATGGATCCAGGCTTGTATGATCAAAAGACAAAATCAGGCCAGGAGAAACATCTTCAATATCAAGGGTTACAGCCTGCTGAGAGAAATTAGCAAGCTCGAAGCGGCCGGTGACTTCAACACCGGCGCTGACAAGTCCAAGGTCGATAGGGTCATATTCAAACAAAATATCTCCGCGCTTGTACTTGAAATCGCTTAGAAGCGAAGCGGGTGTCTCGTGGAAAGAGCCGCTGAAAGAAAGGAAATACGGCTGGGCCTCACCTTCCACGACAACGGTTATCTGCTTGGAAAAAGATTCCTTATAGCGTTCTTTGGTATAGCGGGCAGACACCACGCCTTTCCCGCCGGGAGGGACAGGATCAGTTGTCCAGGTAAGTTTGGTACAGGAGCAGGAAGCTACTGCATAGGAAATGGTGACCGGATGGTCGGAAACATTGGTAAAAGGGAAATCACAATCCAATTCACGGTCCTGCGCCGGGTGGTCTCCAAAATCGAAGGATGTCCTTTCGAAGTTGAGAGCACCCGACACAGCAACGTGAAGAGTCAACAAAAATGAGATTAAAGCCGTCAAGCGAATTCTTTTTTGTTAAGTCTCAAGGCCTTGGGAGCCGGAGAGTTAGGATTAATACCTTTGGAGAGATCCGCGCTGGGCTGGAACCCGTCCTTGAGGGTGAGATACCAGCGGCCGTCGATCTTTACAGGATTAAATACAAGTTTCATACCACCGTACATACAAACAAGGTCATTGACACCTGGGGTGGAGAAACTGTATCGCACGAGCGACCAGCCTTCCTCGGGCATACGGAGGAAACGGGGACGGAGGAAATCGCGGGAAGCAAGATCAATACGGTAGAGAACTGCGTTCTCAAGCACATTGATCATATCCAGAGCCTCATCAGTCTTATTGTACTGCACATTCTCGAAGAACTCCTTTGCAAGGTCCACTACGGCAAGGCTGTCTTCGGCTGTAAGGGAAGCAAGAAACTCGCGCTCCGCATCTGCATAAGTCCGGACCTTAGGCGAGTTATTACAGGCCGAAAGAAGGAAGCAGAAGAGGAAAGGAAAAACAAATAATCTTATTTTCATAATAATGTAAAAATGGCGCGCCTCACAGAGACGCGCCATATTTAAAGAACTATATCAATTAGTTTTGATAGTTGTGCTTGGTACCCCAGACAGGGATAACAACGTCGGTATCGAACTCACCCCAAGAGTAGGTAAGGGTAACCTTGACCTTCAGGTTGAAGTCGAGAGCATAACCCATATTGTTAGCGTACCAGAACTGCCAACCACTGAGTGCATCAAGATTGGTGATGTCAATCTCCTTCTTACCGGAAGTAATAGGATTGGTAGGATTGGCAGGATCAATCAGACCAACGATAGCAGCTTTGTTGACAACCTTGAGGGACTCGAAGGCGCCGCTACCAGGATTCCTCTGGTCGGTCTCGACGGTGTCAAGGTCGACGATGAGTTTCTGGAATCCATAGTAGTCATACCAGTCAACTTCGCAAGTGGCAGCGTCGGAGCCGGCAGGATAGTAACCCTTGGTATAGGTCTTGGTGGTCTTGTTGAAGGTGAAGATCGGGTAGTTCTGCCAATCGCGGGCGCTGAACAGAGTGCCGAAAGGTACGCGGGAACCGGTAGCCTCACCATCAACGAGGTGATTCTCCTCAGGGTTGAACTTCAGGTACACGGGACGCAGGAAGCGGACGTGGATGGTCTCGACAAGCAGTTCGCAATCGGTAGCGACGGTTCCGGCAGCTGCAGGAACTTTAGCAACGATGTCGACGTTGCAGTAGAGCAGGTGCTCGGCAAGTTCAGGATTCTCAACCTTCTCCTGAGGGTTGGTACCCCAGTTGATGAGTTTCTTGGTCTTGTCGTTGCAAGCGAAGGTGATGATGCCGTCAGGAGTCAGGGTGATAGCCTGAGTGCCGTCCCAGTTGAGGGTACCGTCATCGACCTTGGCCCACTTCTTACCATTGACAGTGATGTCCTTGTTGTTGGCGCTGAAGCGATAGGTGTAGGTAGCACCTGTTACAGCAGTGGTAGTACCAGCCTTGACAATCTTCACGGTGTTCTCGAGCCAATCGTCATCGATGTCCTTATCGAACTCCGTGACAGGGCGGGAGTTGGAAGCGTCGCCGGGTTTCCAGTGCAGAGGTACGCGGACGTTGTTACGGACGGTAGCCAGACCGAGGTCGGTCTTTGCATCAGCAGCGACGTCGCAATCGTTGAACCAGTAAACAGGGTTCTTCTTGATGAAGCTGACAGCAGGCTTGTCACCGATGGTGAAGGTCAGGCCGATGAACACGTGGTCACCCTTGGTGTTGGTGAAGTGTGCGTAGAGGGTCTGGCTCTTGCCGACACCGATATTCTCAGCCTGAGTCTTGTCAACGGAGAGCTGGAAGATATCGTTCACACCAGTGATATCGGCATCGCCGGTGGTAGCAGTATCCTTCACATAGACAATCTTACCGCGGTTGTACTTGGCTGCAGGAGTTGCAGTGGTAAGCTTGTAATCGGAGAGGGCGGTGCCGGTCTTGCCTTCGTCGAGGACATAGGTCTTGTCGGCTTCCCAAGTGTAGTTCTTACGGAACTCGTTGAAGGTGATGCCGAGACCCTGCTCGAGGACCTGGTAGGACATATCATACCACTTGGTCTCGTTTGCGAGGACTTCGCAAGCATAGCCGAGAGGCTCACCGAAGGTCTTGATATTGAATCCGTTCACGGTAGGATCGTAAGGAGGCAGAGCAGTCTCGGAGATCTTGATCTTGAAGTAACCTGCGAGGAGGATCTTGCCGCTCTTGTCAACCAGGGTAGCGAGAACGATAGGACGACGACCGACAGCGGAGATACCTTCGCCGGCATTGTCTTTATTGATCTTCACGACATCCCAACCGGTACCGGCAGCGTTGGTCTTGGCATAAGCAGGATCAAACACCTTGGTGTCCTTCTCGATGATACCGAATGCATTCTCGGAAGTCACGTTGGAACCGACAGTGTAGTCGATAAGCTCGTACTTGAGGTCGAGTTCAGGATATTTGGCCTGAATTTCAGCGAGAGTGGAGATCTTGGTGTCGCCTTCCACGTGCACACCGACGAAGTCGAGAGCGAAAGGACCGCCATTGTACTTAACCTCTACGCTTGCAGGGTTCTCGGCAGCCTCACCAGCGGACTCGAAGAGCATCTTCTTACCAGTGATGACAGGAGTGCCGGCGCAGTCCTTAGCCTGATAGTTCTTGGTGAATGCAAGGTGCTTAAGCGCCTCGGGGGTAGCAACAACAGCTGCGTAGTCGGAGGTGACTATCTTGTTGTCGTTGGTCTTGTCAACACCGTAGAGGCTGAGCACGGAAACAACCTTCTGGTTTGCGGTAGAAGGGTTGAGCTTGTCAGCGTTCTTGATGGTGAACTTGACAGCACCGATGTTGGTGTTCTTGCGGGAGATGCCCTTGAACTCAGCGCTCCAGCCAGCCTCACCTGCGCGGACCTCGACATAGTCGCGGTCGATGCAGTTGAAGCCCCACTGGCTCACCTGCTCCTCGAACTTGTAAGCCTGAGGATTGATGTGATACTCGGCAGTCTCTTCAGCGCCAAGGCTGTAGAGGTCGGGGTTACGGCCGATCAAAGCGGGAGTGGAGGTGTTCTTTGCCTTGACGCTATAGTTACCGGCATCCTCGTAATCAGTACCGGTAGCAGTACCGGCGACAGTCACATACTGGCCGCCGAGGTAGTGGTAGTACAGGGCCTCGATGCCGCCATAGTAGAACTGAGGGATGGTAACGATGCTGGCGAGAGTAGCCTTGGTGCTGAAAGTGACAGTACCATTCTCTGCGCCGTCAACGTTGAAGAGGGTGAGGGTGCTAGCATCCTTGTCCCAGACAGCGGTGACAGGCTTCTTGCCGTCTGCGAAGACAGGCTTCACGGTAGCAGGATCCTCGTTGCTCACGAAGCTGAGGACACCATTGACCTCCTTGATTTCCCAGGAGATACCGTCCTTGCCGTCCTCGCCGTCCTTGCCGGGCTTGCCGGGATCGCCGGGATCGCCTTTCGGACCTTTGTCGCCAGTGGCCTTGTACTCGGTCTTGACGCCGTCAATGTACCAGTAACCGTCGGCACCGATGGTCACGACGCTGCCGTCCTTGCCATCCTTGCCGTTCTTGCCGTTTTCACCGTTGGTACCGTTGGAACCGTTCTTGCCGTCTTCACCGTCCTTGCCGTCCTTACCATTGGTAATGTTGTAGGTGGTGGTGGTGCCGTTCTTGTTGACGGTCACTGCGACACCGTCGCTGGTAGCCTTGACATCCTGCAGGACAGCGCCATTGTCGAACGCAGCCTGGATTTTGTCAAACTTGGTCGTGAGGTCTTTTACCTGCTTAGTCAGGTCAGCGATCTCTGTGCCATAATCTTTGGTACATCCAGTCAAAAGTGCAGTACCCGCGAGGGCCAGCACAATTGCGAATCTAAAGATTTTTTTCATACACAATTTTTTTAAAAAGTTAATTATTAAAAATTTATATGTTCTAGGGTTTAGTAACCTTGTTCAAGCGTTTCGCGCACATTTGGGTACAATACCCTCTTGTCCAAGAAACTTATTAACGCGCAAATTTATATAGTTTTTTTTTCTTTTGCAACTATTTTCAGTTTATTTTCTTTCTTTTTCGCCAATATAACGCATCAGAACAGCACTTACCACATACAAACCGGCAAGAGTCCAGGCAATTCCGGCGTAACCTAGAGGCTCGCGGAGCAATTTTACGAGCAGAGGTCCGACGAACGCCGAAGCCCCCGCGCCGAGGTTGAGTACAGACACCGCGGCGCCCTTGTCCGACTCCACCAATGAAGGCACCAGGGCCGACAGAGGTACAAAACCGGCAAGGCAGATACACCACAGCGATCCGCAAAGCAGCACGAACCAGTATTGATTGAGAATCTGGGGCGAATAGTAGAACAGCAGCACGCTGACTGCGCAGCCTATGCATCCGAACCAGGTGACGGTACGGTTCCAGCCAATCTTGTCTCCAACGATTCCGAACACCAGGTTGAATATTATATTAAATAGGAATATAATGCCCCATATGGAAGCCCATTGGGTCTGCGAGACGCCATATTCGCTCATATACAAAGGCAGGAACACGATGAACGCAAACTGCGAGACAGTGTTGATGACGCGGACTATCCCACCCAGCAGCACTTTCGGTTCGCGCCCCATTATGGCAAGCCCCTTGAAGAGTTCCTTGAACTTGTTGCCTCCTGAAGCTCCCGCTGCTGCGAACTTGTTGTCGGAGGGGCTGCGGTTCACCCAGAGCGCGAATACGGCACCGATTACTGCAAAGACCAGCGCCGACCAGAGAGTCGGGAGCACGCCGAAGTGGTTGTAGGCATAGATGCCCCAGTAGGCGCCAAGCACGTTGAGCCCCCCGGTAAACACGAACCAGAACCAGCCCTGGGCCGAGCTCAGCGAGTCCTGTTCCACCCTGTAGGTAATCCACACCATAAAGGTATAGGCAAACAAAGGATAGCCGAGGCCCTTCACGGCGTAGGTGGCAAGCAGCACCGGATAGTTCATCTGCGCCATACCGATGCCCGCAAAACCGGCCACGCCCGCTACATACAGCAGGAAGCCGGCAAGCATCGTGCGCTTCACTCCGAAAGTCTCGGCCACGACGCCGGAAAGCCACGAGGACACGGCTACCGTGATGCCGTAAACGGCAAAAATGTCGGCCGAATTGTAGCCGCAGTCGGTAATGTACTTGCTGAGCCAGGTCTGCTCCACGCCGTCGCCCATCATAAAGACAAGCACGCCCAAAAAGCCCCAGAACAGCTTTTTCGGCAACCCCGTACGAGTAAAGAAGTCTGCCATATCAGTCAGATGCGAAGATTAGAAATATTCATCGAAGACCTGGTCCAGCTGGGCCCAGTCCACGTTTCTGATCACCATATAGAACTTGGGAAACTTGAGGCTGAGCTTGACCTTGCCGTCGGGATATTCCTCGATGCTGGCGTCGCCTTCCTTGAAATGCATACTCCCCTGTCCCTTGCCCTTGAGCTGGCGGCGGATCTCGGGATAGTACTCATCCCCCACTTCCCTGCGCAGGCTGTTCGGAAGGAATTTATTGAGGGTCTTGAGCTTGGAAAGCTTCATCGTCAGGTTGATGTCGGCATAGCGGTGCTTGAAGTCGATGAGGGGCTCATCGGCGGAAGCCTTACGCCTCTGGGCAAAGGCGTCCTGAAAAGGAGCGAGCGTCAAGAGCGCCAGAAGCAGTATCAGAAAACGTTTCATTTCGAGTTAAATTGTGTAAATTTAGCATTTATTTGACTCAAATCCAAAATTTGAGCCAAATAAGAATTTGCGCATCCCTGCCCGGTAAGGCGGAGATGCGCAAACACTAATCTGAAAGGTACCTGACTAGGCGTTCTGCCTGATTGCAGCCTGGGCCGCAGCAAGGCGGGCGATAGGCACGCGGAAAGGAGAACAGCTGACGTAGTCAACTCCGATGCGGTTGAAGAAAGCCACGGAATCGGGATCGCCGCCGTGCTCGCCGCACACGCCGCACATCAGGTCGGGACGCTTGCTGCGGCCGCCCTGGATACCGTATTCCACGAGCTTGCCCACAGCCTTGACATCGATGGTCTGGAACGGATCTGCGTCGAGAATCTTGTTGCCGAGGTAGTCGCCCATAAAGGTGCCGACGTCGTCACGGCTGAAGCCGAAGGTCATCTGGGTCAGGTCGTTGGTGCCGAAGCTGAAGAATTCAGCGGTGCGGGCCATACGGTCTGCGGTGAGGGCGGCACGGGGGATTTCAATCATAGTACCGAACTTGAAGTCCAGCACTTCGCCGGTAGCGGCCTCGACCTCGGTCTTGACCTTCACGCAAATCGCCTTCTGGAAACGAAGCTCGCGCTCGGAAATCGTCACGGGAATCATAATCTCGGGCATAGGATGGAGGCCTTCTCTCTGGAGCTCGGCCTCGGCGGTGAAGATGGCCCTGTACTGAGTCTCGGCGATGAGAGGATAAGTCACGTGGAGACGCACTCCGCGGTGGCCCATCATAGGGTTCACCTCGTGGAGGTTCTCACCTCTCTTCTCGACGTCACCGACAGAAATTCCAAGCTCGTCGGCCAGCTCCTTCTCCTTGTCCTTTCCCTTCGGCACAAACTCGTGCAGAGGCGGGTCGAGCAGACGGAACACCACGGGCTTGCCGTCCATAATCTTGAGGGTGCTCTTCACGGAGGCCTTCATAAACGGCTCCAGCTCGTCAAGGGCAGCCTTACGCTCCTCGTCGGTGCTGGAAAGAATCATCTTGCGGAGCTTTGCAAGAGGAGTCTCGGAATTCTTTCCGTAGAACATATGCTCGATACGGAACAGGCCGATTCCCTCCGCTCCGAAGGAAAGCGCACGGGCGGCATCTTCAGGGGTGTCTGCGTTGGTGCGGATGCCCAGGCGGCGGAACTTGTCCACGATTTCCATAAAGCGGATGAAGAGAGGATTCTCGCTGGCGTCCATAGTGTCGAGCTTGGTCGCATAGACATAGCCCTTGGAGCCGTTCAGGGAGAACCAGTCGCCTTCCTTGAAGGTCTTGCCGCCGAAGCTGACGGTCTTGCCTGCAAGGTTGATCTTCATAGACTCGCAGCCCACGATGCAGCACTTGCCCCAGCCACGGGCCACAAGGGCGGCGTGGGAGGTCATACCGCCGCGGGTGGTAAGGATACCTGCGGAAGCGCGCATACCCTCGATGTCCTCAGGGGAGGTCTCCTCACGGATGAGAATCACCTTGCGGCCGGCGGCAGCTGCTTCCATAGCGGCCTCGGAGGTGAACACGATGGTGCCCACGGCTCCGCCCGGAGAAGCGGGAAGACCCTTGGCCACGACCTCGGACTTCTTCTCGGAAGCGGGGTCGAGGATGGGGTGAAGTATTTCGTCAAGCTGGGCGGGAGAAACCCTCAGCACAGCCTCTTTCTCGTCGATCATACCCTCGGAAAGCATATCCATCGCCATCTGGAGGGCGGCGATGCCGGTACGCTTGCCGATACGGCACTGGAGCATCCAGAGGTGTCCTTCCTGGATGGTGAACTCGATGTCCTGCATATCGCGGAAATGCTCCTCGAGACGACGGCGGATACCGTCAAGCTCGGCATAGACCTCGGGCATTGCGGCCTCGAGAGACTGCAGGTGCTTGTTGTGCTCGGTCTTGGTGGCTTCGTTCAGGGGGTTGGGGGTGCGGATACCCGCGACCACGTCTTCGCCCTGGGCGTTGATGAGCCACTCACCGTAGAATTTGTTGTCGCCGGAAGCGGGGTTGCGGGAGAACGCCACGCCGGTAGCTGAAGTCTCGCCCATATTTCCGAACACCATAGACTGGACGTTGACGGCGGTGCCCCAGTCATCGGGAATCTTCTCGATGCGGCGGTAAGCGATAGCCCTCTTGCCGTTCCAGGACTTGAACACGCCACCGATTGAGCCCCAGAGCTGATCCTGGGCCGTGTCGGGGAATTCCACGCCAAGCACTTCCTTGACCTTCACCTTGAACTTCTCGCAGAGGTCCTTGAGCTCGTCGGCGGTGATTTCGGTGTCGGACTTGTAGCCGCGCGCCTCCTTGAGCTCTTCCATCATACGGTCGAGCTGCTGGCGTATGCCCTGGCCATCCTCGGGCTCGATGCCCTCGGCTTTCTCCATCACGACGTCGGAGTACATCATAATCAGACGGCGGTAGGCGTCATAGACGAACCTCGGGTTGCCGGTCTTCTTGATCATTCCGGGGAGAGTGTCGGAGCAAAGGCCTATATTGAGGATAGTATCCATCATACCGGGCATAGAACTGCGGGCGCCGCTGCGGCAGCTGACCAGAAGGGGATCCTCACGGTCGCCGAACTTCTTGCCCATCAGCTTTTCAGTAGCTGCCAGGGCCTCAGCGACGTCATTCTTGAGCGCTTCAGTATAGCCGCCGCCGAGCTCGTAGTACTCAGCGCAGCACTCGGTCGTAATCGTAAAACCGGCCGGGACGGGCATCCCGAGTTTGCTCATTTCGGCAAGGTTTGCGCCTTTGCCGCCGAGGAGTTCCCTCATTGAACCATCGCCTTCCGCGGTCTTGCCGCCGAAGCGATATACTCTTTTCTTGTTTTCAAACATATTCTTGTGTGTAACTGATTGTTTCTAAATCGGCCGCGAATATAGCATTTATTTTCCGTTAACGCAAACGGCGGCCCTACAGCAGCTTCGCGGCAAGCTCGGACAGGGCGCTCCTCTCTCCCTTGCGCAGGAACACGTGCTGGAAGAGTTTCTGCCCGGCCAGTTTCTCTGCGATGTGCGACAGGCCGTTCGACCACTGGTCGAGATAGGGCTGGTCTATCTGGAACACGTCGCCCGTGAACACCATCTTGGTACCTTCTCCGGCGCGGGTGATGATGGTCTTGATTTCGTGCGGAGTAAGGTTCTGGGCTTCGTCGATGATGAAGAAGCACTTTCCGAGCGAGCGGCCGCGGATGTAGGCCAGGGGCTCGATGATGAGTTTCTCCATCGAAAGCATAGAATCAATGCGCTGGGCCTCCCTCGAACCGGGGCGGAACTGCTCCTTTATGACGCCGAGATTGTCCATAAGGGGCTGAAGGAATGGGCTCATCTTGGATTTCTGGTCCCCGGGGAGGAAACCGATGTCCTGGTTGCCGAGTATCACGGTAGGACGGGAAAGGATAATCTGGTCGTAGTCACGTTCCTGCTCCAAGGCGCAGGCAAGGGCGATCAAGGTCTTGCCGGTACCGGCGCCTCCCGTAAGGGCTACGAGCTCGCGGGAATGGTCGAGGCAGGCGTCGATGGCCATTTTCTGCTCATCGTTGCGGGGCCTGATGCCGTAGGCCTCACGGGCCTTGATAAGGACTATACGGTCACGCGCGGCGTCATAGCGGGCACAGACCGTACGGGCGTCGTCTCCGGCATCCGCGGGCGCGGCTCCGGCGGCGCTTTCCTCCCAGCTGAACTTGAAAAGCTGGTTAGGTTCCGGCTTCGAAGACTGCACCTCATTCCACTTCAAGCTGGTCTCCGGACCGTAGCAGAGAGCCTGCATCAGGTCGGACGGGAGGGTGGTGCGGACCACTTCCTGCTGGCGGATTTCCAGCTTTTCCTCTTCCACCTTGTCGGTCAGGTAGTCCTGTACCGCCATTCCGGCAGCCTTGGCCTTGAGGCGCAGGTTGACGTCCTTGGTCACGAGGGCCACGAAAGTGCCGGGATGGGTATCGCGCACCCAGATTGCCGTGGCAAGTATCCTATGGTCCTGGGTGTCGTCCTTGAAAAGGTCCGCGAGAGGCGCCGGGAACGGATGGTTGGGCTCTACCTTTATCTTTCCGAGTCCCTTGCCTATGGGAATTCCGCCTCCCGCGAAAGACTTTCCGGCGCTGATCTTGTCCAGGTCGCGCATAAAGCCGCGGGCGTGGTAGGAAAGGGTGTCGTTGCCCTTCTTGAATTTGTCGGCCTCTTCGATTACGGCCGTGGGAATTATGAGATCGTTGTCTTTGAACTGCCTGATTGCCTTGTGGTCGTGCAGTATGACGTTGGTGTCGAGTACGAAGATTTTAGGTTTGCCCATAGTATTTCAGTCTTCCCCTTCAGCGTTCTGCATCAGGGATTCAAGTATTGTCTGTATGCCGGTCTTGGCGGCGGTGCAAAGGTGCAGGCGGCCGTCGGCCGTGGGGTGTCCGAGCGGATAATAGGCCACGTCCTGGAGCAGGAATTCCGCGTCGATGTAGTCAAAATCGGAATCCCGCACCTGAATGACGGCGCCGGGCACTTCGGAGAAGAAGATTCGCACCGGGTCGGTCTCGCCGCAGGCCTGCATCAGGTCGGAAATATCCGCTCCGCAGCCCACTCCGCCCGCGGTCAGGCGCTTCAGGGCGCTGATCAGACCGCCGTCTCCGACGCTGGCCGCGCTCAGCAGGACGCCGTCTTCCGAGAGCTCGCGCACCACTTCGAAGCAGTCCATAAAATAGTCCGCGTCGGAGACTTCCGGAGGCGTGCTGCCCCGAAGCCCGAGCGACTCCGCAAGATGCGAACCGCCAAGACGGTAGTCGGAAGTGTCGAAAGGCACATATACCACCCAGCTCGAAGGGTCCGGGTGCAACTGGTCGTCCACGAGCAGGGGCGCTCCGGAAAAGGGCGTCGCGAAACGCACGTCGAACTCGCCTTCTTCGAACCCGTAGCGCCGCAGCGACAGGCGCAGGTTGTCTATATAATCGGCCGCCGACTCCACGGATCTGTAGAATGCGGCCAGGTCCCCCACCCTGTCGGGAGCGGCTTTCCATTTGGCCGTAAGGGGAAGGTCGTCAAGCTTGAAGTTGCCGCTGCGCCACATCGTGTCGATAAGGGCCTCGGCAATGCGGAAGCGCGTATAGGAATCGGCGAAAGGCACCGGCGCGCTGAACTCGGCAGACTGCACCAAGGACAGATATTCATCTATCTTCGAAGGATCGGGACGTATGGAGCCGGGAGCCGGGTCGAGAGTCTCGTCCAGAAGCGTCCCCTCGGAGGGACGGCTTTCGGGAGTCTTTTCCAGGATGGACGCAAGAATCTCCGCAGGAGTCAGCTCCTGCGGGATTCCGTCTATCACGAACTTCGAGTTGAACGGCTGAATCATCCCACAAATATAATAATTTATCGCGACTCTATAGCTTCCCTTCCGTCGTCATTGGCTCTGTAGTGAGGTGCGTACAGAGATTCGATCTCGACGGCAGGCGTCTGGAAACGTCCGGCCTGGGTCACATAGAAGTCTTCCCTGATGGTAGTATTCTCCTCGGGATAGCTGTCGAACCAGTATTCCGTCTTGTCTGCGAGCACGTTGCGATAACCCTGGGGAGTGAAATTCCAGCCTCCGTAGCTAAGCGGTCTGAGCCACCAGCCATAGGAGCCGGACAGCTGCTGCACCGGGCGGAAGGACGCGGGACGGGGCACGCTGAGTCGCACGAAACTGCGGTTCTCCTCGTTCCAGATGCGGTACTCGGCGCTGATACGGTCGCCCACATTCAGGATTTCGCCATCTTCCAGGGGCTTCCCCTCGCGCAGGAACACCCGCTGCACCGTGAAGCCGTTGCCTGCGGCCTTGACCTCGGGGAAAGGCTTGGTGAAGGTGGAGGAAAGGAGCACCACCTTCGTCGCAAGCGTCTCGGGCGTGCCGCGCAGCACGGAAGCTATGGCCTCAATGTAGGCGGCATCCTTCTCCCACTGCTGCGTCTCTTTCTGCACCATAATCCAGAGGCGTATGCCTTCGGCCACCTTGAGGGCCTCGGATGCATAAGAAGCCTTGGATGAGTTCTGTGCGGTGGCGGTCAGCAGGTCGCAGAGCAGGGAGTGCGCATAAAGCTCGCTCTCCATCAGGCCGCGCCAAGGCATCACCGCGTTGGGATAATAGTAACCGCCGCTGCGGTGTTCGACCGCATACTGGAGCAGCGACTCCACGTCGGCGTCCAGCGAGCGGACAAGGCACTTTCTGACGTTGATGCCCCAAGCCTTGGCAAGAGTCTTGCCTCCAGGCAGCAGCACGAGCGACTGGAGGGTGCGGAGGCGCCGGGCCTTTGCAAGTATCTGCGCATTGAGACCGCGGGCCTTGGCGGGCACCAGATAAGCCTTCACATCTTTCTTGAACTGCCTGTACACCTTGCCTGAAGGAGCCTCGAAAGGCACCTGCGGGAACAAGGCGCGGGTCTGGAGGTAGAAGGGCAGCGATATGGAGCCGCACCACCAGGGCTTGCCCTCGGATGAGAAGTACTCGGCATCGAGATACTTCACCGCGGCGGCCACGTCTATCTTGCCGGCAGCCTCGTCATCGAGCGAATAGATTCGCTGCAGCACGGAGGCCGTGACCACGGGCGAGGACTGCATCCCTTCGAACCAGGAGATGCCGCCGCCTGCGTTCTGGCAGGCCGCTATCTTTTCGAGTATCTCGCCCAGGAGAGCATTAGGAAGGCCCTGAGCCCCGAGCCGGCGGGCAATCACGTTGGAGTAGTAGGCTTCGGTGAGGCTCAGCACGTCCCGGCCTTTGGGCTCGATGGAATCGGGAATGGCCGCGCGAATCATATCTATTATGCTGCGCTCCTGCGGGGTGAGGGAGGACGCATCGACATTGACGAATTCGCTGCGGAGCATAGCTATGAGCGCGTCCCTGTCGGCACCGGCCTTGAGCAGCGCCGAATGGGCCTCGGTAAGCGTCTGCAGAGGGGTCTCCAGCGGAATCTTCACGAACATCGCATCGGAGACGGAGTCGGGCTCGTCAGAGACGAAGTTGACCAGCACGCCCATCTCGCTGATGCCGGAAGGCACGTCGATGCAGGCTTCGAACGGCAGGGAGCCGCCTGAAGGGATGGTCACGTGCGCCGACTTGGTGCCGAGGAGCTTGGAGCTCTTGTGATCGGGGCCGTCATAGAAGCGGATGGCAACCTTGCCGGACACGGAGTTCTCGAGGTTGTTGGAAAGGGTCGCAAGGCAGGTGTATGCGTCTCCGGCATAGAGGAACTGCGGCTGTACCACGGCCACTTTGACCGGCAGAGAGACCTTCATCTCGCCGCGGAGCACGGCGTTGGTCATCCCTTCTCCGTGGGCAAAGACCTGCACGTAGAAAGTCGAAAGTTTGTCGCCTCCCTTGCAGTTAAACTCGACGAGGCCGTCTGCGTCCGACCGCAGATTGGGCTCCCAGGCCATCGTGGCGTTGAAATTGTCGCGCACGTGCACTTCGGGGGAGGCGGACTCTTCCGCCATCTCTACGGCTCCTATATCATTGGACTCCACTCTTGCGGCGGCTTTGGAGCGCATAACGGCCATCTCGGGCATTGCGCCGCCGAGAGCCATAGCGTCTTCCGCGTAATTAAAATAGTATCGCGAGCCGGAGAATCCGCACACGTTGCTGTAGCTGATGCGGGGCTCAGGCTTGCGGGCGGGCATCACCAAAGGCCAGGTGTTGTGCTCGATGGATTCCGTAGCCTTGTCGAACACTGCGACGGCACATTCGACTCCGGCCTCGCTGCGGATCAGGAACTTGCATTCCTCTCCGGGGGCGGCCGAATCCACGAAGCGCTCGAACTTGAGCGGCAGCCGGCGTACTATCTGCGGAAGCGCTATCCTGCGGGTGTAGCTGTAGGACCGGCCGTCACGGAAGAACATCACCATAAGCGACAGGCTTTCAGGATACTCGCTCTTGCGGGAATAGCTGACGGTCTTAAGGGAGCCGTCCTTTGCTCGGACGCCGTCCAGATAGACAATCTGGTGCTCGAGCACCTGGTTGCCGCTGCCGGAGAGCTCGACCACAGCCCAGACAGGCCCGTTGGTCGCTCCTACCTGCAGGGCGATGTCAGAGCCGCCCAGCTCCTTGAAGAAGCAGTTCACGGGAAGGTCCAGGGCGGTGTCGTCGTCCGCCGCCTTGACGAAGTTGATGCTCGCCGAGGTCTTGCGCTGTTCGCCCTCGGCGTCCACAGCCGTAACCACGGCCCTGACCTCGTACAGCCCGGAAGGACTTCCCTTGAGGCTGATGGGCAGGACCTGCTGCGAGGCAGCCTTGCCGGAGGCGATGACCTTGCCGGCGTAGATGAGATCGTATCTGATTGCCAGGCCCTCACGCGTATAACCGCCGGTCTGGAAATCCACCAGAGCGTCATCGTCGCGCACAATCCAGTCTCCGGAAGAGGCCTTGGAGGCCCCGGGAATCAGTTCATAGGAGCCCTTGACGAAATTGCGCACGAGCATCGAAAGAGGAAGATCCCGGTACACGAGACGGGAAGTCTGGAAATCGAGCGTCTCGCCGCTTGCATCGACCACCCGCACCGAGACGGTATAATAGGAATTGTACAGATTTTCGGTCGGGAACTCCAGCTCGAACGTGCCGTCAGGGCGGATTGTCAACTCTTTCCGCCCTGCGGTCTTGACAACTCCGCTGACGCTGTAAAAGGCCCTGGCGCTGCCGAGGGAATGGCCGGAAAGGGACTGCACCTTGCCGCTGACGCGGACCTTGTCTCCGGTAAGATAGAGATTGTCGTCCTCGTCCCATTTCAGTTCGAAGGTAGGAAGCACGAACTCATCCACACGGATACGGCGGGAGGCAAGCGTACCGCCTTTGGACTTGACTTTTATTGTATAATATCCGCCTCTTTCTCCCTTGGGGAGAGGGAAACTGCCCCAGACCGAGCCGTATTCATTGGTCTTGAGGGTCTTGCTGTCAATCTCATTGTTTTTGGCGTCGAATAGCAAGACCTGCACTTCACCGCCCTCGGGCGCAAGCTTATAAGTATATGTGCCGCTGTAGAGTATGGCTTTGAACTGAACTGTCTCATCCGGGGTGAAGGCGGTGCGGTCCGTCAGAATCACCGCGTGCGAGTAATCGTAATCCACGACTTCGCGCACCTTTCCCGTCACCAGAGAATTCAGATAGACTTCTTCCGACAGGCGCGTGCGGCCTCCTTCGACGACGCGGGCGACCAACTTGTACTCCCTCTTCTTCTTCTCAATCCTGTTACGGATGGCGTCAGGAAGCAGCGTATAGCAGTCGAGCGCCACGTCATCCACGTGCATAAGTTCCAGACCGTCAGCATCATAGAGCAGGAAATCACATTTCTCCAGCGGCTTGCCGGTCTTGAAGTCGGCCACATAAGCTCCATAACCTATGTTGTCGGCACGAAGAGACACCGAAAGAGTGTGTTTTTCATAACGGACAATCTCTTTGCAATCTCCGGATTTGGCTTCGAGCAGATAACTGCCGTCGTCGATGTCAGGAAGAGTCACCTTGACCGTGTCTTTCTTATAGTAGCTCCGGGCCTTGTCGGCCACGGATGCCTGATGGGCCGCAAGGTCTTTTTTATCTTTTATAATATATTGGAAATCACTGATATTGCGGAGTACGAAAGCGGCTTCGTTGCCGCTGATGCTGCATTCGATACTCTTGCTGTCAAGTTCGGAAATAAGGCTTTCCACGCCTGTGCAACAATCTGCGATAGCCTTTTCGGAGCCGGTAAATGCCTTGCGGTCCTTTTCGAAAGCGCTGCACTTGTCCCGAAGGGCCTTGAAATCGGAGGAAGGGGTGGACGATTCACGCTCCATCAGCCTGAATTCATACTGGAGGCGCCTCTGTCTCGCCATCATAGAGACCGCCTTGCCTTTGTAACTCTCGGCGTAGCGGCCGAAGACGGAGTATGAATCCCTGTCCAGCAGCCTGTCGGCGTCAGTGAACTCTATGAACGCCCCGAAAGGATACCGTCCGTCGTAATAAGACTTGAGCGGTCCCCTGCCGGAATACAGGTACTGGCTCCACAGGGCGTATTCGTAGTCGTTCTTGACAAGAGGCAGAAGAGCCTCGGAATACAAGGGACGGGCAAGATAACTGTCCCTGCTATAGAACTCGGGATTAAAGTGCGCGGCAAGGTCTTCTTTGTGGTCTGCAACGAACTTTTCGGTCTGCTCGCCGGACCACAGGTGCCTGCGGTGGTAGTACACCACCACGCTCTCGCCGAACTCGTCGATATCTTTTTCCATCTGCTGACGGGCTTTCTCACGGTCCTTCCAGTTGATGGAAGAACGCACCGAGACAGCTTCCTGCACGGCGCAATAGAAATCCCAGGCCAGGTGCCTGGAGACGGCCTCAGCCTTGATGGCTTCCAGAGCCTTAAGCTGATCCTGCGGCTTGTCAGCCGCTTCGGCCTTTTCGTAGGCTTTCCAGAGGCTGACCAGCGTGTGGCCTTTGGAGTCTTTGGTTTGGGAGAAGGACATCAGCGACAAAAAGATTAGTGTCAGGGTTAGCGATAACTTTTTCATATACTCTCCAAATATGATATGGCTTCCGCCACCACGAAGGTACTTCCGCCTATATAAACCACCGGGTCGGAGCCCGCAAGGCCGCTGGCGCGGGAAAGAGCCGCGCTGACGCCCTCGGGGACAGTTCCCGACTCCGTAAAGTTAAGCTTTTTCAATTTCAATGCCAAATCTTTGACTGCCATTGCCCTCGGGGTCCGGGGAGCTACGAGAAACAAACTCGCGTCCGGGGGCATAAGACCGGCAATCGAATCCACGTCCTTATCTGCCATAGCCCCATAGACCACAAGCAGCGGACGACGGGAAGGACCACTGCCGCGAAGACGCTCAAGCTGCCCGAAATTCGCTTCCAGAGCCGGCGGATTATGACCTATGTCACAGATAGTCAGGGGCTTTTCGAGCAAGGTCTCCCACCGGCCCCTGAAGCCGGTCTTCCGCGCGGCATCCCTCAGAGCCAGCGGGCTTTCCGGAGTCTCGTGCAGGATTGAAAGCGCTGCCCATACCGTGCGGAGGTTCTGCAGGAGGCAAGGGCCGGCAAGGTCGAAGAGCGCCGTATCCGCCTCGGGCATAGGGAAATCCTCGGCATAATACAGCGGAGCTCCCACCCGGGCGGCTACGCTCTCGAACACGGGGCTCGTCTCCGGGTCCCGCCCCCATACGAGGGCCGGCACGCCGCTTTTGAAAATGCCCGCCTTCTCAGCGGCGATTTCCGCCCTGGTATTTCCGAGCAGGGCGCAGTGGTCGAGGCCTATGGAAGTGATGATGCTGATTCGGGGGGTGATGATATTCGTGCTGTCGAGCCGCCCGCCAAGGCCCGTCTCGATGACCGCCCAGTCCACAGGAAGCGAGGCGAACCACTTGAAAGCCATCCCGGTGGTGACCTCGAAGAAGGAAAGCCCTTCCCTGTCGAAACGGCCGAGATAATCAGCCACGGCTTCCTTAGGAATCAACTCGTAGCCGCCGGCGCGCACTATCTTGATGCGCTCCCTGAAATCCACCAGGTGCGGAGAAGTATAAAGTCCTGTGCCGTAGCCCTTGAGAGCCAGAGCCCTTGCAATCAGGGAGCACACCGAGCCCTTGCCGTTGGTGCCGGCCACGTGGACCGAAGGGAAAGAGTCCTGCGGATTCCCGAGGAATGCGGCGTAATCCTCCATCTGCTCCAGTCCGGGCTTGTAGGCATCGGCACTGAATCCCGCGTTCTGCACGCTGCGGTGCCTCTCGAAGAGGGCCTCCAGAACTGAATCGTAGTCCATCAGAGATAAGTCTCGAAATAGTCGGTCCACTTCAGGTACAGCTGCTCCCTCCAGGGGCCGATGACGTTGTGTTCGCTGCGGGGATACGGATAGTAGTCGGGAAGAATGTTGTGCTCCACGCAGGACTGGATGAAACTCATTGAGTTGATGGGCAGCACGGTGCCGTCTTCCATACCCTGGCATATGAGGGTGCGGGCCTTCAGGCGCGGAGCCTTGTCCACGAGCGAGGTCAGCGCAAAGCCCTCGGGGTTGGTCTCGGGATTGTCCATATAGCGCTCGCCATACATTATTTCATACCACTTCCAGTCGATTACCGGGCCGCCGCAGACAGCGACCTTGAAGCTTTCGGGGAAGCGTGTGGCAAGGGTCAGGGTCATAAAGCCGCCGTAGCTCCAGCCGCACACCCCGACGCGTCCGGTGTCCACCCAGCCCTCGGCAATCAGCTGCCGCAGCCCTTCCATCTGGTCGTCAGACTCGGCCTGACCGCAGCGGCGGTTGAGAGCCTTTTCGAAAGCGGCGCCGCGGTTGTCCGTGCCGCGGTTGTCCTGGACATAAACCACGTAGCCTCTCTGCGCCATCAGCAGCTCCCAGGGGCGCACGCCGCCGAGCCAGCTGTCGGTAACCATCTGGCTGTGCGGGCCTCCGTACACATACACGATGACGGGATACTTCCTGGACGGGTCGAAGCCCGCGGGCTTGAAAAGACGGTAGTAGTTGCGATACTGCGGGTCGGCGGAGGGGACGGTGCCCATTTCCACGCTGACCGCAGAGAAGTCTTTCAGGGGATCGGCCGACTCCTGGAGCAGTTCCACGAGCTTGCCGTCGGCGCTTCGCAGCTCCGTGCGGCCGGGCATATCGACTGCGCTCCAGCGGTCCAGGAACTGCCTGCAGTCAGGGCTCATAGTGACAGAGTGCCTGCCGGAGCCCTCGGTAAGCCGCTGCGGAGCACCGAAGCGTATCTTGCTGAGTTTCTGCGGCTTCTTTCCGGCAGTAAGGCGCGTCAGGCGCATACGGAACAGATGGTTCTCGACCGGTGAGACCTCGGCGGAGGTGTAGTACACATATTCCCCGTCGTTGGCCACATAAGCCACGTCGGCGCTGCACTGGGTCAGGCGCCGTATCCCGCCCTCGAGGTCGCAGAGGTAGAGCTGGCGGTAGCCGTCGCGGTTGTCGGTACGGTAGATGAAGAACTGCGTGCCCTTGATGAACCACACGCCGTCGCGGGGCTCCACCCAGGCCTCGTTGCACTCTTCCAGGAGGGTGCGGACGAGACGGCCGTCAGATGCGTCGTAAAGCTGAAGCTTGAGGTGGTGCTGGGCGCGGTCGAGCACCTGCACGAGCAGCTGCCCGCCGTCGGGGGTCCAACTGACGCCGGCTATATACCTGTCATCCTCGAATTCATTGATTTTCAATTCACTGAGCACGTGCCCGAGAGTGTCGCACACGCAGAGGTTGACCCGCTCCGAGCTCATCCCGTTCATAGGATACTTTATGCTCTTGAGGGCTCCGCTGCGGGGCTTGATGTCAAGCAGCGGGAACTCCCCGACGGCGCTCTGGTCCACCCTGTACACGGCCAGCCTGGAGCGGTCGGGCGAAGGGTACCAGCCCCTGTCGATGCCGAATTCGTTGCGCGAGGGTACAATGCCGTACAGCACCTCCGGATTCGCGGAAGCGGGCAGCACCGGGGTCTTGCGGGGTCGGGCGGGATATTTGTCGGTCAGGCGGGAGTCTTCCGTGAAGAAGAAAGGCTTCGAGGAAGGGCGTACGTGCCGGCCGTTGATATCTTTACAGGTCAGCATCTTACCGCCTTCGGAGCCGATGGTGCAGCTCTTCAGCACTGTCCGGTCCGAAGAATTGCTGGCGCCTGCGGGAAGCAGGCAGATGGCGGCGGCCAGGATGGCCGCTGGGAGTCTTAAACGTATCATACAATTACAAAGATAATTAAAAATTATTGCTATTTTCGCAAAATTTCATTTGGCGACATTATGAGGAAAATTTTGTCATTTCTGGCTGCGGTTATCCTGCCCCTCGCAGCCATCGGCCAGGATAAGGATCCGCTTGACGCAATCCGCCGCGACCCTTGGAAATCCGGTACTGTATTCTATATGTATGACCACGGCATACCCGCCCAGGCGAAGGCTCCCGCAGGTTACAAGTCATTCTATATCAGCCACTACGGACGCCACGGCGCCCGCAACCATTCTTCAAGTTCGGATTTCGACAAAATCTTCCGCCTGTTCACAACGGCCCGGCAGAGAGGCCTGCTGACGGAGCGAGGCGAGGAATTTCTGAAAATATACGAGCCGCTCTACCCGAAGCTCCGCAACTGCGGAGGAGACCTGACTCCCGAAGGAGCCGAACAGCAGTATAAGATAGCCCACAATATGTACAGGGCGCACCGGCACATCTTCAGTCGGGGAGCACGCATCGACGCGGTCTCCACCACGGTCCCGCGGTGCATCCTGACGATGACGGCGTTCGGAGACCAGCTTCTGAGGGAGAATCCCAGGCTGCAGATTTCCCTGCAGGCCAGCAACTCCACTATGGCCTTCACCAACCCTTTCAGCCTGTACAATCCCGACGTGCAGCCCACCGACGAGGGCTATAACAACAAAAACGCCTGGTGGCAGAAAGACAGCCAGAAGATGTTCGACGAAAAGCTTGACCCGGCCGCAGTGTTCTCCCCGCTCATCAAGGACCTTTCCCTGCTGGACGAGATTTCCACGCCCCGGAAGCTGGAGGACGCACTTTTTGCCATAGCCGTGAGCGCGCAGTGCAACTCCTTGATTGACAGACGGCTTCTGGAGTTCATTCCCATAGAGGAGATTTGCCGCCTGTACGAGTGCCACAACTTTCGCTTCTTCGCCTCGAAGGGCCCGGATACGCTCTACCAGAAAGGCCGCCAGTGGGCATTCGTATGGCGCACGATGCAGGACATCCTGGACAAGGCCGATTCCGACCTGCAGACCGGGGAGTACGCCGCACGCCTGCGCTTCGGGCACGACATCATCGTGATGTCGCTCTTCGTGCTGCTGGATATCGACGGCTACAACAAGCCCGTAGGGAGCCTCGATGAGGTCAGCGGCGCCTTCCGTTCATACGAGTATCCTATGTCCCTCAACACCCAGTTCGTCTTCTATAAAAACCGCAAGGGGGATGTCCTGGTGCGGCTTCTCTACAACGAACGGGACATCGCCCTGCCCATACCCGACTGCGGCACTCCATATTTCTACCGCTGGCAGGACTTCCGGCAGTACGCCCTCGGGCGCATAGAGAAAGCTAAGCAGATTATCGCCACCACCCAGGCCCCTCCGAAAAAGCAATAGAGGTAATCATTCCTGACTGATGTCCGCCTGCAATAGAAGTGGAACGTAGTTCTAAGGGGGTGTCTGAGGGGCCCTCCCCTCAGTCCCCTGGGGGAGCAGGGGGATTGTAGTCATTCCTGACTGATGTCCGCCTAATAGCGGACATCAGTCAGGAAAAGGGCGTGGCCCGGAGCGGACTCTCCGGCCAGGCTGCGGCGTGACACTTTCACGCCTTCGGACACGTCGGGAGGCAGTATCAGAGCCTCGAACTCCCGCAGCGGACGCCTCCCGCGCCCGACTTCGAGCAGGGTCCCGACCACCGCGCGCACCATATTCCGCAGGAACCTGTCAGCCTCTATTTCGAAGCGCCAGTAAAGAGCAGGCGAGGCGTCCGGAAGCGGAGCGTGCAGCACCGGTTCATAGGGCACCCAGCGGGCGTCGTACACGGTGCAGACAGATGTCTTGTTGTCGCCGCCGGACTTTTCGAAACAGGAAAAATCGTGCGTGCCGAGCAGCAGCTGCGCCGCTTCGTTCATAGCCTCGAAGTCCACTCCCGGGTATCCGAAGAAATAGGAGCAGCGCTCGACGAATGGGTCTTTGGCCCTGTGCAGGAAATAAGTATATCGGCGGCGCCTCGCCGAGAAGCGCGCGTGAAACTCCGGTTCCGCAGGCTCTATCGCGCTGACGCTCAACGACTTCGGCAGAATAGCGTTCAGCTTGTAGCGCAGCTGCGCGCAGTCAAGCGTCTCCGCCCGCCCCAGCGGCCGGGGCACCGGTCCGTCGAAATCGAAGTGTGCGACATAGTACGACGCGCTCACGCCGGTATCCGTCCGCCCCGCGCCCGTCACCGGGACAGGCGCGCGAAGCAGAGTCTCCAGTGCTGTTTCCAAAGTTTCCTGCACCGAAGGAGCGCCGGGTTGAATCTGCCATCCGCAGAACTCCGCCCCGTCATAAGCCATAACTACCCTGTACCGCATATTTTGCAAATATACGAATTTCTTCTCATTCCCCCTTCCGCCCGTGCGGGCACATTTTTTGCAGACATAATACGCGCACACAACACGCAAATAACTGAAATCGAAAAACCAATAAAAATGGAAAGCGTAAACATTAAAGAACTCAACGACCGCATACAGAAAGAGAGCGGATTCGTGGACATTCTTTCCCTTGAAATGGGCAAGGTCATCGTAGGCCAGAAGAAGCTTGTAGAGAATCTGATGATCGCCCTGCTTGCCGACGGCCACATCCTACTCGAAGGTATGCCCGGCCTCGCCAAGACCCTTGCAATCAGCACATTATCCAAAGCCGTGGGCGGCAAGTTCAGCCGTATCCAATTCACCCCGGACCTCCTTCCGGCCGACGTGACCGGCACCCTGATCTATTCCCAGAAAAAAGAAGAATTCGAAGTGCACAAAGGCCCCATCTTCGCCAACTTCGTGCTTGCGGATGAAATCAACCGCGCCCCCGCTAAAGTGCAGTCTGCCCTGCTGGAAGCTATGCAGGAGCGTCAGGTGACGCTCGGCGACCAGACCTGGCGCCTCCCCGAGCCCTTCCTCGTGATGGCGACCCAGAACCCGGTCGAGCAGGAAGGCACCTATCCCCTCCCCGAGGCCCAGGTGGACCGTTTTATGCTCAAGGCCATCGTGGATTACCCCGCCAAGGAAGAGGAGAAACTCATCGTGCGGATGAACAACAGCGGCACCTTCCCCCAGCCCAGCCAGGTCGTCTCCCCCGAAGACATAATCCGCGCCCGCAAAATAGTGCGCGAAGTCTATATGGACGAGAAAATCGAGCGCTACATAGTGGACATCGTCTATGCCACCCGCACCCCGGGCGACTACGGTCTCGGTGAGCTCAAGGGCCTCATCGGCTTCGGCGCATCGCCGCGTGCCAGCATTTCGCTGAGCCTCGCCGCAAAGGCCTACGCCTTCATCAAGCGCAGGGGCTACGTGATTCCCGAAGACGTGCGCGCCGTCTGCTACGAAGTGCTCCGCCACCGCATCGGCCTGACCTATGAAGCCGAGGCGGAAAACGTGACCACCGAACAAATCATCGAAAAAGTCATCAACGCAGTAATCGTTCCGTAATGGACAACGCCACCGAGTTACTCAAGAAGGTCCGCAAAATCGAGATAAAGACCAAGGCGCTCTCGCACCAGATTTTCGCCGGCGAATACCACTCCGCCTTCAAGGGGCGCGGTATGGCCTTCAGCGAGGTGCGCGAGTACCAGTGGGGTGACGACGTGCGCTCGATGGACTGGAACGTGACGGCCCGCCTGCGCAGCCCCTACGTGAAGGTATTCGAAGAAGAGAGGGAGCTTACCGTAGTGCTGCTCGTGGACGTGAGCCGTTCGGGCCTCTTCGGCACGGCAGGACAGACAAAGCGCGAGCGCATTGCCGAAATCGCCGCCGTGCTGAGTTTCAGCGCCATCCTCAACAACGACAAAGTAGGCGCCCTGTTCTTCAGCGACCGCATCGAGAAGTTCATCCCCCCGAAGAAGGGACGCAGCCACCTGCTGCACATCATACGCGAAATGCTTCAGCTCCAGCCCGAATCCGACGGCACCGACATAGGCGCCGCCCTGCGGTTCCTCTCGAGCGCCATCAAGAAAAAGTGTACGGCGTTCGTGCTCAGCGATATGATAGACGTCGCCCCGGACGGCACGCCCCGCTACGAAGAAGCCCTCAAGGTGGCCGCCGGACGTCACGACCTCTCGGTCATCAAAGTCCACGACCCCCGCGAGCAGGGCATAGTGCCCGTGGGCCTCGTCCACATCAAGGACGCCGAAAGCGGGCGCGACGCGTGGATAGACACGGACTCCCCGAAAGTGCGCAAAGCCTATGCGGAGTGGTTCGCATCCCTGGGCCGCAAGGAAGAGAAGCTTTTCAACAAGTATCAGATAGACAGTGTAGATATCGCCACCGACCAAGACTACGTCAAGGGCCTGATGGCTCTATTCCAGCATAAATGAAGTTATTGACAATCATATTGGCCGCACTTCTGGACATCGTGCCGGGAGGGGATGCAGTCCTGGAGCAGATCCAGAAACGGGACAGCATCCTCATCGCCGACCAGATGCGTTACTCGGTGACGGTCAGCGGGATGGACAAGGAAAGCGGGATTTTTCTTCCCGACCTTTCAAAGGCCTCCAACGACACCTTGACAATTCTGGGCGGCTGGCAGCTCGACACCCTCTCGGGCGGCCGGGCAGTGCGCTCCCGCAACGCCAAGGCCGCGGACAAGATTCTCCGCAAGCCCTTCGACCTGCGCGCCAGCATCATATTCGTGCCTTTCGAGGAAGGGCGCTACCAACTGCCTGACATCCCCGTGGTGCGCAGCCGCACCGACCGGGCCGACACCCTCCTTTTCAAGGGCATAGAGATGGAAGTCAAGACGATGCCCGTTGACACCGCCACCTTCCAGCTCCACGACATCAAGGGACAGATTCAATACCCTGTGACCTTCAAGGAGATGCTGCCCTGGATAGGCGCAGGCCTGCTCGCGGCGGCCCTGATAGCGCTCCTTGTCTGGCTCATACGGAGGGCGCAGAAGCGCAAGGCCGAAGAAGGCAAGCCCAAGGACCCGGCCTACATCGTGGCCCTGCGCGAGCTTGACAAGTACCGTTCCGACAAATACTGGGCTCCCGAGAAGCAGAAGGCATTCTATTCCGGCATCACCGACGCCCTGAAATTCTACATTGACGACCGCTTCGGAGTGGACGCTCCCGAGATGACCACGGCGGAGCTCTTCGACGCCCTGAAGTCAGATAAGGACATCACCCCCGAGATGTTCTCCTCGCTCAAGGATCTCTTCGAGCGGGCGGATTTCGTCAAGTTCGCAAAGCACGTAGCCACCGACGAGGAAAACGCCGGCGCCCTGCCTCTGGCGGTCAGTTTCGTGACGACCACCTACCAGGCTGACATAGAAAAGGAAAACGCCGGAGAGGAGGCCGGGAAGGACTGATGTACTTCGAATATCCCAAACTCCTGTGGCTGCTCGCCGTGCCCGTACTGCTCCTTCTCCACTACCTGTGGATGGAGCTGAAGGGACGCAGGCCGCACCTTCGCGTCTCCACAGGGGCGCCGTGGCTTGCCGGAGGCACTTCCCCGCTCGCCATCCTGCGGCACCTGCCGATGCTGCTCCGCACCGCCGCGCTCGTGCTCATAGTAGTCGCCATCGCCCGCCCGAGATCCAGCACCGAAGTGGAAAAGATTGACACCGAAGGCATTGACATCTCGCTCGCGATGGACGTGTCCACGAGTATGCTCGCCCGTGACTTCAAGCCCGACCGTATCAGCGCCGCGAAAGACATTGCCATCGAATTCATAGCCCAGAGGCCTTCCGACCGTATGGCCATCGTGGTTTTCGCCGGCGAGAGTTATACCCAGTGTCCGCTGACCACCGACCGCGCGACCCTCATCAACCTTATGAAGGAAGTGCAGACCGGGCTCATCGAAGACGGTACGGCCATCGGCAACGGGCTTGCCACGGCCGTAGCCAGGATGAAAGACTCCGACGCCAAGAGCCGCGTCGTAATCCTGCTGACCGACGGCGTCAACAATTCCGGCGAAGTGTCGCCCCAGACCGCAGCCGAAATCGCCAAGACCTATGGCATAAGGGTTTACACCATAGGCGTAGGGGCCAACGGTATGGCGCCCTACCCAGTAATGACTCCCTGGGGAGTGGAGATGCAGCAGATGAAGGTCGAAATCGACGAGGACCTGCTGAAGGAAATCGCGTCCGTGACCGGCGGCCGCTACTTCCGCGCCACCGACAACACCAAGCTTTCGGAAATCTATTCCGAAATCAACAAGATGGAGAAGGCGCGCACCACCATCGACAGTTTCCCGGTCTATAAAGAACTCTTCGGCAAGTATGCCCTGGCGGCTCTTATCTGCCTGCTGCTCGAGATGCTTGTCCGACTGCTTATAAGGAGGATGCCGTAATGCTGTACGTTGCGAATCCTGAATATTTCTGGCTGCTGCTGCTCGTGCCGCTTATCCCCGTAGTGTACGGAATCGTCAGGGCCCTGAGGCACCGCCGCATCCGCAAGTTCGGCGACGAGGCCCTCGTGCAGGCCCTTATGCCTTCCTGGTCGGGAGCCAAAGGCTGGGTGCGCATCATCCTCTTCACCCTCGCCTTCCTGTGCTTCGTCATAGGCATCGCCCGTCCGCAGATGGGAGCCAAGCTCAAGGAGCACGAAGCCAAGGGCGCGGAGATTATGATCTGCCTGGACGTGTCCAACTCGATGCTCGCCGAAGACTACTCCCCGTCGCGCCTCGACAGGGCCAAGCTCGCCATCTCGAGGGCCGTGGACAAGCTGCAGGGCGACCGCATCGGCCTCATCATCTTCGCCGGCACCTCTTTCGTGCAGCTGCCTATTACGACCGACTACGTATCCGCCAAGATGTTCCTCGGCAACATCGACACCGGCTCGGTCCCCGTGCAGGGCACAGCCATCGGCGACGCCATACTGACTGCCGCCAAGAGCTTCAGCGCCCAGAGCGAGAAGAGCCGGGCCATCATAGTCATCACCGACGGTGAGAACCACGAAGACGATGCCGTCGATGCCGCCCGGCAGGCCGCCGAGCTCGGCATCAAGGTCTATACCGTGGGCGTGGGTTCGCTGCGCGGCCAGCCAATTCCCAAGGACGGGGCGCTGATGAAAGACAGCGAAGGCAACATCGTAGTGAGCCGCCTGGACGAGACCACGCTCCGCAGGATCGCCGAGGTGGGCGGCGGAGCCTATGTCCACGCCGGCAGCGAAGAATTCGGCCTCGGGCCCATCGTGGACGACATCAAGAAGATGGAGGCCGAGAAATACAGTTCCATAGTGTTTGAAGAGTACGACGAGCAGTTTATGTATTTCCTGGGAGCGGCGCTAGTGCTGCTTGCCATCGAGATGCTCATCGGGGAGAGGAAGCACAAAAGGAGGCTATTCGAATGAAACGATTGATCAACATATTGTTGCTGCTTTGCGCGATATCCGCCGGCCTGTCCGCCCAGACTGACCGGAAGGAGGTGCGCGCAGGCAACCGGAAGTTTGCAAAGGGCGGTTTCAAGGAGGCGGAAATCGACTACCGGAAGGCAGTGGTGAAAGACTCGCTGTCCGTCGCCGGGGCCTACAACCTCGCTTCGACGCTCTACCGCCAGGAAGACTGGGAGGGCGCCGACAAGTCGCTCCAGAGCATCAAGGAAGTCGCTCCGGCCACGGAAAACGCCGCCCGCTGGCACTACAACTGCGGCGACGTGGCCCTGCAGAAAAAGGACTACGCAGCGGCGGTGAAGGCTTTCCGCGAGGCGCTTCTGCTGACTCCGGACGACCTTGACGCCAAGGAGAACTACATCTATGCCAAGAAGATGCTGCAGAACCAGCAGAATGGCGGAGGCCAGAACCAGGACCAGCAGAACCAGGATCAGCAGCAGAATCAAGACCAGAAAAACCAGCAGGACCAAAATCAGGACCAGAACCAGAATCAACAGGACCAGCAGCAGAACCAGGACCAGCAGCAACAGGACCAGCAAGGCCAGCAGGGCCAGCAGGAGCAGAAAATCTCCCCCCAGCAGGCCCAGCAGATGCTGAAGGCTATCCAGGCCAAGGAAAAAGAAACACAGGATAAAGTCAAGAAGGAGAAAGCCCAGATGCTTAAATCCCGCCAGAAAGACAAGAATTGGTAGAAATGAGACGTATTGCGACAATACTTATAATGCTTGCCGGCGCCCTGGCCGCTTCAGCCCAGAGCACCATCAAAGTCAACGTGCAGAACCTTGTGGCCGTGGACGAGCAGTTCAGTGTGACCTTCATCATCGAAGGCGAAGGCAAGCCGTCCTCCTTCAGCTGGGAGCCCGGCAGTGATTTCCAGCTCGTCTGGGGGCCGCAGAAAGGCACCTCCAGTTCCATCAGCATAATCAACGGCAAGAAGACCCAGTCTTCGCAGACCACCTACACCTACGTCCTGATGCCCCGCACCACCGGCACCTTCCAGCTGCCGGCCGCCACGGCCACCGTCAAGGGCCAGGAAATCAGTTCCAGGAGCGTCAGCGTGCAGGTCGTCGGCAACGGAGCCCAGCAGCAAGGCGGCTCCCAGCAGGGCCAGGCCGCCCCGCAGGACAAATCCGGCGCCCAGACCGGGTCCATCCCTTCCGAGGACATTTTCCTGCGGATGAGCGTCAGCAAGACCAAGGCCGTGGTGGGCGAGACGCTAAGCGCCACCCTTAAGCTCTACCACCGTGTCAACATAGGCGGATTCGAAGACGCCAAGTTCCCTACTTTCAACGGATTCTGGAGCCAGGAAGTGCAGGCTCCATCCAATATCGAGTTCCACCGCGAGAGCGTGGGCGACCGCATCTACGACGCCGCCGTGCTCCGCAGCTGGACCCTCATTCCCCAGCAGGCCGGAGAGATTACCATCGACCCTGCCGAGCTTGTGTGCCTCGTCAACGTGCGCACGCAGCACAGCAGTTCCGGAAGCATCTTCGACAGCTTCTTCCAGGACGACTACCGCACAATACGCAAGAGGGTGACCACCCCCGCAGTAAAGGTGCACGTGTCCAGGATTCCCGCAGGGGCCCCTGCCTCGTTCGGAGGAGGCGTGGGCAACTTCCGTATGAGCGCCGCGCTGACCCGCGACTCCCTCAAGACCCACGACGCCGCAGCCCTGAAGGTCACCATCACCGGCAAGGGCAATATCTCGCTGCTTGAAGCGCCCAAGGTGGATTTCCCGCCGGACTTCGAAGTCTATGACATCAAGACCACCGAGTCCGCCGGCAGCAAGACCTTCGAGTATCCCTTCATCCCCCGCAGCCACGGCGACTTCACCATCGGCCCGGTGGAATACAGCTACTATGATTCCGCCTCCGGCAAGTTCGTCACGCTGCGCAGCGCCGAGATGCCCATTCGCGTAGGCAAGAGCGAGGAAGGCGCCCCGGCCCCGCAGGGCAGCGGAGTGCTGACCGTCAACCCCAATCGCAAGGACGTTCGCGACCTGGGCTCCGACATACGCTTCATATCCACCTCCAGGCCGTCATTCACCAGGAAGGGCTACTTCTTCGCGGGTTCGGGAGCGTTCTGGCTGATTGTGCTGCTGCTCTCTCTTATCGCAGCAGGAGTGTACTTCGGCATCCGCAGGCTCTCCGCGCGCAGGGCCGACGTGGCCGGCAGCAAGAACAGGGCCGCCACAAAGATGGCCCGCAAGCGGCTCGCCCTCGCCGGGGATTTCCTGAAAAAAGACCTCTACACGGCATTCTATGAGGAGTTGCATAAGGCGCTGCTGGGCTTCATAGGCGACAAACTGAATATACCCGCGGCCGACCAGGACAAAGACACAATCCGCGAGCGGCTGCTCGAAGGCGGCGTGGGAGAAGAGCTCGCAGGCCGCTTCACCGCCCTGCTCGATGCCTGTGAATTCGCCCGCTACGCCCCGTCGGAAGGTCACGATGCGATGAACGCCCATTTCGAAGGAGCTGTAAACGTGATTTCAGAAATTGATTCAGTGATGAAGCATAAGACTAAGGGCGGCTCCGGCGCGGCCGCCGTGCTGGCGGTACTGTTGTTGACAGCGCCCGCAGCTTCCCTCTCCGCGCAGGACGCGCCTGAGAGCCTCTGGGAGCAGGGCGTGAGCGCTTATGGCGAAGCCCGCTGGCAGGATGCCGCCGACGCTTGGAAGCAGATTGCCGACTCCGGGCTCCAGAGCCCCGTCCTGTACTACAACATAGGCAACGCCTGCTACAAAGGCGGCGAATTGGCCGGCGCAATTCTCTGGTACGAGAGGGCTCTCAAAGCGGATCCTTCTTATGAAGACGCAAGGGTCAACCTCGCATTCGTGAACCAGCAGATCCAGGACAGGATAGAAGAAGTGCCCGAGTTTTTCCTTGAGGCCTGGGGCCGGAAGATGTGCTGGCTGCTGCCCTCAGGGACCTGGGCGGTGCTTTTCCTGCTGCTTTTCGCAGGCACGCTTGCCTGCCTGCTTGTATTCCTGCTGGGTACCGGCCGGACACGCAAGACAGGCTTCTTCCTCGGGCTTGTCCTCCTGCTCGGCTCCCTGCTCTGCCTGGATTTCGCTTTCTGGCAGCGCAGCGAAGGTCTCAAGCAGGACAGCGCCGTCGTGATGGAAGCAGTGGCCGAAGTCAAGAGCTCTCCCGGCAGCGGAGTCAACCTTTTCGTGCTTCACGAAGGCACCAAGGTAAAACTCCTCGAGACCGTGGGCGACTGGCAGAACATAGCCCTCGCCGACGGCCGCCAGGGATGGATTCCCGCCGGCAGCCTTACGGTAATCTAAGCTCTTTGTTCCCGACGATATTGCCCGCCTCCGGGGTCGTGTGTAAACAGAAGCCGCGGTTCGGGCCCGAGAAAGCCAATCTCGGGCCCGCGTGCATACGGCCGCTGCGGATTCCTATCTCCCGAGTGCGCAACTGCCCCTTTTGCACACGGCCGCCGCGATGTTCCGACTCCCGTGTGCGCAACTGCCCCCTTTCACACACGGCCGCTGCGATGTTCCGACTCCAATGAGTGATACAATCTTTTCTTGAGGGCGATTTATGAGAGACACCGTGACTAAAGTACAAGAGATGGACCTTCAGTCACGATTTACCCGTGCTTCCTTGACCGAAAGTACAACCTATGGACCATCAGTCACACCAGACAACCGGTTCCCACGCATTCCGCGTGGTCTCGGTGCTTGAAGTGGGACGAGACTGTTGGTTTTCGGGGAATCCGAGTGGTCTCGGTGCCGGGGAAGGGACGAGACTACCTATTTCAAGGGAATCCGCGTGGTCTCGGTGTCAGAAGAGGGACGAGACTGTCGGTTTCAGGGAAATCCGTGCGGTCTCGGTGCTGAAGGAGGGACGAGACTGCAGGTTTTCGGTGGATTTCGTGTGGTCTCGGTGCTGAAGGAGGGACGAGACTGCTGATTTCGGGAGAATCCGCGTGGTCTCGGTGCCTGAAGTGGGACGAGACTGCTGATTTCGGGGGATTCCAGGTGGTCTCGGTGCTGAAGGAGGGACGAGACTGCCGTTTTCCGAGGATTCCGAGTGGTCTCGGTGCCGGGAGAGGGACGAGACTGTCGATTTCCGGGGAATCCGAGTGGTCTCGGTGCCGAAGGAGGGACGAGACTGTCGGTTTCAGGGAAATCCGAGTGGTCTCGGTGCTTGAAGTGGGACGAGACTGCTGGTTTCGGGGGATTCCAGGTGGTCTCGGTGCCGGGAGAGGGACGAGACTGTCGGTTTTCGGGGATTCCGAGTGGTCTCGGTGCTTGAAGTGGGACGAGACTGCAGGTTTTCGGGGATTCCGAGTGGTCTCGGTGCTTGAAGTGGGACGAGACTGCTGGTTTCGGGCGAATCCGCGTGGTCTCGGTGCCGGAAGAGGGACGAGACTGTCGGTATCCGTGGATTCCGTGCGGTCTCGGTGCCGGGAGAGGGACGAGACTGTCGGTTTTCGGGGATTCCGAGTGGTCTCGGTGCTTGGAGAGGGACGAGACTGCTGGTTTCGGGCGATTCCGTGTGGTCTCGGTGCTTGAAGTGGGACGAGACTGCAGGTTTTCGGGGATTCCGTGCGGTCTCGGTGCCGATGGAGGGACGAGACTGCTGATTTCGGGCGAATCCGTGCGGTCTCGGTGCCAAAGTAGGGACGAGACTATCGGTTTCCAACGATTCCGTGTGGTCTCGGTGCCGGGAGAGGGACGAGACTGCAGGTTTTCGGGGATTTCGTGTGGTCTCGGTGCCGAAGGAGGGACGAGACCACACGGATTGCGGGTGCCGTGGTGAAGACAGGCCACGGAACTTCTATGCGCGGTCTTTGCCGCCGGCTTCTACCTGGGGCAGTGGCCGTCCGATAGTGTCTTTGTTCGCCTTTTGATGATTATTCCGGAATTTTGATTATATTTGTAAGTTAAAGAATTTATTGATATGCTACGCTTCTTACTTCAGGCCGACATCGTGGATGCGGTACAGGCCGCTCCGGTCCAGCAGGAAATGTCTTACTCACTTATTGATATGGCCGTCAAGGGCGGCTGGCTGATGATTGTGCTTCTGGCGCTTTCCATCGTGGCCATCTACATCTTCGGCAAGAAATGGTGGATGATCCGCCAGGCCTCCAAGGTTGACAAAGACTTTATGATGGATATCCGCGACTATATCCACGACGGCAAGATCAAGTCCGCAAAGACCCTGTGTTCCAAGTTCGACACTCCCGTTGCCCGAATGGTGGAGAGCGGCATCGACCGCATAGGCAAGCCCCTCGGAGACATCCAGACCGCAATCGAGAACGTCGGCAACGTGGAAGTGGCCCGCCTTGAAAAGGGACTTCCCTATCTCGCTATGATAGCCGGCGGCGCCCCTATGATCGGATTCCTCGGCACCGTGATGGGTATGGTCCAGGCCTTCTTCAATATGTCCCAGGCCGGCAACAACATCGACATCACCCTCCTTTCCAGCGGTATCTACACCGCAATGATCACAACGGTCGGCGGCCTTATCGTGGGCATCATCGCCTACTTCGGCTACAACTACCTGACCTCGAAGGTGTCCAACGTCGTGTTCCAGATGGAGAGCAGCACCATCGAGTTTATGGATCTTCTGGACGAGCCCGTCGCAACTAAAGAAGCAGAGTAATGGCACTCAAGAGAATCACAAAGGCGGATCCGAATATGTCGATGTCGAGTATGACCGACATCGTGTTCCTTCTGCTCATATTCTTCCTCGTGACTTCGACGCTGGTCAACCCCAACGCCCTGAAGCTCCTGCTCCCGAAGAGCACCGGCCAGGTGGGCGCCAAGGCCACCGTCAGCGTCTCGATCAAGGACTGGGGCGAGGACCAGTACACCTACCACATCAACGGAGACGAGACCCCCGTGCCCCTCGAGCAGGTCGAGGACGACCTGGTGGAACTGCTCCAGACCGAAGAAGACCCGACTTTCTCCATCTACTCGGACGAAAGCGTACCTATCAGGGAAATCGTGCAGGTGATGAACATCGCCAAGCGCAACCACTATAAAGTTATACTCGCCACACAACCCGAATGAAACAGTATCTCCGCGAAAGAGGTGAGAGGGAGCGCAACTCCGTGGTGACCGGTATCGCTATGACGCTGGCAGTGCACATCTGTGCAGCCCTGCTGGTGTCGTTCACCGGCATCAAGTACCTCTATCCGCCGCCCGCAGAGAGCACCTTCCTCCTTGACTTCGAGGAGGAGCTGGTGGAGCCCGAGCAGAAGAGCGGACGCGAGCCCAGGGGCGAAGACGTGAACAAGGAAGAGCAGATCGAGCTCGTGCAGCGCAGCGAATCCCCCGTCGTCTCCAAGCGTCCCAACCTGACTCCTGCAGCCAAGCCCGATGACTTCGGCGACGTGGACGTGACCGAGCCGCCCCGCGAGGAAGAGCCCCAGCTGGACCCCCGCGCCGCATTCCCCGGTATGTCGAAGAAAGACACCACCCTCACGGCTGAGCACGCCGCTTCCGAAGAATCGGCGACCTACAAGCCCGGCCAGCCCAAGGGCAACGTACCCACCGGCAACGCCGATGGCAAGCCGAACGCCCACCTGGAAGGCCGCACCGTCGATAAGGCGGGCCTGAAGAAGCCCGTGTATGTCTCCCAGGAGAGCGGCAAGGTGGTGGTGAAGATTTGGGTGGACCAGTACGGCAAAGTACAGAAAGCCGTGCCCGGAGCCGACGGCACCACCGTGACCGACAAGGCCCTCTGGACCGCAGCCCGCAACGCTGCCCTCGAGACGGGATTCAATATGAGTTCCAGTGCCCCTGCCCTGCAGGAAGGCACTATTACATATATATTCAACCTAAAATAATTACCTAGCCAGCATCAATTACAATGGAAGGATTTTCTAAAGACGGCCGCAAACTTAGACCAAGGAAGACTGCAGGAAACTCTGCACACACCGAAAAAGTTGATTTCCAGTCCGAAGGCGAAAGGCGCCCTTACGGCGAAAGACGTTCTTTCGGAGAGCACAAATCTTATCAGGACCGCCCCCAGAGGCCTTATGGCGAAAGGCGCCCCTACGGAGAGCACAAACCCTACGGAGAGCACAAACCGAATGGTGAGCACCGCCAGTACGGCTCCCGCCAGGGAGGCCCGGGCGAGCACCGCTCCTTCTCCGACCGCCCCCAGAGGCCGTACGGAGAGAGGCGTGATTTCTCGGACCGCCCGCAGAGGCAGTACGGCGAAGACCGCCCTCAGCGCCCCTACGGTGAGCGCAGGTCTTACGGAGAGCAGAAGCCTTACGGGGACCGCCCCCAGCGCCCCTACAAGAGCGCTTCCTTCAAGGGCAAGCGCCAGGGCAGCAAGAGCCCGTTCTCCAAGAATTCAGACGAAGGCATCAAGCGTATGATCAACCGCCGCCCGGTGGTGGACCGCAACTACGACGGGCCCGAATACGAGCCCGAGGTACCGAAGGATGAGGTGCGCCTCAACCGCTTCATCGCCAACTCGGGAGTGTGCTCGCGCCGCGAAGCCGACACCTTCATCCAGGCCGGCTGCGTGACCGTCAACGGCGAAGTGGTGACCGAACTCGGCACTAAAGTCAACGTGTTCAATGACGACGTGCGCTTCAACGGCGAGCGCCTCAAGGGCGAGACCAAGGTCTATCTGGTGATGAACAAGCCCAAGGGCTACGTGACATCCGCCTCCGACCCGCACGCCGACAAGACCGTTATGGACCTCATCAAGGACTGTCCCACACGCGTGTACCCCGTGGGCCGTCTGGACAAGGCCACGACCGGCGTTCTTATGTTCACCAACGACGGTGAGATAGCAGAGCGCCTGACCCACCCCTCCTACGACAAGAAAAAGATCTACCAGGTGGCGCTCGACCGCAGCCTCACCCAGGAAGACTACGACAAGATACTGGAAGGCATCACCCTCGGCGACGGCTTCGTGCAGGCCGACGAGCTCGAGTTCGTCGATGAAGGCGACCACAGCAAGATCGGCATCGAAATCCACTCCGGCAAGAACCGCATCGTGCGCCGCATCTTCGAATCGCTGGGCTACACCGTGAAGGCCCTTGACAGGGTGTACTTTGCAGGCCTGACCAAGAAAGGCCTCAAGAAGGGAGCCTGGCGCTATCTTTCAGAGAATGAAGTGAATATGCTCAAGATGGGGGCCTACGTATAATGGAGCACCGTTCCGGATTCGTCAACATAATCGGCAACCCCAACGTCGGCAAGTCCACGCTGATGAACGCCCTTGTGGGTGAGAAGCTTTCGATAGTGACCGCGAAAGCCCAGACCACCCGCCACCGCATTATGGGCATAGTCAACGGCGAGGACTGGCAGATAGTCTATTCCGACACCCCCGGCATCCTGAAGCCTTCCTACAGGCTCCAGCAGAATATGATGAACTTCGTGGACGGAGCTATCGGCGACGCCGACATCATCCTGTATGTCACCGACACCGTCGAGACCCCTGACAAGAACGGAGAATACGTGGAGAAGCTCCAGCGGATTGCGTGTCCCGTCATCGTGGTGGTCAACAAGATAGACATCAGCACCCAGGAGAAAGTCCTCGGGCTCGAAGGCTGGTGGAAGGAGCAGCTCCCCGGAGCGGAAGTCATCCTCGCCAGCGCCCGGGAGCGCTTCAACCTGGACAAAATCCTGGACGCGGTGGTCTCGCGCCTGCCCGTCTGCCCGCCGTGGTTCGACAAGGACGCCTTCACCGACAAGAACCTGCGCTTCTTCGCTTCGGAAATCATACGTGAAAAGATTCTCCTCAACTACAAAGAGGAGATTCCCTACTGCTGCGAAGTGGGCATCGAGTCCTTCAAGGAAGGAGAGGAGCGCTACGACATCGACGCAGTCATCTACGTGATGCGCGAATCCCAGAAAGGCATAATCATAGGCAAGAAGGGCGCCGCGCTCAAGAAAACCGGCACCCAGGCCCGTATCGATATGGAAGATTTCTTCCAGAAAAAGGTGTTCCTGAGCATTTTCGTGAAGGTGGACCCGGACTGGAGGGAAAACAAACGAGAACTACGCCGCTTTGGCTACGAAGACTAGAGTTATGGAAGAAGAGAATCTTGTCACCGAAGAAATCGTCGAAGACGACGACATCGAGGTCGCAGAAGACGCAGAGTCGAGCGGCAAATTCAACCGTCTGCTGGAGGGCGACGCCCGCAAGTTCAAACTGTCCGGGATGTTCAAGGACTGGTACCTGGACTATGCTTCCTACGTCATTCTCCACAGGGCCGTGCCCCACATCGTGGACGGCCTCAAGCCCGTGCAGCGAAGGGTTCTGCACGCTATGTACCGCATCGACGACGGCTCCTACACCAAAGTCGCCAACATCGTGGGACAGGCTATGCAGTTCCACCCGCACGGCGACCAGTCCATCCTCGGCGCCCTCGTGACCCTCGGACAGAAAGGCTTCACCGTGGACTGCCAGGGTAACTGGGGAAATATCCTCACCGGCGACGCCAACGCCGCTCCCCGTTACATCGAGGCGCGCCTCAGCAAATTCGCAAAGGAAGTGGTGTTCGACCCCAAGGTGACCCCGACGATGAAATCCTACGACGGCCGCAACGACGAGCCCACGGAACTCCCCGTGCGCTTCCCGCTGTTGCTCGCCCAGGGCACCGACGGCATCGGCGTGGGTCTCGCCTCCAAGATTCTCCCGCACAACTTCAACGAGCTCCTGGACGCCTCCGTGGCCATACTCGAAGGCAAGCCGTTCGAGCTCTACCCCGACTTCCCGACCGGCGGCTCGGCCGACTGCTCGAAGTATATGAAGGGCAAGAGGGGCGGCAGGGTGAAGGTGCGCGCCAAAATCGAGAAAATCGACAAGAGCACCATCGCCATCACCGAAATCCCCTACGGCAAATACACCAAGGACCTCATAGAGTCCATCCTCAAAGCCAAGGACAAGGGCAAGATAAAAATCAAGAAGATAGAGGATATGACCACCGACAAGGTCGAAATCCTCATCCACCTGCCCGGCGACGTGTCCCCCGACAAGACCATAGACGCGCTTTATGCGTTCACGGACTGCGAGTGCAACCTCGCCCCGAACGCCTGCGTCATTATGGACGACAAGCCGCAGTTCCTGACCGTGGACGAAATCCTCGAATACAGCACCTACCACACCCGCGACATACTCCTGCACCAGCTGCAGATCCGCCTCGACGAGCTCGAGCGCGACTGGCACTACTCCTCGCTGGAGCGCATCTACTTCGAGAACCGCATCTACAAGATTCTCGAGCAGGACCAGTCCAGCTGGGATGAGCAGAAGGAGGATACGCTGCGGGCGATGAAGGCCTACGAAGGGACGCTCCGCAGGCCCATCGTGATGGAAGACATCGACCGCCTCGTGGACAAGCCCGTGCGCAAGATATCCAAATTCGACGTGAAAGCCGTGGACGAGCGCATCCTCGCCATCGAAGAGGAGATGCAGAAGGTCCGGGACAACATCGACCACATCGACCGCTTCACCATCGACTGGTTCAAGAGCCTTAAGAAGAAGTACGGCAAGGATTTCCCCCGCCGCACCGAACTGACCGGCTTCGAGACCATAGCCGCCACCCGCGTGGTCAACAACAACGCCAAGCTCAGCGCCAACCTCGCAGAGGGCTTCGTCGGCATAGGGCTCAAGCGGGACGACGGCGGAGAATTCATCAGCGAGTGCTCCGATATGTCGGAAATCATAGTGATTCGCAAAGACGGCAAATACATAGTCACGAAAGTCTCCGACAAGGCCTTCTTCGGCAAGGACCTCATCTACGTGGGCGTGTTCAACAGGGGCGACACCCGCACCATCTACAACGTAATCTACCGCGAGGGCAAGACCTCCATATACTACGCCAAGCGTTTTGCCGTGACGAGCGTCACACGCGACAAGGAATACGACCTTACCACCGGCCTGGAAGGCTCGCAGATAGTATGGTTCACCGCCAACCACAACGGTGAAGCCGAGACCGTGCGCGTACAGCTGCGCCCGAAGCCGAAGCTCAAGAAGACCAGCTTCGAATACGACTTCTCCACTCTCGCCATCAAGAGCAAGACAGCCCGAGGCAACCTCGTCAGCAAGAACGTCATACAGCGCATCAGCCTGCGCAGCAAGGGCGTAAGCACCATAGCCGGCAAGCAGATCTGGTACGACACCGACATCCAGAAGCTCAACGACGAAGGCCACGGCCTGCTGCTCGGCGAGTTCAGCGAGGGAGACAAAGTGCTGGCCGTGTTCAAGAACGGCACGTTCTACACCACCTCCTTCGACCTGGTGAACCGCTACCAGGGCGACGTGCTGCGCATCGAGAAGTTCGACCCCGACAAGACCTTTACTGCCCTGTACTGGGACGCCGGAGTCAAGTCGTTCTATGTCAAGCGTTTCTCCTTCCCCGTCAGCGACAACACCCCTATGAGCTTCATTGCCGAAGGGGCCAAGTCCTACCTCGTGGAGCTCAGCGACGACCGCCACCCGCAGTACGAAGTCATCTGGAAACTGGAAGACAAGCCCAGCGAGCTGTACAACGCCGAGGAGTGGATTGCAAAGAAGGGCATAGGCGCCAAGGGCAAGAAGGTCGTGGACAGAGGTGAAGTAAAGAGCGTGCGTTTCGCAGAGCCCCTGCACTACCCCGAAGACGACATAGAGCCCGAAGAGGCGGAAGCGCCCGAGGAGGAGTCCCTGATACAGGAAGCCCCGGTCACGGAGACCGCCCCCGAAACGGCGGAAGCCCCTGCCGCAGAAGCTCCGAAGGCAGAAGCTCCCAAGACAGAGAACCCGAAGGCTGAAGCCCCGAAGCCGGCCCCGGCGGTAAAGAAGGGCACGGAAATCAAAATCCCGGAGACCGCTGATGAAGAACCCATCGAGCTTATCTTCGAAGAACCGACACTATTTTAATATCTATACGTTATGTTAGGAACAATTATCTACATCCTCGGTATCGTTGCCGCAGTTTGGTGCGTACTTGACATTTTCAAGCACGACAAGCTCGAACTCCTCTGGAAAATAGTCCTGACCGTGGCCGTGCTCGCGACCAGCTGGATCGGACTCCTGGTTTATTACTTTATCATCAGGCCGCGAATCTAAGCCCAAGGGCTTTCCACTCTTGAGCCGCAGGTTTCCGCAAGAGAATCTGCGGTTTTGAATTTTGATAAAATTATATTGCAAAACAATAAAAATATATTATATTTGCGAAAAATTAGAGTGGAATCATTATTGTAGTAAAAGAGCCGTTATGCTGATAGAACTCCGAGACGTAAACAAGACCTACTACGGCGCGCAGCCCCTGCACGTGCTGAAAGGCATAGACCTCTCCATCGACCGGGGAGAGTTCGTGTCCATAATGGGGGCATCCGGCTCCGGCAAATCGACCCTGCTCAACATCCTCGGCATCCTCGACAACTACGACACCGGCGAATACTACATCGACGGGCGCCTCATCAAGGGCCTGAGCGAGAAGCAGGCAGCCGACTACCGCAACCGCCTTATCGGATTCATCTTCCAGTCTTTCAACTTGATAGGTTTCAAGACAGCGGTCGAGAACGTGGAACTTCCGCTCTTCTACCAGGGCGTAGGCCGCCACAAGCGCCACGAGATGGCTATGCACTACCTCGAAAAGCTCGGCCTTGCCAACTGGGCCGGCCATTACCCCAACGAAATGTCCGGAGGTCAGAAGCAGAGGGTCGCCATCGCCCGCGCCCTCATCACCTCCCCTAAAATCATCCTCGCCGACGAGCCCACCGGAGCCCTCGATTCCAGGACCTCCGAGGAAGTGATGACCCTGCTGGGGCAGCTCAACCGCGAGGAAGGGGTCACGATAATCGTAGTCACGCACGAAAGCGGCGTCGCCAACTGCACCGACAAAATCATCCATATCAAGGACGGCATCATAGGCCGGATTGAAGACAACCGGGAGCACCGCTCCTCTATGTTCGGCACCGAAACCATAATGAAATGAGAGACGTCTTCACGGAAATATGGGAGAGCGTACGGCGCAACAAACTGCGCACCACCCTGACCGGCTTCGCGGTGTCGTGGGGCATTTTTATGCTCATCGTGCTGCTCGGAGCCGGCAACGGGCTGATGAACTCGTTTATGATGGGCGGCAGCGGCTTCTCCACCAACTCCGTGTCCGTGGGCGGAGGCTGGACATCCAAACCCTACGACGGCTACCGCCAGGGCCGCAGGATCAAGCTTGACGACGGCGACATAGCCGCCACGGCTTCCGAGGCATTCGCGGACCACGTGGAGGCAGTGACCGCCACGGTCGGCACCTCCGCGACCGTGAGTCTCGGCAAGAAATCCTTCTCCGGCTACATTGACGGCCAGTATCCTGCAATCAAGGAGATGTCGAAGATAGAAATCCGGACCGGGCGCTTCCTCAACGACAAAGACATAGCAGAGAAGCGGAAAGTCGTCGTCCTGCCGGAAAACACGGCCGAGAACCTGCTGGAAAACGGCCAAAGCGCAGCCTCGCTCATAGGACGAAATGTCAAAATCGGCAGCCTGGCATTCACCGTGGTCGGCATCAGCAAATCGGACCGAATGCGCAACGACAATCTCCTCTACGCGCCCTTCACCACGGTCAAGACCGTCTATGGCAAAGGGCAGGAAATCGGCGGTATCACATTCTCCACCAAGAACTTGCGCACCGAAGCCGACAACGAAGACTTCGAGCGCCGCTACAAGGCCGTCATCAACCAGCGGCACCACGCCGCCCCCGATGACGAAAGGGCCATCTGGGTATGGAACAGGGCCCATCAGGACGTGCAGATGCAGAAAGGGCGCGGAATCCTCAGCACGGCGCTGTGGATAATAGGCCTGTTCACCCTCCTGGGCGGCATCGTGGGTGTGAGCAACATTATGCTCATCACCGTCAAGGAGCGCACGCACGAGTTCGGCATACGCAAAGCCATAGGAGCCAGCCCCTGGAGCATCACCAAGCTGATTATCGCCGAGAGCGTGTCCATCACGGCCTTCTTCGGCTACCTCGGGATGTTCCTCGGGATGCTCGCCTGCACCATCCTGGACAAGACGCTCGGACAGGCCACGATGGCCGTCGGAGACGAACAGATAGCTATGCTGGTCAACCCCACAGTCGGGCTTGACACAGCCCTCGAAGCGACCCTCGTGCTGATAGTAGCCGGCACCATCGCGGGGCTCTTCCCCGCCCGCAGGGCCGCACAAGTCAGACCCATTGAAGCCCTGCGTTCGGAATGAGATTCGACATTGATTCATACCGCGAAATCGCCGATTCCCTCGTGCGCAACAAGAGCAGGAGCCTGCTGACGGGCTTCGGCGTGTTCTGGGGCATCTTTATGCTACTCTTCCTTATGGGCGGAGGCGACGGGCTCAAGCAGCTGATTTCCTCCAACTTCGAAGGCTTCGCGACCAACACCGCCATAATGGTCAGCACCACCACCACAAAGCCCTACAAGGGGCTCAAGAAAGGCAGATACTGGCAGTTCACCTACACCGACGTGGCCCGCATCAAGGCGATGATGCCGGAACTCGAGACCGTGACGCCCATCGTGTCCAACTGGGGACAGGAGGCCGTCAACGGCACCAACACCGTCAGCGCCAACATCAAGGGCGTATATGCCGACTACTGCCGCATCGAGGAGCCGCGCCTCAAGTACGGCCGCTACCTCAACGAGTCCGACATTGCCCAGGAGCGCAAGGTCTGCGTCATCGGCAAGCGCATCTACACCAGCCTCTTCCCCGCCGGAGGCGACCCCTGCGGCACCTTCATAAAGGTCGGCCCAGTGTACTACCAGGTCGTCGGGGTGGACGTCAGTTCGGGCAACATCAGCATCAACGGCAGCGCCGACGAGACAGTGTCCGTGCCGCTCCCCGTTGCCCAGAAAGTGTACCACCGGGGCGCCGTCGTGGACCTGCTGTGCGTGACCGGCCGCAGCGGAGTGAGAATCTCCGACGTGGAGCAGAAGATGCGCCAGATAGTCTCCCGCGAGCACACGCTCGACCCCACCGACAAGCAGGCCATAATGGTGATCAACACCGAGCAGATGTTCGCGTTGATAGACAATCTGTTCACGGGGGTCAACTTCCTCATCTGGCTGGTGGGGCTCGGCACCATACTCGCCGGCATCATCGGGGTCAGCAACATTATGATGGTCACGGTGCGTGAGCGCACCACCGAAATAGGCATCAGGCGCGCTATCGGTGCCACGCCGCGCGACATCCTGAGCCAGATTATCCTGGAGAGCATCTCGCTGACGACGGTAGCAGGCTCCTTCGGAATCATATTCGCCGTGCAGCTGCTGAGGCTCACGGAAAAGATAGTGAACTCCCGTCCCGATGCCGCACCGGTGGAGTTCCAGATAGGCTTCTGGACCGCAATCGGCGCCGTGCTGATGCTGTCCGCCCTAGGAGTCGTGGCCGGACTCGCCCCAGCATCCCGGGCGATGTCCATCAAACCGGTGGATGCAATGAGAGACGAATAATAAACATTCCAGATAATGAAACGCATAGGCAAGTACATCATTTTCGCACTGATAGGAGTGCTCTTCATCGGGACCTTCGTGTTCCTCTTCAAGAACTCCCGTCCCGAGCAGGTACTCTACCAGGAGCACGAGGCCACCGTGGGCAGCATCCTCCGCACCACAGTCATCACAGGCAAGATAGAGCCCCGCAACGAGGTCAACATCAAGCCCCAGATCAACGGCATCATCTCCGAGCTGCGCAAGGAAGCCGGCCAGATGGTCAAGGAAGGCGAGGTCATAGCCAAGCTCCGCGTCATCCCCGATATGAATTCGCTGAGCTCCGCCCAGTCAAGGGTGCGGCTCGCTGAAATCAATCTCAAGCAGGCCAAGACCAACTACGACCGCGAAAAGGCCCTCTGGGACAAGCATCTTGTCAGCGACGAAGAGTTCGAGCAGGTCAGCCAGGCCTACAACCAGGCGAAAGAAGAAAAGAATGCCGCCCAAGAGTCGCTCGAGGTCATACGCGACGGCGTGTCCTCGTCCAACGCCACCGGCAGCTCCACCCTCGTGCGTTCTACCATCACCGGCCTGATTCTCGACATCCCGGTGAAGGTGGGCAATTCCGTCATCCAGGCCAACACGATGAATGACGGCACCACCGTAGCCACCGTGGCGGATATGGGCGACCTCATCTTCGACGGCAACATCGACGAGACCGAGGTCGGCTCCCTCGTGGAAGGGATGCCTATGCACATCACCGTCGGAGCCCTGCCCGGCTACAGCTCCGAGGCCGCCCTGGAGTACATTTCCCCGAAGGCCGTCGAGAACAACGGCGCCAACCAGTTCGAAATCAAGGCTGCGGTGCAGGTAACGGCCGGCCACAAGATACGTTCCGGCTACAGCGCCAACGCGGAAGTCGTGCTGGAGAAAGCAGACAGCGTGCTGACGATTCCCGAAAGCGCGCTGGAGTTCAGCTCCGACAGCACATTCGTGTACCGTAAGACGGCAGACGGAGAGTTCGAGCGCACTTTGGTGGAGACCGGCCTCAGCGACGGCCTCAGCATAGAGGTGCGCTCAGGCCTGAAGCAAGGCGACATCGTACGCGGCACCCGCATCATCAACCAGGAAGGAGGAAAGAGATGAAACGCATAGCCCTCTCACTCGCCGCACTGGTTCTGTCCTGCGCCGCAGCACTGGGACAGCAGGCCCCCTGGAGCCTGTCCGACTGCATTTCCTACGCCCTGGACCACAACCTGACCCTGAAGCAGAGCGGCCTCACCGTGCAGCAGCGCGAGGTGGAGCTGAGCACAGCCAGAGGCAGGCGTTTGCCGAGCTTGAGTGCCGGCGCCTCCGAGAATCTCTCTTTCGGCCGCGGTCTCACGGCCGACAACACATACTCCAACTCCAACACCACCTCCACGTCCTTCAGTCTAGGCACCGACGTGCCTCTGTTCCAGGGCTTTGACATCAACAACGGCATCAAGCTCGGGCGGCTCAACCTGGAAGCGGCGACGGCCGACCTGGAGAAGGCCCGGGACGACATCCGCGTGGCCGTGGCCCAGGCCTATGTGCAGATACTCTACGACCAGGAGTTGCTGAAAGTCGCTGCCGCACAGGTGGAGCACGACGCCGCACTGCTGGAGCAGGTACGGGAGCGGCTCGCGGCCGGCAAGGTCAGCGAGGCCGAAGTCTCCGCACAGCAGGCGACCCTCGCCCAGAGCCGCCAGAGCGAAATTCAGGCCCGTGGAAACTTGCAAATCGCCCTGCTCGAGCTCACCCAGCTGCTGGAACTCCCCTCGCCCGAGGGCTTCAGCATCGTCACGCCTGAGGTCGGAGACCCGTCGCAGGTGCTCCTGATGAGCCCGGAGGCCATTTTTGCCGAGGCCGTGCAGATTAAGCCTGCCGTAGAATCAGCCAGGATAGGGGTGGATTATGCCAAGGTAGGCATCGACAGGGCCAAAGGAGCCTTCCTTCCTTCGCTCTCACTCTCGGGAGGACTCGGCACCAACTACTACACCAATTCCAAGATGTCCTCCGACTCTTTCGGTGAGCAGATGCGAAACAATTTCAGCCAATACGTGGGGCTCAACCTCAGTATTCCCATCTTCCAGCGATTCTCCGCCCGAGGTCAGCTGCGCAGCGCGCAAATCAATTACGAAGACAGGCAGATCCAGCTGGAGAGCGTGAAGAAGTCGCTCTACAAAGAAATCCAGCAGGCCTACTACAACGCCGTCGGCGCCCAGGCCCGATACTCCGGGAGCAAGGAGGGAGAAGAAAGTGCACGGGTGCACTACGAACTGACTGAGGAGAAATTCCGGCTCGGTAAAGCCGGCATCGCCGACTACAACGACGCCCGAAATGCCTGGCTCAAAGCCGCCTCGGAGCACATCCAGGCCCGCTACCAGTGTCTCTACCAGGCCAAGCTTCTGGACTTCTACCGCGGAGAAGAGCTCAAATTCTGAGAGGCGGCGCGAAGAGGCGCTGGAGCCAAAAGCTAGAAGACGAAGGCGTTCTTGAAAACGAGATAGAATTTGTTTTCAAGGTACTTTACCTGCAAGCCGGAAAGCATTGAGTTCGGGCCCGCAGTGGACGTCCTTATTCTCATTCCCAATTCCGCGCTGCCGTAAAAGCCCCATTTCACGACTTCCGCGCCTGCGGAGACTCCGACATAGGGCGTAAGCATACTGTCAAGGAAAGAGTACTTCACGTCGGCGAACACGGGGAGCCTGAGGAATGTAGGCTCAAACGGCGCGGAAAGGTTCAAGCCCCCGCCAAAAGCCCAATGATAATCCCGGTTGTATTCTACAGTAAGGCCCACATCCACGACGGGGCCATCGCCCTGAACAAACCCTGCGCCAAAATCGTAGAATGCCGTATAAGACATCTTACCCTTCAGGGCGTCAGCGTATCTTGCCGTCCTCCAATTGTAAGGATAGCGCCTGGCCGCAGTACCGGCGACGTACAGAGGAAGCCCGAGGGAGATGACCGCACCTCCGAGCGGAATCCCAAGTGCTGCGTATTCAGCCATAATAAAAGTTACTAAAAGCCCGTCCAGCAGCGAAACCGCTTCGTTTTGTAAGGCATATATAAGCGGGACGATGGCAATAGACGCAGGAATCACGGCGCTGCCGACCAAAATGTCTCCCAGCCCCAATGCAGAGGCGACTTTCCCCTGACCGGGATTCCGGTAAAGCGTATCCTGGGCCGCCCCGGCCTCAGGCAAGGGCTCCTGCGCATTGACACTCAGGCAAGGCAGCAAGAGCAGCATCAATAATATGACAAATGTCCGTTTCATACACTATAAACCCGCTACAGTGTAAACATCCGAACAAGTACGACTGTCAGTTTGCCTTAGTGGGATGTAACTTTGCCCCACTGATACAAACTGACAGTCATATGATAACGCGAGAACAA
>ONLD01000027.1 GCA_900318565.1 uncultured Bacteroidales bacterium
CGGAAAAACAGCAGTCTCGTCCCTTCTCAAGCACCGAGACAGCATAAAACCCCGGAAAAGCAGCAGTCTCGTCCCATCTCAAGCACCGAGACCGCACAAAACCCCGGAAAAACAGCAGTCTCGTCCCTTCTCAAGCACCGAGACAGCATAAAACCCCGGAAAAACAGCAGTCTCGTCCCTTCTCCGGCACCGAGACCACACAAAACCCCGGAAAAACAGCAGTCTCGTCCCATCTCCAACACCGAGACCGCACACTACGGAAGGTAGGGAGGGATGGGATAGCTACTACGTTTTGCAAGGGCGTGGCTGGAAAGGAGGGAAAGACGGGGCGGAGCGGCGGCGCAGTGGCGAGGCAGGAAAAAGGGGAAGCAGGGACGAAGCGGCGGCGCAGGGACGAGGTAGGAAAAGAGGGGGAAGCAGGGGAGGGGCGGCGGCGCAGGGACGAGGCGGGAAGGGAGGGGAAGGCAAGGCGAAGCGGCGTGTGGCGAGGCAGGAAAAAGGGGAAGCAGGGGTGGGGCGGCGGCGCAGGGGCGGTCCGGATGTCGGGGAGGAAGGAGGTGTGGAGGAGAAGCGCAGCAGCCGCGGGCAGAACGGCCGGTTACGCACACGGGAGGAGGAGGAGGAGAAGCGCAGCGGCCGGGGGCAGAAGCGCCGGTTTCGCACCCGGAACGCGGGGAAAAGCAGCGGCCGGGGGTAGAACGGCCGGTTTCGCACCCGGAAGGCGGGAAAACGCAGCGGCCGTGGGCAGAAGCGCCGGTTTCGCACCCGGAACGCGGGGAAAAGCAGCGGCCGCGGGTTGAACGGCCGGTTTTGCAAATGGATGGCGGGGAGATGCCGGATTCAGAATAAAGCCTTTACGGCGGAGCGGAGATTGCGCTCGGCGGTGCAAGGCTTGACGGCCTCGGCAAGCGGCATTCCCGCGGGCGTAATCTGCACGGCCTCGGAGAAGCCCGCGCCGAGCAGGGCCGCCCGGTCCTCAACTGTTCCGGAAATCAGGATTACAGGGACGACGGCAGAGGTGCGTCTCAAAACGCCGAAAGGCGCCTTGCCCATAAGTGTCTGGGAATCCGACCGGCCTTCACCGCTTATGACCAGTCCCGCTTCCCCGACTAATTCATCGAAGCCCACATAGTCCAAAAAAGTATCGATCCCCGGGAGCAAAGCGGCATCAAAATACGCCAGCAGCGAGCCGGCAATGCCGCCGGCCGCACCGGCCCCCGGCAGCAAGGAAACATCTGTCCCAGTCTCCCGCAAAATTGTTTCTGCGCGTTCCCGCATTCTCTCCTCCAACAACTCCACAACCGCCGGGGAAGCCCCTTTCTGCGGCCCGAAGACGCGCGCCGCCCCGTCAGTTCCTATGAACGGATTCACCACATCGCAAAGCACCTCAATCTTTATGTCCCCCGCTATCTCCTGTAAACCTCTGACCGACATCATCCCCGCACCGCCGTCGCAAGTCGCAGAGCCACCGAGACCAAGCACGAACCTCCGGCAACCGGCCTTGTACGCAGAAAGCATCATCTCCCCCACGCCTTTGGTCGTAGCCAGGAGCGGATTTCTCTCAGCAGGATTCACGAGCTGCAGTCCGCAAGCCGAAGCCACGTCCATAATGGCCGTATCCCCCTTTCTCCCGTAGCGCGCTTCAAGGCTCTCCCCGAGCGGTCCCGTGACCCGGACACTCACGCGCTCCGCTCCCAGACGCTCGGAAAGCACCTCTGAAAATCCCTCTCCACCATCCGACAGCGGACATTTTACCAGGCGCCATCCCGGATGCAGACCAGCAATCTCGTCGGCAATGATATTGCAGACCTCCACAGAACTCAGACATTCCTTGAATGAATCCGGCGCTATGACCACGGTCCTCTCAGCAAACTCTCTCATAGCATCAGTACCCATACCGTGAGCGGAAGCGTAGCAGAAGTGCGGCGCCGAGGAAGAGCGAAAGAATCTCCGCGGCCGGGGCGGAGAGCCAGATGCCGTTGACGCCCAGCAACACTGGCAGGAGGAATACGCAGGAAAGTTCGAACACGAAGGTCCTGCTGAATGAGGCCAGCGCCGAGACAGGGCCGTTGTTGAGGCCTGTGAACCAGGCTGATACGAACAAGGTAAGACCCGTGATCAGGAATGACGGCGCATAGAGGCGCGTGGCGTGGACGGTCAGAGCCGTCAGTTCGGAATCGTAACCGACAAAGAGCCGGGCAGCCGGGCCGGCAAGCAATTCCGCCGTACCTGCGAGAATCACGCCCAGAACCAGCATAAGGGTGAGGCTGTGCCGCAGCAGGCTGCGTAGTTCCCGCTTGTTGCCCGCCCCGAAATTGAAGCCCACCAGCGGCGTCACGGTCATATTGTAGCCCGAGTACACGGCCACGAAGATGAAGCCGAGGTACAGGATGACCGAGTACGCGGCGACGCCGTTCTCCCCGTAGAAGCGCATCAGCTGCCAGTTGTAGCACATCGACACGATGTTGAACGAAATGTTGCCGACAAACTCCGACAAGCCGTTGCTGCAGGCCTTGGCAAGGGGTCCGAACTCGAAGCCGGTCGCCTTGAAAGCCAGCGAGCTACGGTTGAAACGGCTGCTGAAGTACCACAGCGGATAGAAGCCGCCGAAGCAGCAGGCCAGCATCGAGCCCGCGGCGGCACCGGCGAGGCCCCAGCCGCAGACGATGATGAAAAGCGCGTCGAGGCCGATGTTAAGCAGTCCGCTGACGAGGGAAATCCAGGTGCCCATACGGGGTCTGCCCGCTACCATAAAGAACGGCTGTATCCCCATCTGCATCATAAACGCGGGCATACCGGCGGCACATATACGGCCGTAGATGACACACTGCCGCACCATCTCGCCCTCGGCCCCGATTGCCACGGCAAGCGGCTCCATCCATATAAAAAGAGGTACGGCGAGCACCACGGAAAGCAGCAGGATGAACTCCGTGAACATACTGAAGTAGCGGTTCGCCCGGGGCTCGTCTCCTTCTCCGAGGGTCTTGGACACGAGGGCGGCGCCGCCCGTGCCAACCATCAGGCCCAGGGCGCCCACCACTCCAATCGCAGGCCAGATGAGATTGAGCGCGGCGAAGGCGGTCGTCCCCACGAGGTTGGACACGAACAGGCCGTCCACGATGCTGTATATACTTATCAGCACCATCATCCCTATCAAGGGAAGCGATGAGATAAAAAGGCGCCTCGCGCCGTAATGTCCTCCAAGCGTCATCTCAACATCTTTTCCATCTGGGCGCGGGTCGCGGAAGGCGCAGCGCGATGTATCGTATCCATCAGGTATTCAAGGGATTCCTCCGGCGTATGGGCAGAGCGGAGGCTCCGCGGCACAAAGCCGGGAAAAGGGAACTCTTCTTCCTCGAAGAGCGATTCCGGCGAGCAGAAAGACGAGCGCTGCCAGCCTTCATAGCGCAGCTCCGCGCCCCGGTACACCCGTTCTATATCACCCGTAATCACCCGTGTCTGCATCTGCAGGCGGGAGAGCAGGGAATCGGCGGCGCCTTTCTTTATGCCGAGAAGTTCCCGCACATCGCGCACTCCGATGCTCCCCTGCCGCTCAATCAGGTCCAGCACACGCTGCTGGTCGGCGGTAGGCGCATATCGCGGCTGGCTGCGCCTCCAGTTCATAAGTTCCCGATAGACGTCCACGGTGGCAAAAGCCGCCTTCCCGCCCCATAGGAACTTGCCGTATGCTATATCACCGCTCTGCACGCAATAAATCTTCCAGTCCCAGGGACCGAGACTCTCCCCGGTGAACCAGTCTCCGGGAGGGGTCTTCTCTTCAATGGAAAAGCCGGGAATCGGATTAGCAAAGAACGGAATCAGCCCTGCTTCCTTGATGGCCTGGAGCATAGCTTCCGGGCCCGTCACCGTGGGCGGAAGAGGATTTCCGGAATGAGAGTCGATAGGCATTATCAATCAGTTCTTTACTCGAAAAACGCGGAGATAAACTCCGCAGGAGTCAATATTCGCGGGCCCTGGTGGCCAAGCACGGCATCAGGGTCGGCAATCTTCTGGAAATCAGCCTTGTTGCAGCTGATTATATAATCGCATCCGCTGAGCGAAGCGTTGACATATTGAAGAATATCCTCGAAATCCGGGCCTCTCAACACACAAGCATATTCGTATTCAACCCCAGTGCTGTCCGTTACGGAACTAATGTATTTGAACAAATTGCTGATGGTCGGAGCGACTTTTTCTTTTCCGGTCCTCTTCCGCAGTACATAGGCGATATTGGCCATCGACAGATAACTCGTCACGACTTCGCTGACAAGTCCGCATCTCTTCCATCCGTCCAGCACCCGCAGGCAGTCGTAACAGTTCTTCTCGGCCAGGAGAGGATTGAGAAAGACATTTGTGTCCAGGAAAATCTTCATCGACCGTGGAGTTTGGAAAGAATGTAATCGAGACGGTCATCTCCGGGGTCGGAGTCTCCGGCGGCCATACCAACCATTCCGATGAGGACAGGATCCGTCACTTCTTCGGGAATCAGCCCGAGACCGCCGTCCCGGGCAGCATCCTCCTCTACCAGCTGCTCCACATATCGCTTGAATGTCATTGACTTGGCCCTGGCTTTCACGCTGATAGCCCTCACCACCGGGGCCCTCAGGTCAATCAGTTTTCTTTGAACCGTTTCCATACGGTTACAAAGATACTGTATATATATTAATTTAACAAATATATATACGGCATACCTTGACGGTACTTACATACTCTATCCGTTTTACGAGAATCCAACATTTGTGGCGGAAATGACCCGTTATGACACAACTGCTTGCAAATCTGTTGTCAAATGGCTATCTTTGAAAGTTTTAACCAGCTTTATGCTTAGATTACAATAATTTCCAATATGAATAAAGTACTGAACATCTACCTCGCCGAATGCTGCGCCGCCCTGATTCTTGCATCCTGTGCGACAAATGAGCGGGAACTTGCCCCTCTCGGTCACGTTTATGAAGAATTCTACGCCAGCGTGGAAAGTCCGGATACCACCAAGACCCACACCGACAACCAATACCGCGTGCTCTGGAACGAAGACGACCGCGTCTCTATCTTCAACCGGGACACTTACAACCAGCAGTACCGCTTCAATGGCGAAACAGGAGACAACTCCGGCTCCTTCTCTATAATCCAGTCATCCGACTTCATTACGGCAAATCCCATCAGTGCCATCTACGCCATATATCCCTATGCAGAAGGCACAAAAATCAGCAATGACGAAGTCATCGTTGTCAACCTTCCCTCTACCCAGACCTGGGCGCAAGACTCTTTCGGGCCCGGCGCCAATATTATGGTCGCGGCAGCCAGCGACAACAAGCTGATGTTCAAGAACGCCGGCGGAGTACTGTCCTTCAAGCTTTATGGGGCCGATGCAAGAGTATCCTCGCTTTTGCTCAAAAGCAACGGCGGCGAAGCCATCTCCGGCAAGGCCAGCATCGCTATGACAGTCGGCGGGCTGCCTGTTCTCACTATGGACGGAAGCGCTTCCGATGAAGTGACTCTCGCCTGTTCCTCCCCTGTCACCCTAAACGCCGACGCCTCTGATTTCACCGAATTCTGGTTCGTCCTGCCGCCTGTCACACTCAACAGCGGCTTCACAATCACCGTCAGCGCCCCTGACGGCAGCACCTTCACCAAATCCAGCACAAAGGCCCTCACTATCAGCAGGAACACCATCTCCCGTATGGCCCCGGTAGAAATAGAACTTACCGGCGGTACCGCTACTCAGCCGGACAATGAAATCTGGTACACGTCAACTGACGGAAATATCGTCGAGCCATATGATCAAAGTCATTTTGATGCAACGATTGTATCGAATACTTATACAGACGAGAAAGGTGTTCTTGCCTTTGATAGGGCTCTAAAAAAAGTCGGCGACGATGCCTTCCGGGATTGCAAAACCCTCAAAACAGTACTTCTTCCGGAGTCCGTAGAATCTATAGAACGTTTTGCTTTCCTAGGCGCCTCAGCTCTTTGTGATATTTACATTCCTCAGTCCGTTGCATATATCGGGCGTTTCGCCTTCGGCCGCACATCCCTTGTTTCAGTAACTCTCCCTGATAATTATGAGTATCCGGCCGATGCTATGAACATATTCCAAGGATGTCAGAGCCTGGAATCAATATATGGCGGATATGCCTCAGCAGATCATAGATGTCTTATCGTTGATGACGAGTTGAGAAGTTTCGCACCTGCCGGACTCACTGAATACACAATTCCAAACGGTGTAAAATCTATTACGAATTATACCTTCTATTATTGCGACGACCTGCAAAAGGTAACTCTCCCCAATACTCTCCAGAATATGAACCATTCAGCTTTTTACATATGCGGAAGCATAGAGACAATGGAAATCCCTGAATCTATGGTCTCGCTGACTCCTGGAGCAATCTGCGGGTGTTATTCAATTGATTATTTTTCCGGAAAATATGCCACGAAAGACGGACGATGCCTGATTGACGGCGACGTTCTGGTCGCATTTGCGCCTTATGGCAGCGGGGTTTATGACATCCCCGAAGGAGTCCGTGAAATTGGGACGTTGGCATTCTTTTACGCTTTTGACTTACATACAGTCACATTACCCTCAACACTTACTACAATCGGAAACGAAGCCTTTGAGGGCAGCGGTTTGACCTGCGACTTGGTAATCCCCGCATCGGTTACCAGTATGGGGACTGCCTGCCTTCCCCGCAACTTGAGTTCTCTCACGATCTTGGCGCAAACGCCGCCGACAGGAGCGAGATACATTTGCAACGGCGACTACACAATCTACGTCCCCGCAGCATCTGTTGAAGCCTACAAATCAGCCCAGTACTGGAGCACTTATGCCGACAGGATCCAGGCGATTCCGGAAGAGAAGCAACCTGACAACGAAATCTGGTACACAACCACGGACGGGAATATAATCGTCCCCAATAATACCGGCGTATTCGGAGCAAATATAGTCTCCAATACCTACGCAAACGGCAAAGGCATCATCCGTTTTGACGGAGATGTCACTATGATTGGGGATGAGAGCCTTACCAGCAGCATCAACGCACCTTTTTACAATAAAAGCACCCTGCTTACAGTCCGTATTCCTGCATCTGTCGATAAAATCGGATTCTGCGCTTTCGGAGGATGCCGCAACTTGCGTGAAATTAAACTTCCTGAACACCTGAGTTTTTGCGGTTCTTCAATACTTAATAACTCCGGCATTTCTTCTTTGTACTTTCCTGAAACCGATATCATCCAGGGAAATCCCGCATTCAATGCCGGGAGTCTTGCACGTTTCTCCGGACCATATGCAAGCTCTGATGGCAGATTGCTGGTCAAAGACAACACAGTGTTGTCTTTTGCCCCGGCTGGATTGACTACATATTCAATCCCCGAAGGGATAACTAAAATTGGTCCCAGGGGTTTTTCCGACAGCAGCGAACAGACTTCAGTCGTATTGCCATCTTCCCTTACCATAATCGGCTCACAATCTTTCGTCGGTTGCAGTTCATTAAAATCAATTATAATCCCTGAGGCCGTTACCGAAATATCCGTCAGCGCATTCAGTAATTGTTCCGGCCTCGAATCAGTAAACATACCACAAGGTACGCACGTCAGCAGCGGAGTGTTTGACCAATGCCGGTCCCTTAGGTCTTTCTCGGGTCGTTATGCATCTGCAGACGGCCGCTGTCTGATTGATGGAACCAGAATTATCGCTTTTGCTCCCTCCGGTCTCACTGAGTATTTTATCCCAGATGGCATAACCTCCGTGGATTACGGATTCGACGGACTTGTAGAACTTGAATCCCTGACTCTGCCAAGTTCTGTAAGCAGGATCAGTTTTATCCGCGGAAGCGTTTTGAAGACTATCTACAGTCTTGCAACAGATGCTCCCAAGGTCTCTTACCAATGGAGTCTTGAGTTCCCGGCAATCGAATCCATCTACGTCCCCGCCGCCTCTGTAGATACCTACAAATCAGCTCAGTACTGGAGCACTTATGCCGACAGGATCCAGGCTGTCGCCGCAATTCCCGAGGCGGTTGATCTCGGACTTCCTTCAGGGCTCAAGTGGGCTTCTTTCAACCTTGGAGCGGCCGCACCGGAGGGTGTTGGCGACTTCTTTGCGTGGGGAGAGATTTTGCCCAAGCAGTATTATGGCTGGGACAATTACAAGTGGGGAACAAATAAAGCGCTGACCAAGTACAATTCTGACAGTTCACTCGGCACGGTGGACAACCTCAGGGAACTCGAAGCGGCAGATGATGCCGCTCACGTTCTGCTTGGAGGAGAATGGCGTATGCCGACCCACAGCGAACAGGAAGAATTAAGAAACCACTGCAACTGGACTGTCACCACCGTCAATGGTGTTGATGGCTATCTTGTGAGCAGCAAGTCCAATTCAAACAGCATTTTCCTCCCTATTACAGGATCTGCTAGCGGAAACGAAATCATAGATACCGACGAGGGATATTACTGGTGTTCATCTCTTACGACTTTCAGCGATGACAACTCCGCAGCTTGGTTTAGACTATACCTTCCCGAGGTGTCATCCACGCACGCTTTTTACGGAAGCGGAAGATGTAACGGACTCGTCATTCGTCCCGTATGCAAATAAAACCTCCATCTATGACTAAAAAGCAATACATCATACCTGAGACTGTTGATCTCGAAAACGCACTCGAAACCAATCTGCTGGAAGATTCGAACACTGAAACTCTGGTTGGCGGAGACAACCCCGACAACGAGTGGTAGTTTCTTTCCGTCAGGAAATGCTCCGGGCATCGGCTTCAAGCTGAAGCCGAAGGTCCCCGAGGGAGGCAAACTTGCGTTCGTCGCGTATGCGGGAGATGAAGTCCACCGTGATGTCGAGCCCGTAAATCATCTGGTCGAAATCCAGGATATGTGTCTCGATGGTGAGAGCGTTACGCTCCCCAACCGTCGGGCGTATTCCTATGTTTGTCAGTCCCAGGTAGCGCTCCGGGGAGTGTGATTCCGGAGGCATTGCCGTCCGTGGCTTGGAACGGGAGGGGCCCACGGAGTGGGAGGGGGAGCGAAGCGACGTCTCCGGAATCACACTCCCCGGAGCGCTGCCGACATAGACACGCGTCTCGTAAACGCCGTTGGAAGGAATGAGCATCAGAGGCTCATAGAGTTTCATATTGGCCGTCGGGAATCCTATCGTACGGCCAAGATGGTTGCCGGACACGACGACTCCGTGGAGGCGATAAGGCCTGCCGAGAAGGGCCGCGGCAAGAGCCACATCCCCCTGCTCCAGCGCGCTGCGGATTCGGCTGGAAGATATCGGAGCGCCATCGGGCGAACAAACCGGAGGGGCTATCGTGACCCCGAGTCCCAGCCTGCGGGCCGCTGCGGCAATCTCTTCCGGGCCCTCCTGCCCATTCCCGAACCGGGTATCATAGCCCAGCACGAGAGACGAACATCCGTAATCCCGGCACAGTATTTCCAGATACTGCCCGCACGAAAGCGAAGCAAAGTCCTTCGTGAACGGAACGGTCTCCACCCTGTCCACGCCCAGCGAACGGAGCAGCGCCACCCTCTCCTCGCGGGCAGTAAGATAACGCAGGGAATCGGCGCCATTCTGCAGTACGGCCCTCGGGTGCGGCCAGAATGTAACAACGACACTCTCCTCGCCCCTGGCTGCGGCCTCGGCAAGGAGAGTATCAATGACAAGACGGTGCCCGGGATGGACACCGTCGAAAAAGCCTGTGGCGACTACAGCCATTTGACCAGAGGGAAGTCCTGCCGGTGCGGCAGGGCCGGATTGTTGGCGTACATACGGATGCCCACCTGGTACATACCGGTGCGGTCCGGCTCTACGGAAGTCTCGTACCTGGCAATACCGTCTTTGAACTCCACCATATCGTACTGCATCACCTCCTGGATGTGCAGACGGCCCTTGGAGTCGGAGGTAGCGAAGAGCATCTCCACGCCTATGTCTTCCGGCTTCAGTCGGCCCAGATCCAGGACCACCTGTCCGTGGATGGGGTCGTTCTTGGACACCACGTAGGATGCGTCGGGCTGCTGGCAAGACACCACGCGTATGTTGTCCCACTCGGAGAGCATCTTCTGCTTCCAAGCCGCTATATAACGGGCGCGGGCGTTGCCGTTCTCGGAAAGATCGTTGTAGCGGGCAGCCTGCGGGATGTAGTACTGGTTGCAGTAGTCGGTCAGCATACGGTTGGTGGTGAAGTTGCTCGCCACCTTCGCGATGGTGTTCTTGATGTAGCCCACCCACTCCTTGGAGATGTGGGTGCGGTCGTTGAAGTTGTAGTATGCGGGCGCTATCTCGTTCTCGATGGTTGCGTAGATCGTGGCGGCGTCGAGCTCGTTCTGATAGTGCTGGTCCTCATAGGTGCGCTCCTGCGGAAGGGCCCAGCCGGCGTCTTCCTGGTAGCCCTCGACCCACCATCCGTCGAGCACGGAGAAGTGCATAACGCCGTTCATAGCGGCCTTCTCGCCGGAAGTGCCGGAAGCCTCGAGGGGACGGGTAGGGTTGTTGAGCCACACATCGACACCCTGCACGAGGCGCTTCGCAAGGCGGATGTCATAACCGGGCACGAACACGATTTTGCCCAGGAACCTGTCCTGCTTGGAGATGTCGATAATCTGCTTGATGAGGTCCTGGCCAGCGCCGTCGGCCGGATGGGCCTTGCCGGCAAAGACGAACTGCACAGGGCGCTCGGGGTTGTTGACGATGGCGTCGAGCCTGTCCAGGTCGCTGAACAGGAGGGTGGCGCGCTTGTAGGTCGCGAAGCGGCGGGCAAAACCGATTGTCAGCACTTCGGGACGGAAGGTCTCGCCGATCTTCACCATCTGAGTAGGCGTGTAATGGCTGCAGAGGCTCGGGTCGGAAATGCGCTCCGTGACGGTCTTGACGAGCTCGGCCTTCAAAATCTTGCGCACGTTCCATATCTCGTCGTCAGGGACTTTGTAGATACGGTCGAAGCAGCTCTTGTCGTAGTGGCCGCTGCGGAATTCGGGGCCGAACACCTTGTAATGTATGGCCTTCCAGTCGCGGGCCGCCCAGGTAGCATAATGCACGCCGTTGGTCACATAGCTGATATGCAACTCTTCGGGCAGGTAGCCCTTGTACATATCCTTGAAGATTTCACGGCTCACCTTGCCGTGGAGCATAGACACGCCGTTGACGTTCTGGCTCATATTGGCCGCGAGCACGCTCATCGAGAACTTCTCGCCTGCGTCTTCGGGATGGATCTTACCAAGCGAAATCATTGTGTCCCAATCGATTCCGAAGCGGCCTGGGTAGTGGCCGAGGTACTTGCCGAGCAGGCCCTCGTCGAAGGAGTCGTGGCCGGCAGGCACGGGGGTGTGGGTGGTAAAGAGGCCGCTGGCGCGAATCAGCTCGAGAGACTCGTTGAAATCCAGATGCTGGTCCTGCATATACTCGCGCAACCTTTCCAGGCCGGCGAATGCGGCGTGGCCTTCATTGAGATGGTAGATGGTCGGATTGAGGCCGAGCTCACGCAGGGCCCGCACGCCGCCGATGCCCAGCAGGATTTCCTGCTTGAGACGGTTCTCCCAGTCACCTCCGTAGAGCTGATGGGTCACCTGGCGGTCTTCGGGAAGGTTGGCCTCGAAGTCGGTGTCAAGAAGATACAGGTCGGTGCGGCCCACGGCGACCTTCCAGATACGGGCGAACATATCGCGGCCGGGCATCGTCATCTTGATGGTCTTCCAGGTGCCGTCTTCTCCGAGCACGGGCTCGGCAGGAATCTTGAGGAAGTCCTGGGCGTCGTATTCCGCCACCTGGTTGCCCTGGGGAGTGATACGCTGGGTGAAATAACCGTAGCGGTACAGAAGTCCCACTGCCACGAGGTTCACGTTCATATCCGAACTCTCCTTCAGGTAGTCGCCTGCCAGGATGCCCAGACCGCCGGAATAAATCTTCAGGGAGGTCTCAAGGCCGTACTCCATACAGAAATATCCTATGGAAGGCTCCTTGCGGTCCTTCTTGAGCGACATATAGCGGTTGAATTCATCCATCACGGCTCCGAGCCTCGACAGGAAGGACACGTCCTTTGCCAGCTCGTTGTAGCGCTTGAGGCTGACCTTGTCGAGTATGGCCATCGGGTTGTGGCCGGAAGTGTGCCAGATGTCTGCGTCGATGGAACGGAAGAGCAACTTGGCATCTTCGTTCCAGCACCACCAAAGGTTCTTGCAAAGGGTCTCGAGCCCTTTGAGTTCTTCCGGCAGATGGCGCGTGACCATCACGCTTTTCCAGGCCGGTTCTCCTATATCAAATCTGTTGTTCTGCATCTTGTTCTGAATTAGCCCGCGAAGATAATAAAAAATTTCATAATCTGCCGGACTATTGTGCGTCGTTCACCCTGATAATGAAATCGCTGAGCACGTTCATATAGTTGATGAACGCCTCGTAGGGCGTCTCGTAAGGGCTGAAGCGCTTGTGGATTTCACCGTCCGAGAAGAATTTGGTACACATATAATATAAGTGGTCGCTTTCCTGCAGGTGGCCGAAGTCAGCCCACAGCTCAGGATCGCCGATGAGGGCGAGCTTTTCGGTCTGGCGGTAGAGCTTGTTGTATGCGTCCTGCTGGAGTTCGTTGCCGAGCCAGGCGCTCAGGTCCCTTTCCTCGTCCGCCCAGGAGATGGGGTCGGGAACGCTCAGGGAAGCCACGGGCTTGACATTCTTAGTCGCCTGCGAAGGGGTGACGAAGCTGAGTCCGGCGGCGAGGGCCTGCGACGGCAGCGCACGCATAAAGTCGAATATGCCGCTCTCGGCCTTCTGGTGCTCGCCGAAGGTCTCGTAGTCCATAAACAGGTTGATGATGTCGCCCTCGGCCTCAGCGAGCCAGCCGACATACTTCTCCGCGGTGAGGGGCCATTCCTTCCAGCCCTTGTCGGAGAAGCGGAATGCAATGTCGTCGCTCAGGCCGTAGTTGCGCAGGAGAAGCTTGAGCTTGGGCTGGGACTCGGCAAGATAGACATAGTTGGGGCTCTGCCAGCCCATAATATGGCGGGCGCCTTCGGTCAGCATAGTCTTGAAGCCGAGGTCGTACACCTGGCGGGCTATGTCGTCGGAGTAGATGAGCTCGGTGTTGCGGAAAGCGGTGGGGACTACGCCCAGGGCATCCTGGACGTGCTTCTTGTGCTTCTCGACCTGATGGATGAACTCGGAAGGTGCGGCCAGGGACGCGAGCGAGTGGTAATAGGTCTCGCACAGGAACTCCACGCAGCCGGTGGCAGCCAGTTTACGGAAACTCTCAAGCACCTCGGGAGCGTAACGGTCGAACTGCTCGAGGGCTGAACCGGAGATGGAAAAAGCCACCTTGAACTTGCCCTTGCTCTTCCCTATCGCTTCGAGCAGGAGCTCGTTCATAGGAAGATAGCACTTCTGAGCCACCCTGCGGAGGATGGTGCGGTTGGCGAAGTCGTCATAGTAGTGGGAGTCCTTGCCTATATCGAAGAAGCGGTACTGACGTAGTCTCGTTGGCTGATGGACCTGGAAATAAAGGCAGATTGACTTTTTCATAACAGTGATTCGTAAACTTTTTTCAATTTGGCTGTGGCGCCGTTCCACTTAAGTTCATTGACCTCATCGTATCCCTGCTTGGAGGCGAACTCCGTCAGGGCGGGATAGGTCACGAGGGCGTAGATGTCGTTGGCAAGGGCATCCACATCCCAGAAATCCACCTTGAGGGCGTACTTGAGCACTTCTGCCGCGCCCGACTGATGGGAAATGATCGAAGGCACGCCGCTACGCATAGCCTCGAGGGGCGAAATGCCGAAAGGCTCGGAGACCGACGGCATAATATACACATCCGACAGGGCAAACATCTTCTGCACCTCGGCCCCGCGGAGGAAGCCGGTAAAGTGGAAGCGGTCTGATATGCCCAGACGGGCTACCTGACATATGGCGCGGTTCATCATATCTCCGCTGCCGGCCATCACGAAACGCACGTTTTTCGTGCGCTTGAGCACCTTGGCGGCGGCATCGATGAAATACTCGGGGCCTTTCTGGAAGGTGATGCGTCCGAGGAAAGTCACGACCTTGTCCTTGATTCCGCGCTCCACGGTGACGTTCTCGCGGCCGCTGAAATCGACGGCGTTGTGGACCGTGACGACCTTTGCGGGGTCTATTCCGTATTTGTTGATCACTATGCCGCGCGTCAGGTCGCTGACGGTGACCACGCGGTCGGCGGCCATCATTCCGCGCTTCTCTATGTCAAGCACGCGGCTGTCCATATGCTTTTCGTCGCCGCGGTCGTAGGAAGTGGCGTGGACGTGGACCACCAGAGGCTTGCCCGTAAGTTCCTTGGCGGCGATGCCGGCGAGGTAGGTCAGCCAGTCGTGGGCGTGGATGATGTCGAACTCATCCTTGTGCTCCATAGCGATGGTGCCGCCCACCTGCGCGTAACGGGACACCTCTTCCATAAGGTTGGCCCCGTACTTGCCGGAGAACTTGAACTTCTGGCCGAAGCCCACGGTGGTCTGGGTGCGGCTCTCCGCCTTCATCTTCTCGATGGCGGCGAAGTACTCGTCGGGATCGACATAGGGCACTATGTTGGAGTCCACATACAGGAACTTGACCTTGCCGATGAACTCCTCGACCGTGTCGCTCACGTTGCGGACAGCCACGTCGCTGGCGTTGAGTATGGTAGTGGCGCTCTGGTCCTCGTCGCCGGAGGCGTTGGGCATCACGAAGAGCGTCTTGACCCCGTTGTAGGCCAGGCCCTTGACTATGCCCTCGCAAGCAGTCCCCAGACCGCCTGCAATATGGGGAGGAAACTCCCATCCGAACATCAAAACTGTCATTTTATGCCTCCTTGTATTTTTCAATCATATCGCTTACCGCAAGCAGTGCGGCCGTGCTGAGCGCCGAGGAGATGACTCCGTGGGGCTCGTGGGGCGGATCTCCGTCATATAGCTCGGAGAATGCGCCTACGCCGTGCTTGCTCAGGTCGGCCCAGAATCCCTCGATGAGCCATTCGGCACGCTTCAGGAACGAAGGTCCTTTGACCTTGAAACTCATTTCTATGTAAGGCTCCAGCAGGAAGGGGCGGGTGCAGCCCTGATGATAGGCAAGGTCCCTTTCAATCTGGGAGCCCTCGTACACGCCCTTGTACTTGGGGTCGCGGGGAGAGAGAGTGCGGATGCCGCGGGATGTGACCAGCTCGTTGTCGATTATCCTGAGCACCTCGGGGAACATCTCCTCGTCGAGCGGGGAATTCTTTACCCAGATGGCGTAGAGCTGGTTGGGGCGGGTGTCCATATTGCGGCCGAACGCATCAACATAGTCTGCGAGGCGCCCGGTCTCGGGATCGATGAACACGTCCCTGAAACTGCCGCGTACCATCTGGCAGATAGGGGCCCAGCGGGTTGTGAACGCGCTGTTCTTGAGACCGTAGCGGGTCTCCATCTCAAGGGCGAAGCAGATGGCGTTGTACCAGAAAGCATTGGTCTCGATTTGGTAGCCCGCCCTCTCGGTCAGGGCCCTGCCGCCGACGTAAGCATTCATCCAAGTCAGGGCGACGCCGTCGACCTGGGCCCACAGGAGGCCGTTGGGATGCATAGCCACTTCTTTGCGCCGCCCGGGCAGATAGCTGTCCAGAATCATCTTGACGACGCTGCCGTACTTTTTCCATACTTTGGCAGGTTCGGCGCCCCAGTCGATGTAGCGCTGCAGAGCGACCACGAGGTACAGAGGGGCCTCAACCTGGGTCGTGCGGACCGTGAGGCGCTCCTGCTCGGCCGCTATCAGGTTGTCCAGAATCTCCTCGAAGAGAGCGGGACGGCCGGCGCCGTTGAGGGTAAGCCCCGGAAGGGCGATAAGCGTCTCACGCAGCAGACCGGTCTTGAGCCAGGACAGGCCGGCGTTGATCATAGCCACTCCGTTGTGCCTGGTAATGAGCCAGTCGGCACAGCGCCTCAGCTGCTCGCGATAGTCGTCAACCACAGGAAGCTTGGCTTCGTAGCCGTTGAAGCGGCGTTTGAGCTGGGCGGGATTCTCTTCCGCGGTGGATGCGGAGAACACCACCGAACCGCCCGAGGTAAGCCGCATACTGAACAGGCCCGGGGTAAACAGGTCTTCGGTGCAGTCGAAACCGCGGCGGTACTCGTCGGAGTAGGTGATGCGGTTGTTCCAGCAGGGAAGATATTTCCACTCGGCCTTGGAATCGCTGAGCTGGAGGTTGAGGTCGGGGAAATTGGGATACATACGGAACGACACTCCTCCGGGGATGTCCTGGTAGGAGGTGTTGGCCTGGGGGTTCTGCGAGGTAAGGGCGTGGGTGTTGCGGAACGCCAGGAAAGGCTTGAGGATGAGCGTCACGGGCACCGGCGAGGACAGGAGCTCGTACTTGATGAGCACCTGGTCCTTGTCAAGGGCCAGAATGAGGCTCTTGCGGAAAATCACGTCACCGACCTTGTAGGTGATGTTGGGCACCGGATCCTCTGCAAAATCGACGACATACTTGTGGCCGCGGGGCTCATAGATGTCACCGTAGCAGTGGATGCCCAGGTTGAACTGCTTGCCGCGGATCACCAGGCTTTCGTCGAGCGAGGACAGAAGCATATAGTGATCCCCGCCGAAGCGGTCGAGGGTCACGGCAAGAAGGCCGTGGTAGCGGCGGGTATTGCACCCCACGATGGAGGTATTGCTGTACGCGCCCGTCTTGTTGGAGCAGATAATCTCGCGCTTGAGCGAATATGAGAGATTGACCAGCTCGTTTTTGTTGAACTTCAAGAATGCCATATCAAACAATCTTTTTCTTCAATACAATAGCGCACCTGCTAGGCAGGTACAGGTAAAGCGTATGGTCGAAGGACTGGTTGCCGTTGGGCGAACGCTGGGGCGCCGAGACGTGGGTCTCCGCCTGCGCCAGCCGGCCGAAGCCGCCGAAACGGAACTCGTCCGAATCGAACACTTTTTCGAATTCCCCCTCAGGGGCTGAAAAGCCGTAATCAAAAAAAGAACCCTGCGGGTTGAAATTCAGTGCAAAGATACAGTTTTCCCGCTTGAAAATCAAAATCTTCTTCTCTTCATCGGCCACCAGCAGCTCAGGTGCGGACCGGAGCAGCTTTTCTTTCTTCAGGAAATGCACCATAACCTTGTCGAACTCCTCGAGACCGTGGTAACGGAGGGACGGGTCGTCGGCTATCGACCACAGCCGCCTGGCGTGCTTGAACGACCAGCCGTTGCCCTCGCGGGGGAAGTCTATCCACTCGGGGTGGCCGAACTCGTTGCCCATAAAGTCGAGATAGCCGCCTCCGCAGGTCGCTGCGGTGACGAGACGTATGAGTTTATGAAGCGCAATGCCGCGGTCCACGAGAGGATTCTGCTGGTCCTTGCGCATACTGTAGTACATTTCCTTGTCGATGAGGCGGAAAATTATGGTCTTGTCCCCCACCAGTGCCTGGTCGTGGCATTCCGCGTAGCTGACGGTCTTTTCGTCGGCGCGCTTGTTGGTAAGCTCCCACCATATTTCGCTCGGGCTCCACTGCTCGTCGCTCTTTTCCTTTATCCACTTTATCCAATGGTCGGCTATGCCCATAGCCATACGGAAGTCGAAGCCCACGCCGCCGGCTTCGAAAGGAGCGGCGAGACCTGCCATTCCGCTCACGTCCTCGGCGATGGTAATCGCCTTGGGGTTGATCTCGTGGATGAGCTTGTTTGCGAGCCCGAGGTAGCAGACCGCGTTTTCATCGACGCCTTCGTTAAAATACAGCGAATAGTCGCCGAAATCGGCGCCGAGGCCGTGGTTCCAGTAGAGCATACTCGTGACGCCGTCGAAGCGGAAGCCGTCAAGGTGGTATTCTTCCATCCAGTACTTGCAGTTCGAAAGCAGGAAGTACTTGACCTCGTCCTTGCCGTAGTCGAAGCACCGGGTGCCCCAGGCGGGGTGATGGCCGGCGTCGCCGGGATAGAAGTACAGGTCTTCCCTGCCGTCCAGGCAGCCCAGCCCTTCGGCCACGTTGCCCACGGCGTGCGAATGTACTATGTCCATAATGACGGCGATGCCCTTGCCGTGCGCTTCATCCACGAGGCGCTTGAACTCTTCCGGCGTGCCGAAGCGCGAACTGAGAGCGAAGAAGCTGGACACCTGGTACCCGAAGGAGCCGTAGTACGGATGCTCCTGGAGGGCCATAATCTGCAGCGTGTCGTAGCCGAGGCGCTTCACCCTGGGAAGCACCTGAAGGCGGAAATCATCGAAAGAGGCGACCGCTTCCTTCTCGCTGCTCATCCCGATGTGGCACTCGTAGATGAAAGGGTGCGGCCTTGCTCCGGGGGCGCGGTGTTTCCATTCATAGGGCTTGGGGTCCCACACCTGGGCGCAGAAGACCTTGGTGTCGGGGTCCTGAACTACGCGCGTGGCGTAGGCAGGGATTCGCTCGCCGCCGCCTCCGGGCCATTCTATCCAGAGCTTGTAGAGTGCACCGTGGGTGAGGAACAGCTGCGGCAGGCGCAGTTCCCAGTTGCCGGAGCCCACGGGAGAGAGGGCGTAGTCGGGAGTGCGCTTCCAGTTGTTGAAGTCGCCGATAAGATAGATACGGCTGGCGTTGGGCGCCCATTCGCGCAGCACCCAGCCGTCAGCATCGCGGTGCAGTCCGTAGTAGAGGTGGTTGTTGACGGAATCGGAAAGGGAGCGTTCTCCGCAGAGTTTGCGCTTTTCGGAGAGGATACGCTCGTGGCGGGCGTCGATAGCGCCCTTCCACGGCTCAAGCCAGGGATCGGTTTCGTATATCTTTTTCATTGTGCATTAAGGCTGTCAATCTTTTCCCGGGCCTCGCGCAGGTATTTCCTGCAGGCCTGTATAAGCTCAGTGCTGCGCTTGATGTATTTGTCGATGTCATCAAGCCCCGTCGAGGGGTCCTCGATGGCGGCGGCTATACGCTCGAGTTCCGCCATCGCTTTGCTGTAGTCAAATTTTTCCATTCTTCTGTGTTTCGTGTGTTATGCCTTCCACCAGGCAGTGCAAGCTGCCGTCCGGGAAGATTACGCTTATGTGGTCTCCTTCTTTAGCTTCGGATGCGCGTTTGATGAGGGCGCCGCGGCCGCCGGCCACGAGGGTGTAACCCCTTTCCAGCAGCAGGCGCGGGTTCGCCGCAGTGATGCGGGTCTCCAGCTTGGAGAGAGCCGCGTCGGCGCCGGTCAAGGTCGCGTTGAGGGCGAAGCGGATGCGGGCCTGCAGCTTGTCTGCCGCGCCCTGGGCCGCCGAGAGTTTCGACACCAGGGCCAGCTGCAGCCGGGACTTGTTACGGCCGAGGCATTCCTCAAGTACGCCCAGCTTGCCTGCGAACGAAAGGCGCAGGCGGGCCTCAGCCCTCGTCACGCCTTCCTCCAGGCGGGCCAGCTTGCCGGCGAACGCGAGCCGCAGGCGGTTCTGGAAGGCGGTAATCCGCTCGTCCTCGGCAGCGAGCGCGTCGATGAATATGTCGGCGAGGGCGGTCGGAGTCTTGACGCTGATATTTGCCACCCGGTCGGCGGCGTGCTCGTCGCGGTCGTGGCCGATGGCGGTGAGGACCGGGAGCGGGAAACGGGCTATGGCTTCGCACAGCTCATAGTCGTCGAAGCAGGCAAGGTCCAGCACGGAGCCGCCGCCGCGCAGGATAAGAACTGAATCGTAATCAACGCCCTCATTCTTAATTCTGTCAAGGGCCGCGATGATGGAGGCGGGGGCGCCGTCGCCCTGCATCGTAGCCTCGAACAGTGTCACCTCGAAGGCGAATCCGTACTCGTTTTCCAGCAGGTGGCGACAGAAATCCCCGTAGCCCGCGGCATCGTGGGCTGAAATCACGGCGAGGCTGTACGGCACGTCGGGCAGAGCCAGCTCTTTCTGCATATCCAGCAGACCTTCCTTTTCCAGCCTCTCGAGGGTGCGGCGCCGGCGCAGCTCCGCCTCGCCCAGGGTGTGTTCCACATCGATGTCTTCGATAATCAGGGACACGCCGTACAGTTCACTGTAGTTCACCCGTCCCTCGAAAACGAGGGCCATTCCCGCCTGCAGAGCGGAGCCGTTCGCCTTCGAGAACTTGCCCAGCACGGCACCGGCTCGGGACTTCCAGATGATAGCCCTCACCTTTGCGACCACGCCCAGCGGGCCGCTCTGGCAGAGCTCCAGGTAGCAGTGGTTGTTGGAACGCTGCTGCACGCTCGCCACCTCGGCACGCACCCGCACGATTCCCGGCAAGGCGTCCTCAATCCCCTCCTGAATAATCTGCTGCAGCTCCAGCAGCTCCATATAATCCTGCTCCAAATTCATAATTTTCAAATATAACTCTTTTTCACGACTTTCCCAAAACTCCCCCGGACCGCTCTATGTTCAAGATCTCCAATCCGCCCTGGGAATCTTGAACGCCATATTCGCTCCTCAGCTACGCCAGACTCCGTTTCCACGTTCAAGGTCTCCGGGGGCAAAAGAATATCTTGAACACCGAAAGATGAATTTGGCAGGAATCGAAGGCGAACCGCTTGAAAATATCCGTATTTTTTGCGTATCTTTGTGCTGGAAAAATTACGGGAAAATGAAAATCTCTGAGGCCATATTCGCTGGAAGCAGTGCGCGGGTTTCGCAGAAGCCGAAGAGAAAACTGCCTGAATTCGCATTCATAGGCCGCTCCAACGTGGGTAAGTCTTCGCTCATCAATATGCTGACCGGCAACGGCAAACTGGCGATGACCTCCTCCACCCCGGGCAAGACGAAAGTCATCAACCATTTCCTCATCAACGACAGCTGGTACCTGGTGGACCTTCCTGGCTACGGGTACGCCAAGCTTCCCGGCAAGATGCGGGACGAGCTCGTCGCGGTGATACGGGACTACGTCCACAATTCCGAGGAAATGGCCATCCTGTTCGTGCTGGTGGACAGCCGGCACGACATACGCCCCATAGACGTGGACTTCCTCTCCGAGCTCGGCGAGAACGGCATTCCTTGCGCCATCATCTACACCAAGACGGACAAAATCGGACCGATGGCGCTCAAACGGCAGATTGAAAAGAATTGCGCTATCCTGCAGGGCAGCTGGGAAGAACTTCCCCCTATGTTCTGCAGCAGTTCCTCCACCGGAGAGGGACGGGACGAGATACTTAATTACATAGACTCAATCCTAAAAAGCATTCAATAATATGATTCACAGCCATCGTTTGGAATTGTTTGCCTGCAGGGCTTCCCGGAATTTCGCCTGCAAGGTAATCGACCATTTAAACGAGATCAAGCTCTCTGACGAGATGCCCCTGCACCTGGGGGACCTTCAGGTTACGCCCTTCAAGGACGGAGAATTCCAGCCCTGCTTCGCCGAAAGCGTGCGCGGAGCCACCGTGTTCATCCTCCAGTCCACTTTCCCGCCGGCAGACAACCTGATGGAACTCCTTCTGACCATCGACGCCGCCAAGCGCGCCTCCGCCGACAAGGTCATCGCTGTAATCCCCTATTTCGGATGGGCCCGCCAGGACCGCAAGGACAAGCCCCGCGTGGCTATCGGAGCCAAGCTCGCGGCCAATCTGCTGACCGCCGCCGGCGCTGACCGCGTGATGACCTGCGACCTGCACGCCGACCAGATCCAAGGATTCTTCGACATCCCCGTGGACCACGTATATGCCAGCAAGGTATTCATCCCCTGCATCAAAGCTCTCAACATTCCCGACCTCGCCATTGCCGCTCCCGATATGGGCGGCGCCAAGCGCGCCAACTCTTACGCCAAGTCGCTGGGCGGCGAGAAGCAGGACTGCGGAGTGATTATCTGCCACAAGACCCGCGAGAGGGCCAACGTCGTCTCCGAAATCAAGGCCATCGGCGACGTCGAAGGCAAGAACATCGTCATCGTGGACGATATGATCGACACCGCCGGCACCCTCTGCAAGGCAGCCGACGTGCTCAAGGAGAAAGGAGCCGCCAGCGTGCGCTGCTGCGCCACGCACGGCATTCTCTCCGACGGCGCACTGGACCGCATCCACGATTCCGCCCTGGAGGAAGTCTATATCACCGACACCATCCCGCACCCGGAGCTGGAAGGTGACAGCAAAATCAGGATTGTTTCGATGGCCCCCGTGTTTGCGTCCATCATCAACAAAGTCTATAACTACGAACCTATAAGCACCGATTTCATTTATTGATATGGGAGCCACCATCATAGTTGCCGCTCTGCTGCTCGGCCTGGGTGTGCTGGGAATGTGTTTCAACATCCTGGTGCGGGGCAAGGAGTTCCCCAACTATGACGTAGGTTCGAATGAAGAAATGCGCAAGCGCGGCATCCGCTGCTTCAAGGACGTGGACGCCGCGCTTCATAACAAATCCGCCTGCGACGGAGAGATGTCCGAAGCGTGCAAAGAATGTAAACTGTATGAGTCTCGTAGCGATCGTCGGACGTCCTAACGTCGGCAAATCCACCCTTTTCAACCGCCTGGTAGGAGCCAGGCAGGCAATCGTAGATGACACCGCCGGCGTCACCCGTGACCGGCATTACGGCCGCTGCGAATGGTGCGGCAGGGAGTTTTCCGTGGTGGACACGGGAGGCTACACAAGCAACTCCGACGACGTGTTCGAGGCCGCCATCCGTGACCAGGTGCAGATAGCGATCGACGAAGCGGACGTGGTGCTCTTTATGGTCGAGGCCGCCACCGGCATCACCGACTATGACGCCGAAATCGCCGACGTGCTGCGGCGCGCCAAGAAGCCCGTGGTGCTGTGTGTCAACAAAGTGGACACAGGTGCGAAAATGTACGACGCGTACGAATTCTACTCGCTCGGGCTCGGGGAGATTTACAGCATCTCGGCCGCCAACGGCTCCGGCACGGGCGACCTGCTCGACGCCGTCGTGGAAGCGCTGCCCGCCGAGGCGGAGACGGAAGACCCGTACAAGGACCTGCCCCGCATCACCATCGTAGGCAAGCCCAACGTAGGCAAGTCCTCGCTGACCAACGCCCTGCTGGGAGTGGAACGCAACATCGTGACGCCCGTCGCCGGCACCACCCGCGACAGCATCGAAGCTCACTACAACAAGTTCGGGCACGAATTTATGCTGGTCGACACCGCCGGCATACGCCGCAAGGCAAAGGTGTCCGAAGACCTGGAATTCTACTCTGTGATGCGTTCCATCCGCGCCATCGAGCACTCCGACGTCTGCATTATGATGATAGACGCGACCTCCGGAATGGAGGCCCAGGATATGAACATCTTCTCGCTCATCCAGCGCAACCGCAAGGGATGCGTGCTCGTGGTCAACAAGTGGGACCTGTTCATCAAGGACTCCAACACGCTCAAGGAGTACACCCAGGCCCTGAAGAGCCGCATCGCGCCTTTCGACGACGTGCCAATCGTGTTTACGTCCGTCGTCAAGATGCAGCGCATCCAGGACGTGCTGGACGCCGCCGCGATGGTCTATGCCAACTACTCGCAGAAGATTCCGACCGCCCGCCTCAACGAAGCGCTGCTCCCCGTCATCGAGGAGACGCCGCCGCCCGCCTGGAAGGGCAAATACGTGAAGGTGAAGTACATAACCCAGCTGCCGACGGCCTTCCCCGCCTTCGCGTTCTTCTGCAACCTCCCGCAGTACATCAAGGACCCGTACAAGCGCTTCCTCGAGAACCAGCTCCGAAAGAACTTCAACCTCACCGGCTGCCCCGTGCAGATTTACTGCCGGCAGAAATAGAGGCGCACGGCCGTCCCGTCTCCTTCCGAAAGGCCATCCACAAATCCAAAAAGGTCTATGACCGTAAAAGCTGAAAAGGCAGACCCCGGAGCCATTCTATGCCCGACAGTTGTCGGCATTTCGGAGCCCGGGAATTGCACTTGCTGAATACCAGCAGCCTGGCCCGCAGCCGCCAAGTGCCGCAGCGGGCCCAAAAGATGGGTCCAGCGGGCCAGAAATGGCCGAAAAGTGCCGCGGCGGGCCCAAAAGA
>ONLD01000025.1 GCA_900318565.1 uncultured Bacteroidales bacterium
GCGGAGGTCTTCATCGCCTCCAGGATGTCGAGGTTGTTGGAGGATGCACAGCCGTCAGTGCCTATGCAGCTGTTGATGCCGGCATCCCGCATCTCCTGATAGAGGAAACGGTAGCCGGAGGCTATTTTGGCGTTGGAGTTGATGTTGTGGATGCAGTGCACTCCGCGGGCGGCGAGCAGCTCGATGTCGTGCTCCGTGAGCCACAGGGTGTGGGCTGCGAGCAGGTTGGGCCCGAGCACACCCAGCTCTTCGAGGTATTCGACCGGGGTCAGGCCGCCGTGGGCTGCCTTGCAGTCTTCTACTTCCTTGCGGGTCTCGCAGAGGTGGATGTGGAGGTTGAGGCCGTGCTGACGGGCGAAGTCCGAAATCCAGACTATCATCGGCTCGCTGACGGAGTAGATGGCGTGGAAGGCCACTTCGTAGATGCTACCTTCCTTCCAGATGTCGCGCGCCCGCTCGTACCAGCGGATGCACTGGTCTTTCTGGCGCTCGGCTTCCTTCGGGTCGCCTTTGTCCATCATATCGTAGCCGAGGGCGTGCCGGACGCCCATTTCGGAGGCCGCCTTGTGGGCGGCAGGGAAGAACCAATACTGGTCGTTGAAGGTGGTGGTGCCTGTGCGTATCATTTCCAGGCAGGCCACTTTGGTGCTCCAATACACGAAGTCGGAATCGAACTTCTCCTCGATCGACCAGATTTTCTGAATCCAGTCCTGGAACACCATATCCTCGCCGATACCGCGCATCAGCGCCATACCGGCGTGGGTGTGCATATTGATAAAACCGGGCACTGCGACCTTGCCGCTGCAGTCCATCATCTCCACGTCGCCGGCCAACTCCCATTGCAGGCTGCTGCCAGCAGGGGCGATTTTGGTGATGACGTCCTTCTCAATCAGGACGTCACTCTTTGTCCCTTCGATGTCTATGTTCCTGAGCAGTATCACTTTCTACAGGTCTTCGAATTCGACGGAATTCTCGTCAGACTCCCGCTGGGGGATGGTGCCTCCGAAGCACGTGTCCTTGATGTAGGTGATGACTTCGTCGAGTCCTTCGCGGAATTTCTCGAAGTCTTCCTTGTAGAGGAAAATCTTGTGCTTGTCGTAGGTGTAAGAGCCGTCAGGGTTGTTGCGGCGCTTGCTCTCCGTAATCGTCAGGAAGAAGTCATTGCCTCCCTTCGTCGATTTCACATCGAAGAAATAGGTGCGCTTCCCGGCCCTCACGGGTTTGGAGAACACATCCTCAGAGTTAAAATCCTCTTTGTACATAACATTAAAAAATTATAATATGATTTGTGCAAAAATATAATTTTTTCTGTAGTTTCTGCTATCTTTGCAGTAAATTTTTTTATTGAAAACTATGCTGAACAGAAGAATCCTCCGGATAAAGGCCTTCAAAGTGGTTTATTCGCGTGTGGAAAATCCTGCTATGACGCTCTCCGACGCGGAGTTCGAACTCGAACGCTCCTGCGAGGCCACCAGGGACTTGTACCTGCGCCTGCTCGCCCTTGCCGGTCCGCTGACCCGTGAGGCCCTCTCCCGAATCGAAGCTGCGCGCTCCAAATTCAACCCTTCACAGGAGGAGTTGAATCCCAATATGAAGTTTGTCCGCAATGCAATCGCTCCTCTTTTCGAGGAAGATCCCGATTTTGCTAAACTCATAAAAAAGAAGAAGATAAGCTGGGAAAACGACGACGTCTTCCTGCGCCATCTGTACGAATCCGTGCGTTCGAAAGACTATTTCAAGAAGTATATGGAATCTGCCGGGTCGTCCCTCGCCGAAGATGCAGCCCTTTTCGTGCGCATCTATGAGGAAGAGTTCTCAGGCAATTCCGAGCTGGAAGACATACTCGAGGACCTTTCGATCTACTGGAACGACGAGCTGGAGTACGCCCTTCAGTGGTGCTGCCGCGCTATGGAGCAGGTCGGCAAGGGCCGTCCCTGGTCTCTCCCCGAGCTGTTTATGAGCGAGATGCCCGGTGCCGCCGGAAAAGACAGCGACAAGGCTTTCGTGTATAACATAGTGCGTACGGCCTGCCGTAATTATGACCGCTATTACACGATGATCTCCGAAGTGACCCCTAAGTGGGATACGGGACGCATCTGCTCCACCGACCTCGCCCTCATCATCTGCGGCCTTGCCGAGGCTGACGCCAGCTCCAACATCGATTACAGGACCACCATCAACGAATACGTTGAAATCTCCAAATACTACAGCACGCCCGAAAGCCGTGCCTTCGTGAACGGAGTGCTTGATAAATTGATCAATAAAAAACAATAAAGCTTTATGAATTTCCTGACTATTATTCTCCAGGCGGCCCCTGCCGCCGGTGCTGCACCCCAGCAGGGCGGCGGCTGGACTATGTGGATTATGCTTATCCTCATCTTCGTGGTGATGTGGCTCTTTATGATTCGCCCGCAGCGCCAGCAGCAGAAGAAGATGGAGCAGTTCCGCAACTCCCTCAAGAAAGGCGACAAAGTGGTGACCGCAGGCGGTATCTACGGCACTATCGCGGAAGTTACCCCTGAATCCAGGACCGTGCTCCTGAAGGTTGACGGCGAGACCAAGCTCCGCGTGGACAAGGCCTCCCTGCAGCAGGACTTCTCCGAGAGCAGCGCTCCCCAGAATAACGCCCAGCCCGAGAAGAAGTAATTGAAGCGCTGGACGCAATTCCTCCTCTGCCTGCTGCTTTCCGCAAGCATCTGGCTGATTCACAACCTCTCGCAGGAATATGCGGGGGTCGTGAGCGTCTCCGTACTCGCCCAGAGTACGCTCAAGGGACGTGCCAGCGTGGCCAGGGAGGCGGTGGTGGTCAGCGCCCGCTGCTCCGCCACCGGCTTCAAGCTGATCCAGCTCAACTACCAGCAGCGTGACGTCAAGGTGGCCATCCACGCCGAGGACCTCGTGCCCTCGGGCGACGACACTTTCGTGGTGTCCGCAGCCGAGATGGCAAAGTACTCTTCGGACATTTTCGGGGAGGGCGTGACTCTGCTGACCTTCCTCAACCAGAGCTACTCTTTCAAGTTCACCCCTGAAAACTACAAGACGGTGCCCGTGCGTGCCGTGTTCTCCGCCACGTTCAAGCCGCAGTATATGGCTTCAGGGCCTGTGGTGCTGCATCCGGACTCGGTGACTGTCTATGGCAGCGAGGCGGCCCTGGCGTCGCTGGATGCCGTGCTGACCCGAGACCTGAGCTTCGGCGACCTTTCGAAGAGCGTCAGCGGGGCGGTGCGTCTGATAGGCGCTCCCGGGCTGCGGATGTCCGATTCCGAGGTGGCGTGGTCACTGGACGTAGTGCGCTACGTGGAGATGCGTTCCACCGTGCCCGTGGGGGTGCGGGGCGTGCCGAAAGGCGTGTCGTTCTCGGTGTATCCGTCCACGGCGCAGGCTGTGTTCCGCTGCCAGTTCCCCTCGCGCAGCAATCCTGCCGAGTCCTGTGAGTTCTACGTGGACTATGACGAGTTCACTCATTCAAAGTCAGGCCGCTGCGTGGCGCACTGCGACAACCTGCCTGCCAACGTGATCGAGTGGACGCTCGAGCCGGATGTCTTTGACTGTATGCTCAGGGAGGACGCGGAATGAGGACGGTGCTCGTCACGGGACCTATCGGCAGCGGCAAATCTGCCGTGTGCAGCATCCTCGGCGGCAGGGGATATCCTGTCTATGACTGCGACTCCCGCTGCAAGGCGCTGTACGACAGCGTGCCCGGGCTAAAGGGCCGCATCGAGGCTGAGCTGGGCATCCCGTTCGCTGAGCTCGGACGCATCTTTTCCGACGAGGCTCTCCGGCTGAGGCTCGAGGCCATAGTGTATCCGCTGCTGCTTTCCGATATCCGGCGCTGGAAGCGGGAACAGAGCGCGGAAGTCGCATTCATCGAGTCTGCGGTTGCGCAGGACAAGCCGCTGTTTGACGGGGAATACGATTCGGTGCTGCTTGTGACGGCCTCCGGGCCCACGAGGCTGGCCCGCAATCCTAAAGCGGCAGAGCGCAGCCCCCTGCAGAGCTTCGACAAGGTCAAGGCTGCCTATATTATTGAAAATGAATCCACTCTGGAAGCGCTCGAGGCGCAGGTGGATATATACTTGAATACTTTAAAACAGAATTCCGTTATGAAAACAGATCTGGCCAAAATCCTGTCCGTATCCGGTCAGCACGGCCTTTACCTCTATCTGGCGCAGGCCCGCAACGGCGCCATCGCCGAATCTCTTTCAGACAAGAAGCGTACTGCTTTCGACGCCCACAGCAGGATTTCCACGCTCTCCGATATTGCCATCTATACTTCCGAGGGCGAAATGCGTCTCGCAGACGTATTCACCGCGATGAAGAAGGTGGCCGATGAAGGCACTGCCGTGCCTGCTTCCAAGGCATCTTCCGAAGATATCAAGGCTTTCTTCGCCGCAGCGGTGCCCAACTATGATGCCGACCGTTTCTATGTGTCGCATATGAAGAAGGTGCTGGAGTGGTATGACGAGCTTGTGAAATATGCTTCCCTGGATTTCGTCACCGACGAAGAGAGGGAAAAGGAAACTGAAGGCGTTGAAGAAGAGGCTTAAAGTCATCACTCTGGGCTGTTCCAAGAACAGCGTGGATACGGAGCATCTGCTGGCTGCCTTGCCGGCGGATGCTTTTGAGCTTTGCGACTCTTTCCCGCTTGACTACCTGCTGTACAATACTTGCGGCTTCATCGGTGACGCCAAGGAAGAATCCATACAGGCCGTCCTGGAAGGGGCGCAGGCGAAGAACCGGGGAGACGTGGGGCAGTTGCTGGTATTCGGCTGCCTGTCTCAGCGCTATGCTTCCCAGCTGCCTTCGCTGATTCCCGAAGTGGATGCCTGGTTCGGCGCCCGGGACCTGAACCCGGTGCTGCACTACCTCGGTCTTCCGTCTTCAAGATTCGTCAGCCGTCGGCAGGAGCAGAAGCGCGGGTATGCATACCTGAAGATTTCCGAGGGTTGCGACCGCCGCTGCTCCTACTGCGCGATTCCTTTCATCCGAGGAGCGCACCGCTCTGTGCCCTTCGAGGAGTTGGAGCAGGAGGCGCGGAGCCTCGTGGCTGAAGGTGTAAGCGAGCTTATACTGATTGCCCAGGACACTACCTTCTACGGGCTTGACCTGTACGGACGCAGGGCTCTTGCCGAGCTGCTCGAGCGCTTGTCGGCAATCGAGGGGGTGGAGCGCTTGAGAATCCATTATTCCTACCCCACCGATTTTCCTGAAGACGTACTTGAGCAGATGGCTAATAATCCTAAGGTATGCAAGTACTTGGATATTCCGCTGCAGCATATTTCCGATACGGTGCTGGGCAATATGCACAGGCATATAGATTCAGCCAGCACGAAGGCGCTCATCAGGCGTATGCGGGAGAAGGTGCCGGGGGTCGTGCTTCGCACTACTATGATTGTGGGGCATCCCGGAGAAGGGGAGAAGGAATTCGGAGAGTTGCTGGATTTCGTGCGCGAAGCCCGTTTCGAGAGGCTCGGGGCTTTCTGCTATTCGGAGGAGGAAGGCACCTGGGGGGCTGAGCATCTGAAGGATGATGTGCCAGAAGACGTTAAGCGCAGCCGTCTGGATGAACTGATGGCTCTGCAGGCCGATATATCATTGTCTTTCAACCGCTCACGTATCGGCTCTACAGCCAGGGTGATGGTGGACGGCATAGTAAACGGCAATTATGTTTGCCGCAGCGAGTGGGAGAGCCCCGATGTCGACGGCGAGATACTGGTCGCGACGGAAAAAGCCGACAAAAAACTCATCGGCTCTTATATTGACGTACGTATCGAGGCTGCGGATGAATACGATTTAACCGCAGTTCAGCTCTGATGTTTTTTCCAGGTCGAGGGCGTCGGCGATGATGCTGACGGGGTTCTTGACCGGGACGCCTGTGGACATTTCAATCTGCCACTTGCAGGTCTCGCATTCGCAGGCCACGAATTCAGGAGCGGCGGCGGCAATGCTGTCGAACAGCGGGCGGCCGATCATCTGGGAGACCTTGAAATTCTCTTTCTTGAATCCGTAGGTGCCGGCGATGCCGCAGCAGTTGCTCTCCAGTTCGGTAAGTTCCATACCCGGAATCATCTTGAGGAGTTCGGTGGTGAAGATGCCGAGTCCAAGGCGTTCCTGGTGGCAGGGGCAGTGGTATGCGGCCTTCGCCTTCCAGTCTTTCTTCCATACGGGCTTGACTTCCCCGGAGGCGATTGCCTTATAGAGGAATTGCTCCACGAGGCTGATGTGCTCCTTTACGTCGGAGTTGTCAACTTTCAGAAGCTCAGGATATTCCTCGATAAGGGTCATCGTGCAGGTCGTGGAAACTGTCACTATCTCGCGGCCCTTGGAGAGGGACTTGCGGAAAGCCTCGAGGTTGATTTTGGCGTCGCGGGTGGCGGCGGGAATCATACCGTTGGCAATCTTCGCCACGCCGCAGCAGCGCTCGTCCATCAGGTGGACGCCGTAGCCGAAGGCATTCATCACCGCCACGAAGTCTTTTCCGAGAGCGGGGTAGTTGTAGTTGGCGTAGCAGCCGTGGAAATAGCTGATGTGCTTCTTGAAGTCATCCTGCCCTGCGGCGGCGTTTTTCTTGAACCAGTGCACGAAGGTCTCGGATGAGTACTTCGGCATAGTACGGCGCTTGTCGATGCCGAGGGTGGCGTCAAGCAGCCCCTTGACGGGCTTGAGCGAGAGGGAATAGTTGACTATAGGGGCGAACGCTCCGGCCAGCGGTCCCATCTGGTCCGTGCTCGCGAGCATCATATCGCGCAGCTTGGGGGAGTGGGTGCCGTAGTCTATGCGGGCGCGCTGGATAAGGTCGGCAATCTTGACTCCGGAGGGACAGGCCACTTCGCAGCGCTTGCAGTTGAGGCAATACTTAAGGGAATCGTCGAAGAAAATGCCGTTCTTGAGGCGGTACCTTTCGCCGTCGGGCCCCGACTTCTTCGGGCCGCCGTAAGCGGGGTTGTTGGCCATCACCGGGCAGACGGTCTCGCAGATCGAACACTTCTGGCACTGTTCGAAATTGCTTGCACTTATGTTTCTTTCTTGCATAGCTAGTTCCTCCTGATCATCTGGACAGCGTCCAGTGCACTTTTCTGGATGCGCGCCTTGGCGTCGCCTTCAGCGCTGCTTATTCCCGCCAGCACTTCTCCTGCAGGTATGAGGTTGACAATCCTGACTCCGTCCTTTAGGGCGCAGCCATCTGAGGTGCGCACTCCGAAATCCAGGAAATGCTGGTGCGAGGAGAACGCGGGGTCGAACCACTTGGAACGGTCCTGCTCATAGAGCACGTCAAGCCCGAACAGGGGCTCATAGATGCGGTCCATATCGGCCACTATCCCCTTGGAAAAGTATTTGCCGGTGGCGAGTATGAACCAGTCGGCCTCGAGGGTCACGTCGCCGAGCTTTTCGGTGCGGACGCTCCTGAGGCGGTCACCTTCGAAAACACCGCCCACGACTTTGTCTCCGGCGAGGATTGTGCCACCGGCGGCCTTGAATTCAGAGCGCGGGGCATCGTGCAGCGAGAGCCCTTCCGCGACCACGGCGCAGCGCAGGCCTTCAGTCTGCAGCACGGTGGCGGCACGCATACCTGCGAGTCCGCCTCCTATTATCACAACGTCAAACTTCATCATAGGAATAAGGCTTTTCGTATTTATAGACTCTCTGCATAAATTCCATTTCACGGAGGGTGTCGCCCCAACCCACGGGCCGCATACCCTTCCAGCGCTCGTCCAGGTAGTCTGCGGCGAGCTTGCCTTCGAGAGACGGGTCGCCGAGCGCTATGGCAAGCGCCTTTGCGGCCTTGCGTATGCACAGGGTGCCCTGGCAGGTGCCCATACCCACGCGGGTGCGGCGGCGAAGGTCGCTCAGGCTGTGGACGCCAAGCTCCGCCACGGCGTATTTGATTTCGCCAAGGGTCACTTGTTCGCATTCGCAGACGAGCTGCTTGTCTTCTTCGGAGTCGAAGCGTATCTTCCCGGCCAGGTCTCCCTGACGGCCGGCGGCGCCCTTCTGTCCGAGCGTGGCGATGCCTTCGAAGTGCTTGCTGACGGTCTCGATGCGTCCGTCCGCGGAGCCGGGGAGCGGCGTCTCTGCTGTCTGGCATCTCTTGTGGACGGCGAGCTTGCGGCACACGGCGTCCGTGGCCAGCTCAGCCATCAGGCGGTAGGTCATAAGCTTCCCGCCGGTAATGCTGACGAAGCCCTTGACGCCGTCGCGGGTCTCGTGGTCGAGGCACACGATACCGCGGCTGATGCTGCGTCCGGTAGGGTCGCTGTCGTCGGCTACCAGCGGGCGCACGCCGGCGTAGGCGCGCAGGATGCGGGTGTCGGCGAGGGCGGGACAGAGCGCGCAGCCTTCACGGAGAAGCAGCCGCACCTCGTCCGGAGTCACTTCCATATTGTCGCATTCCTCGAAGGGAACCTTGGTCGAGGTCGTACCGATTACGGTCACGGAGTCGCCGGGCACTAGGATGTCGCCGTCGGCTGATTTGCGGCAGCGGTTGATTACTACGTTGTTGACTCTGTGTCCGAATACGAGCAGCGCACCCTTCGCGGGGTACATTCCGATGTGGACGCCGGCCTTTTCGGCGATTCCGTGGCCCCAGATGCCGGCGGCATTGACTGTCACGGGAGCGCGGTACTCGGCTTTCTGCCCGGTGCGGGTGTCGAGCACGCGGACTCCGAGAATGGTGTCACCCTCGCGGATGAAATCCAGGAACTCGGTGTAGGAGAGTATCTTTGCCCCGTGCATTGCGGCGTCGGTCACGTTGGCGGCGCAGAGGCGGAACGGATCCACGGACCCGTCCGGCACCACCACGGCGCCTATGAGCGAAGGATTTACTGAAGGCTCCATTGCCCTGGCTTCGGCAGGGGAGATGGCCCTGGCTTCTATACCGGCCTTGATGCAGGCTTCGATGAATTTCTTCTGGTAGTCCAGGCCGAATCCCGCGTCTTCATCTTCCGGCAGGGTAATGAAAAGGCCGCCGGTGTCTTCGACACAAGCAGCGGCTATTGAACGGAGAATCTTGTTTTCCCTGATGCATTCTTCGGCGGATTCGCTGTCCTTGACGGCATATCGGGCTCCGGAATGGAGAAGCCCGTGGTTGCGACCCGTCGCTCCGGTCGCGATGTCGTGCCTCTCGACAAGCAGCACCTTCAGGCCGCGCATAGCGCAGTCGCGGGCCGTCCCGGCCCCGGTGATGCCTCCTCCGATGATTATGACGTCAAAATCGTTGTTTAGTGGCATATCGTTATACCCCCCGGCATCAGGCGGGCCGCCCTCAGCTGCCGGTATATTTGGTCTTGCAGACCCTGGTGCCGTACCCGTGACGCATCGCTGCGCCCCGTCGTGAGCTCTTGCCTCGCGTTTTCACCCTTACCTTTCCGGCCGGAGCCGGGGAAGGCGGTTATTTTCTGTTACGGCCGACGTAAGGTTACCCCCACCTGCGCTTTCCGCAGCAAGGCGCCCTGTTCTGTCCGGACTTTCCTCAGCGCTGTGCGCCGCGGCAGATCGTCCCACCTATAAACACACAAAAATAATGAAAAATGTTTAGAATTCGGCCGTTTTTTGGTATTTTTGTAAAAACAGAATCTCTGTATGATAACCGACAACAGGCTTGTGACGTTCGTCACTCTTTGCAATTGCGGCAGCTTCACCCGGACCGCGCACGCCCTCGGCATCAGCCAACCGACTGTGAGCCAGCATATCGCGCAGCTCGAGCAGGAAGCTGGCGGGGCCCTTTTCGTCCGGGAGAAGGGGAGCGTCAGCCTTACGGACAAAGGGATGGTCTTCAAGGATTGCGCGGAGCGTATTCTCGCAGAGTACGGGAATCTTGCCCGGGCCCTTTCCGAAGATGCTCCCGTGCAGCAGCAGCGCGGCGCCGTTTTCGAACTTTCCGAGGGAAAACGGGTGAGCGTGGAAGTTGAGGAAGGAAAACTGAAAATCAGTTTGATTTAATTAATTTATTAGTATCTTTGCGGCCAGAAGTTTAACTAATTTTTATTTTATGTGCAGAGATGAAGAAACTGCTTTTTGTCTTCGCAGCTTTGCTGCTATGCTTCCTTGCGCATTCGCAAGAGGCTGAGGGGACCGGCAGCTACGCCGAGTTCCAGGTTATCCCCCGTTTCGAGTATAATCCTTACTTCACTCCAGGGCGCTCAGGTGACGGTTCGAGCGGTTCCTCATTCGGCAATTCATCTGTCTATACATTATTGGAAGGAGCTTTCTCCGACCACGTTTCATATACTCTCTCCAACCACTGGTTCGGACCCGATCCCAAGCCGCTTTATTCCGGCACGCTCTACTCCAACTGCAACAACTGGCTGGACATCGCGAAGTTCGACTTCACCTTCGGCGGTTTCACCATCACGCTCGGAAAGGACTGCATTGCCAGCGGCGGCTTCGAATATGACGCCTGGGACGTGGATGTGGATTATCTGCTGATAGGCGAGACCCCGCTCCTTGCATCTTATCTTTGGTACAACCTGCCCAGCTATCAGTGGGGCGCTTCAGTCGGCTATTCCTTCGGTGAGCATACGTCTCTCCGTGCCCAGATGACCACCTCTCCTTTCGGCGAGAGGCCTTTCGTCAGCGGTCTCTATACTTATTCGCTTCAGTGGAGCGGCAACTACGGACCCGTTTCCAATATCTGGTCCGGCTCCGCGGTGCAGCGTCCCGACGGCGGCTTTGAGTGGCTCATTGCCCTTTCCCAGAGGGCCGAGCTCGGGGATTTCACCCTCGGTTTCGACTGGTACAATATGGTCGATGTGGACTACGGCATCGACGGAGAGGCTCCCTGTGAGTTTATCAAGGGCAACACCTGGCGTCCCAGCGTGAGCTACGCTCCTGTCGAGCAGTTCGACCTTGCGCTCATCGGCAACATCTACACCAGGATGGGCGGTCTGTATGACCTCAACCTCAGCACCGTGTTCCATTATCGCCCCACGGAGCCCGTGCAGCTGCACGCCGGCTTCGGCTGGGACCTGAACACCAAGGCCTGCTCGGCGATGTTCGGTATAAAAGTGAATTTCTCCGTTTTCTCGCTCTAGACGCCGATGTCCAACGATTATATCATTGACATTCAGCACCTGAGCAAGTCTTACGGAGACCACAAGGTGCTGGATGATATCAATTTCTATGTGCGCAGGGGAGAGTTTGTGACGCTGCTCGGACCTTCGGGCTGCGGCAAGACCACCCTGCTTCGGCAGATTGCCGGTTTCGTCGCTCCCGACGAGGGTAAGATCCTTCTGGAGGGCAAGGACATTTCCGGCATCCCTCCTTTCGAGCGTCCGCTCAACACCGTGTTCCAGCGTTACGCCCTGTTCCCGCATCTGGACGTCTTCGACAACATAGCCTTCGGACTCAAGCTCCAGAAGGTGCCCGCCAAGGAAATCGAGGTGCGCGTCAAGAAGATGCTCAAGATGGTCTCGATGACCGACTACGAAGACCGTTCCGTGGATTCCCTGTCGGGCGGCCAGCAGCAGAGAGTCGCCATTGCGAGGGCCCTCGTGAATTACCCTAAGGTGCTTTTGCTGGACGAGCCGCTTGCTGCACTCGACCTTAAGATGCGCAAGGATATGCAGCTGGAACTTAAGGAGATACACCGCAAGATGGGTATCACCTTCATCTACGTGACCCACGACCAGGAGGAAGCCCTTACGCTCTCCGACACCATCGTGGTGCTCAACGAAGGCCGCATCCAGCAGATAGGCACTCCGACCGACATCTACAACGAGCCTTGCAACAGCTTCGTGGCCGATTTCATCGGGGAGTCCAACATTCTCAACGCCCGTATGATTCGCGACCGCAGGGTGGAGTTTATCGGACACGAGTTCGACTGCGTGGACGAGGGCTTCGGCGAGGATGTGCTGGTTGACGTGGTCGTGCGTCCCGAAGACATCTATTTCACGACCGACCCGGCGCGCTGCCAGTTCAAGGCCAAGGTGAACTCCTGCATCTTCAAGGGAGTTCACTACGAGATGTGGGTGGATACCGACGACGGTTACGAGCTGATGATACAGGACTACGATGCCTATCCAGTGGGAAGCGAAGTGATGCTCTACATCGACCCTGACGACATCCAGGTGATGCACAAGGAGAGACTCTGCAATACCGTTCCGGCAAAAGTCGCCGAAGACGGGGTAGTGGAGATGCTCGGCGCCAAGTTCGAGGCCTCCACCGCCGGATTCAGCGCCGGCGACGAAGTGACGGCGGAGTTCCCTTTCAGCGCGGTGGACCTTCTGGACCACCAGGAAGACGGCAAACTCTCCGGAGAAGTGCATTTCCTGCTCTACAAGGCGGACCACTACCATCTTACGGTGCGCACCGATGACGGTGACTCCCTCTGGGTGGACACCAACGACATTTGGGACAAGGGAGACCTTGTGGGAATCGACATCGCCCCCGAGGGCATCAAGCTGAAGGCCCGCAATGATTAAGCGCAGTTACTGGAGTCTTCCGTACTTCATCTTTATGGTGGTGTTCGTGGTGCTCCCCCTTATCCTGATAGTGCTGTATGCATTCCAGGACGGGAACGGGCATTTCACGCTATCCAACGTGACCCGCTTCTTCACCGACTCGGACTCCCTTTCTACATTTGCACTTTCAATCGAGGTGGCTATAGAGAACACGCTGATATGCATTTTGTTGGGCTATCCCGCCGCGTGGATTCTTTCCAATAAGCAGCTCAACCGGAGCGCCGTGACGGTGATGCTCTTCATTATGCCGATGTGGATCAACGCCTTGATGCGTACCCTCGCCACCGCCGAGCTCTTCAACGTGCTGGGCGTGACGCTGGGGAAGGGGACGCTGCTCTTCGGTATGGTCTATGACTACATTCCGTTTATGATTTACCCCATCTACAACACCTTGATGAAGATGGACAAGTCTTATGCGGAGGCCGCCGAAGACCTGGGAGCCAATCCCTGGACAGTGTTCTGGAAGGTCACCGTGCCTCTCTCTATGCCGGGCGTGATGAGCGGCGTGCTGATGGTCTTTATGCCTACGGTCAGCACCTTCGCCATCTCCGAGTTCCTGACCAACAACAAGATAAAGCTCTTCGGTACCATCATCCAGGAGAATATCAACTCCTCGATGTGGAACTACGGAGCCGCGCTTGCGTTCATTATGTTGATAATCATCGGCATCACCTCGCTTATCGGCGAAGGTAAGCAGTCCGAGACTGAAGGAGGGCTCATCTGATGAAGAAGTTATTCGCCCAAATCTACATCTGGCTGCTGCTGGCGCTGCTCTATGCTCCGCTGGTGTTTATCGCCATATTCTCGTTTACCGAGTCCCGCGTGCTAGGCAACTGGACGGGCTTTTCCACAAAGCTCTACGGCAACCTGTTCACGGGCGGGATGAACGGCGGGGGAGCACTGCTGTCCGCCGTTGAGAACACGCTGATAATCGCGCTTATAGCGGCTGCGGTATCGACATTGCTCGGCACCATAGCGGCAATCGGTATCTACAACCTTCGCGGCCGCAAGAAGCAGACTATGCAGTTTCTCAACAACATCCCGATGATCAACCCCGATATCATCACGGGTGTGTCGCTGTTCCTGCTGTTCGTGTTCCTGGGCTTCTCCCAGGGCTATGTGACCGTGGTGCTTGCCCACATCACGTTCTGCACTCCTTATGTAGTATTGAACGTGATGCCGAAGCTCTCGCAGATGAATCCCAACATCTATGAGGCGGCCCTCGACCTTGGCGCCACGCCTTCCCAGGCCCTCTGGAAGGTGCTTGTGCCCGAGCTTCGCCCCGGGATGATATCAGGCTTCATACTGGCCTTCACGATGTCCCTGGACGATTTCGCGGTGACTTTCTTCACCCGCGGGACAATCGGCCTGGACACCCTCTCTACTTATATTTACACGGACGCCCGCAAGGGAGGACTTACTCCCGAGCTGCGCCCTCTTATGACCCTGATTTTCCTTATAGTGCTTATCCTTCTGATCGTCATCAACATACGTGCGGAGAAAGCAAGTAAAAAAGCATAGTAAATGAAAAAATTCCTGACTTTGACAGCTGCAGTGGCACTTCTGTGCGCCTGCACCACGGACCGCGAGAGCATCCTTAAAGTGTACAACTGGTCCGACTACATCGACGAAAGCGTCATCCCCGAGTTCGAGCAGTGGTACGAAGAGCAGACGGGTGAAAGCGTGAAGGTGATTTACCAGACCTTCGACATCAACGAGACGATGCTCTCCAAGATTGAGAAAGGCCACGAAGACTACGACGTGGTGTGCCCTTCTGACTACATCATCGAGCGTATGCTCCGCAGCGACCTCCTGCTCCCGCTGGACCGTGATTTCGGCTCCACGCCCAACTACATCGACGACAACCTTTCCCCGTATATCCGCGAGTGCTTCAACAAGATGGCTTGCGGCGGAAAGAATGCAAATGATTATTCCGTGGGCTATATGTGGGGCACTACAGGCATCCTTTACAATGCCAAGTATGTGACGGACGAGGAAGCGTCCACCTGGGACATTCTCCGCAACCCCAAGTTCGCGGACAAGATTTTCATCAAGGATTCCGCCCGCGACGTGTTCTCCCAGATTATCATTTACCTGCACCGCGACGATCTGGCTGCCGGAAAGGTGACTCTGGACGAACTGATGAACGACTCTTCCGACGAGGCCATCGCCGAGGTCGAGGCCTATATGAAGCAGGTCAAGCCCCTGGTGGCCGGCTGGGAAGCCGACTTCGGCAAGGACCAGATGACTCAGGAGCGCGGCTACCTGAGCCTCAACTGGAGCGGCGACGGCGTCTGGGCCATCGAAGAGGCAGCCGAGATAGGGGTGGACCTGCGCTACTCCCTCCCGAAGGAAGGATTCACGGTGTGGTTTGACGGTTGGGTTATCCCCAAGTTCGCCAAGAATGTCAAGGCTGCAAAATACTGGATCAACTTTATGAGCCGCCCGGACATCGTGATACGTAATGTGGACGTCACGGGCTATGTGTCCGTCAGCGGCGCTCCCGAAGTGCTTGAAGCTTTCACCGACGAGGAGTATGATCCCATCGACCTCAGCTACTTCTTCGGACCCCAGGCTGATTCGGTCTGCGCCAACCCTGTGCTTTATCCCGACCGCGCCGACATCGAGCGCAGTACCCAGGAGCACGACTGGGGCGACCGCACTCCCCAGCTCGTGGAGATGTGGTCCCGCGTGAAGGGTGACAGCGCCAGCTCGATGACCATCATCGTGATAGGTGTTTTCCTCGCCGCGCTGGTGGCTTTCGTGGTGTACAACCGCTTCTTCTCCCGCAAGGCATCCGCCCGCAAGGGCAAGGGACGCCGTAGATAGGGCGAAGGCTACAAATATTTAAAAGTTTCCCGCAAGTGACTGAAAATCATTGCGGGAAACTTTTTTGTTTAGATTGTTAACAAAAATGTTACGGGCCTATTTAGGGGCCATTTTGTACAGAATTGCCGCTATTATGATGTACACGAAGTTGGGCAGCCACAGCGCCAGGCCGGCAGGCAGCGTGCCGGTGAATACGAACATCTCGCTGAACTTCAGGAAGAGGATGTAGAGGAATGCGAGGCCGATTCCGAGAGCGATGTTGAAGCCGATTCCGCCGCGCTTCTTGTGGCTGGTCAGGGCCACTGCCATAATGGTCAGGATGAAGGCGGAGAAGGGCAGGGTCATACGCCTGTTCTTCTCTATCTGGGCATACATCACGTTCGCGTCCCCGCGCATTTTCTGGGTCGCGATGAGGGCTTCGAGGTCTTTTTGGGTAAGAGTCTCGACGGTCTTCTGGTTGCGGTAGAAATCGCTCAATTTAAGGGCTATCACCGTGTCGAGGGCTTCGCCGCACCGCACGTGGTCTTCCAGGCCCTTGGTATAGTCGCGGATAAAGTAGCGGCGAAGGTGCCATCCGTCCATCGTGCTGTCCCATACCGCGGATTCGGCAGTAAGCTTGGAGACCAGTTTATTGTCTTCTATGCTCTCGAGCGTGAACTTGTAGGCCGTATTGTTATAGGCGCTGAAAGACTGCACATAGACGAACTGCCCGGGGGCTATCTGGTAGTGGACGTTGTTGCGGCTGTACTTGGTGTAGTTGTAGTGCTGGTCTATGTATTTGGTCTCGAATGCCACCCTGGAAGCATTGGAGCGGGGAATCACGAAGAGATTCAGGCCGAGAGACAGCAGGGCGATGAGGGCGGCCGACACCAGGTACGGCACCATCATCCTGTGGTAGCTGACGCCGCCGGACAGGATGGCTATGATCTCGGAGTTCGAGGCCATTATGGAGGTGAAGAATATCACCGTAATGAACACGAACAGCGGCGAGAACATATTTATAAAGTACGGTATGAAATTGATGTAGTAGTCGAATATGATGGACTTGATGGGCACTTCGTGCTCCACGAAGTTCTCGATCTTCTCCGAGATGTCGAAGATGATGACTATGGCAATGATGATGAGGAGCGCTATGAGGAAGGTCATAATGAACTTCTTCATAATGTAGCGGTCCAGTATTTTGGGCTTCAGAGTCATTAGATTCTTTGTACTAATCGTTTGACGGCCTGCTCTTTCCACGCTGCGAAGTCGCCCGCTTCAATATGCTCCCGGGCGCAGCGTACCAGCTCGAGGTAGAACGCGAGGTTGTGCTCGGAAGCCAGCATCGCGGCAAACATCTCGCCCGCTATGAACAGGTGGTGCAGATAGGCTTTGGTGTAGGTACGGTCCACAAAAGACGTACCGCGAGGGTCGATGGGAGAGAAGTCCTGCGCCCATTTGGCGTTGCGCATATTCATAATGCCGTCCCAGGTGAACAGCATCGCGTTGCGGCCGTTGCGCGTGGGCATCACGCAGTCGAACATATCCACGCCGCGGGCGATGGCCTCAAGTATGTTGGCCGGGGTGCCGACGCCCATCAGGTAGCGGGCGCGGTCATCCGGTATCACTCCGTCCAGCACCTCCAGCATTTCGTACATCACTTCCGTCGGCTCGCCCACGGCAAGGCCGCCGATGGCGATTCCCACCTTGGAGAACGGAAGGGCGTGCTCGGCCGCCTGCACGCGCAGGTCGGGGTAGGTGCAGCCCTGAATGATGGGGAAGAAGGTCTGTTCGTGTCCGTAGAGGGGCTCCGTCTCCTCGAAACGCCTGGAGTAACGCTCCAGCCAACCCTGCGTAAGGCGCAGTGATTTAGCGGCATATTCGCGGTCGGCGTCGCCTGGCGTGCACTCGTCGAGGGCCATCATTATGTCGGCTCCGATTATGCGCTGGGTGTCAACGTTGTTTTCGGGGGTGAACATATGGCGGGAACCGTCTATGTGGGACTGGAACTTGCAGCCCTCGGGAGTAATCTTGCGTATCCGGGCGAGACTGAACACCTGGAAACCGCCGCTGTCGGTAAGGATGGGGCGGTCCCAGTTCTCGAATTTATGCAGGCCTCCGGCGGCGCGAAGGGTCTCGAGGCCCGGGCGCAGGTAGAGGTGGTATGTGTTGCCAAGTATGATCTGGGCGCCTATGTCTTCCTTTAAGTCGCGGTGGTATACGCCCTTTACGGAACCGACCGTGCCGACAGGCATAAAAATGGGGGTCTGAATCTGCCCGTGGTCGGTGTAGAGGGTGCCTGTGTGCGCTGAAGACTGAGGGTCCCTGGCTTCCCTTATAAATCTGAACATAGTGCAAAAATACTGAAAAAATATTATATTTGTATGTTACAACCGCATTTGCTTATGAAAATCAAACCTATTACCATCAAGCTCATCTTGATGAACTTTCTGGAATTCGCCGTATGGGGAGCATATCTGACTTCCCTCGGAAGGTATCTGGGAAATATCGGCCTTGGGTCGCAGATCAAGTGGTTCTTTGCGATGCAGGGCATAGTGTCCATATTTATGCCCACGCTTATGGGTATCGTGGCCGACCGCAAGCTGGAGGCCCAGAAGGTGCTTTCCCTCTGCCACGGCCTTGCCGGCCTGTTTATGATCGGCGCCGGCATTTACTGTATGAACGCGGGCGGCGCGATTGCCTTCGCCCCGCTTTTCGTGCTCTACAGCTTCAGCGTGGCGTTCTTTATGCCGACCATCGCAATCGCGAATTCCGTGGCCTACAATGCCCTCGGCAAGGAGGGGATGGACCCCGTCCAGGCCTTCCCGCCGATCCGCGTGTTCGGTACTGTCGGTTTCATTTGCAGTATGCTCCTGACCAACTTCCTGAAGATAGGGGGAGTCGCAATGCAGGACTCTTACACTCAGCTGCTCTCTTCCGGCATCCTTTCGCTGGTGCTGTGCGGATATGCCCTGACTATGCCTGCCTGCCCGGTGAATAAGTCTTCCGACAAGCAGACTCTCGCCGAAGCCTTCGGCCTCAAGGCATTTTCCCTCTTCAAGGACAGCCAGTTCGCCATATTCTTCATATTCTCGATGCTTCTCGGCGCCTCGCTCCAGATTACGAATGGCTACGCCAACACTTTCCTGGGCTCCTTCGCCGCCGATCCAGCACTGGCGGATACTTTCGCAGTCAAGAACTCCAACGCCCTGATTGCAATTTCGCAGGCTTCCGAGACCCTCTGCATCCTGCTCATCCCTTTCTTTATGAAGAAATTCGGAATCAAGAAAGTGATGCTTATCGCTATGTTCGCCTGGGTGTTCCGTTTCGGCTTCTTCGGCCTCGGCAATCCGGCTATGCCGGGCGTGCTGCTCTTCGTGCTCAGCTGCATCGTGTACGGCGTGGCCTTCGACTTCTTCAACATCTCCGGCTCGCTCTATGTGGAGCAGAATACAACTACTGATATCCGCTCCAGTGCGCAGGGAGTGTTTATGCTGATGACCAATGGCTTGGGCGCCACTATCGGTACTCTTGCTGCAGGTGCGGTCGTGGATGCGTGCGACGTGTTCAACACCCCGGCCAACTGGGCCACAGCCTGGTATATATTCGCCGGCTATGCGTTCGTCGTGGGCGTGCTCTTTATGGTCCTTTTCAAGGACCCGCAGAAAAATCAGGTCAAGCCGGCAGCATAATGAAAGTGAAAGTCATCAACCGCAGTTCCAATCCGCTGCCGCAGTATGCGACGCCTCTTGCGGCAGGTTTGGATGTCCGTGCCGACAACGCCGAGCCTATAGTGCTCGAACCTTTGGGGCGCGCGCTCGTACCCACGGGGCTGTATCTCGAGATACCGGCCGGCTACGAGGTGCAGGTGCGTCCCCGCAGCGGCCTTGCCGCCAAGAAGGGCGTGACTGTGCTCAACGCTCCCGGCACTATCGATGCCGACTACAGGGGCGAGGTGTGCGTTATTTTGGTCAACCTTTCTGGCGAGCCTTTCGTGGTGGAAAGGGGAGAGAGGGTGGCGCAGCTCGTGCTCTCGCGCCACGAAACAATTGAATGGGAAGCTGCGGAGAGCCTGTCGCAGACCGAAAGGGGCGAGGGCGGCTTCGGCAGCACCGGTGTGAAATGAAAGATCTTTACGAAAAGTATTGCGGCTGCGATTACAGAGTCACCACCGACAGCCGCGCAGTCAAGGGCGGAGAGATGTTCTTCGCCCTTCGTGGTGAGAATTTTGACGGCAACAATTTCGCGATGGGGGCTCTCGGCGACGGAGCCGCCTGGGCTGTGGTAAACGCCGACGCGCAGCTGCCTGATGACGGGCGCCTGATTCGCGTCCAGGACCCGCTTGCGACGCTCCGTGAGCTGGCTATATGGCATCGTACGCACATTTGCGAAGGCAAGCTTCCTGTCATCGGCCTTACCGGCACCAACGGCAAGACGACGACCAAGGAACTGATTGCGGCAGTGCTGTCCCGCAAGTTTGCGGTCACGGCCACCCGCGGCAACCTCAACAACGACATAGGCGTGCCGCTGAGCCTTTTGAGCATTACCCCTCAGACGCAGATTGCGGTCATCGAGATGGGGGCTAACCACCCGGACGACATCGAGAAGCTTGTCCAGGTCAGCCGGCCCGACTACGGACTCATCACCAACGTGGGGCGTGCGCACCTGCTGGGCTTCGGCTCGTTCGAGGGCGTGAAACAGGCCAAGGGGGCGCTCTATCGCTATCTGGCGTCGAAGCCCGGGAGCCTTATCTTCATCAACGAAGACGACTCCGACCTGCGCGGAATGTCCGCTGGCCTGCCCTGCCATTTCTTCGGCTACGGTCTCAAGTACCAGGGGGCGGAGATTCTGCCCGCCACCCCTGACGCTCCGTTCCTGAGGCTCAGAGTCGGCGGGGACGACGTCAATACCCACCTTGTGGGCGCATATAATGCCGCCAACGTGCTCGCTGCTCTTGCGGTGGGCGACTATTTCGGGGTGCCGCGCAAGGATGCCGTGGCCGCAGTGGAGGAGTACCAGCCTTCGAACCAGCGTTCGCAGATGGTGCGCACTTCCCGCAACACGCTCATCGTTGACGCCTACAATGCCAATCCTTCGTCGATGCGGGCGTCCATCGAGAACTTCGCCTCCCTGCAGGCTCCTTCGCGCTATGCCCTGCTCGGGGAGATGCGTGAGCTTGGAGAAGAATCTCTTGCCGAACACATACGCGTCGTACGCCTGCTCAGTGAGCTTGGAATAGAAGCGGCGCTGGTCGGAGAGGAATTCGCCAAAGCAGTGGAAGCCACTGGATTGACCTGCTTTACCTGCTTCGCTACTTCATCCGAGCTGGCAGCCTGGCTCCGCACCCGCACCCCTTCCGGACGCGTGATTCTGGTGAAGGGCTCCCGAGGCACGAGAATGGAAAACGTGCTGCCCGAACTGTAGGGAAATCCGGCAAAATCATTACCTTTGCACTTTATGGCCGAAAGTAACTTTATAGACTACGTAAAGATATACTGCGCTTCCGGGCACGGAGGGGCAGGCTCTGCGCATCTGCACAGGGCGAAGTATATTCCTAAGGGCGGACCTGATGGGGGAGACGGAGGCCGTGGCGGCCATATCATCCTGAGGGCGAACGCCCAGTTCTGGACGCTTATCCACCTCAAGTATCGCAAGCACATCAAGGCCGACGACGGCGAGAAGGGCGGAGCCGCGCTCTGCAAGGGCAAGAACGGAGCCGACATCCTGCTGGAAGTCCCCGTGGGCACCGTAGTCAAGGATGCCGAAAGCGGGGAAGTGCTTTTCGACCTCAACGAGGACGGTCAGGAGCGCATCCTTTGCCGCGGCGGCAAAGGCGGCCTTGGCAACAACAACTTCAAGACTGCCACCAACCAGACTCCGCGCTACGCCCAGCCCGGCGAGGACGGGGAGGAAGGAGTGTTCATCCTCGAACTTAAGCTTCTCGCGGATGTGGGCCTGGTGGGTTTCCCCAATGCCGGCAAGTCCACGCTCCTCAGCACGATAACTTCTGCCAAGCCCAAAATCGCATCCTATGCTTTTACCACTCTCGAGCCCAACCTTGGAATAGTGCGTTACTACGATGACCGCTCTTTCGTGATGGCCGACATCCCCGGAATCATCGAAGGCGCCCACGAAGGGAAGGGGATAGGCACGAGGTTCCTCAGGCACATAGAACGGAATTCCGTGCTGCTGTTTATGGTCAGCTGCGAAGAAGACGACATCGCCGCATCCTACAAGACGCTGCTCTCCGAATTGAAGCTTTACAATCCCGAGCTGCTTACTAAGCAACGCGTGCTGGCCGTCACCAAGTGCGATATCATCGATGAAGAAATAGAGAAAGAGATTGCGCCTAAGCTGCCGAAGCGGATACCGCACGTATTTATCTCATCCGCCGACGGGGAAGGACTCGACAAACTGAAAGACTTATTATGGAAGGCTCTGCAGAAATAACGGACATATTCAGGTCGCTGCACCATATCGACAAGGATATCACATTGTCGCTCAACTCAATGAACTCTCCGTTCACGGACCAGATGTGGATGCTCTTTTCCGAGCGGAACATTTGGATCGTTCTGTATGTGGCCGTGATCGTGATGCTGTTCGTGCGTCTGGGGTGGAAGAGGGCGCTTGTGGTCATTTTGTCCGCCATACTTTGTATCGTCGCTTGTGACCAGTTCGCCAACCTGGTCAAGTTCGGTGTGGAGCGCCTGCGTCCTTGCCACGATGCCGATATGCTTGCGCGCGGACTGCGAGTGCTGGAGGATCCGGGGCAGTTGTACGGCTTTTTCTCCGCCCACGCCGCCAATGCGGGCGGCTTTGCGGTTGTCTCTTATCTGGGTTTCCGCAACGACGGGCGCCTGAAGTACCGCGGCTATGGAATAGGAATAGGGCTCTGGGCCTTTCTGGTCGGGGTGAGCCGCATCTTCGTGGGCAAGCACTTCTTCGGTGACGTGTGCGTGGGGTTTGCCGTGGGCATTTTATTCGGATGCCTGTTCGGACTTCTTGCCCGTTGGGTCATTAAGAAATATATAAAGTCCTGATGCTGTATTCCGTATCATCTGTCCTTCCGTTTGCGGTCTGCTTGATGTGGACTGTCAGTTTGGGCCTTGATATGCTGATTTACAAACGCACCGAGATGCAGCGCCGCGCGCTTTTTGTGCTGGCTGCGGTGTGTGCGTTGCTGTACCTTTGCCACGCAGTTCATTTCCTTATGAATCCCGGCTTCAGTATCTGGGACTGTATTTATACTTTCTGCACGCTGGCCGTGTATCCTTTGTTCTACTGGCATATATGCACGTTGACGCAGGAGCGTCCGGACCGCCGCGGGCTGCTGATATTGCTCCTGCCTTCCGCCGTGGCGTCAATCTGGGCGCTGGCTACATTTGTGGCAGGAGGTCAGGGCGGGACGGTGCGCCTGGTGACCGGCCTTGCAGTGCCGCTGGAGGTGCTGGCCGTCTGCGTGCTGGGGATGCGGCGCCTGATGGAGTTCAAGTACAAGGTGGAGAACTTCTACGCCGACGTGGAAGGTAAGACCCTCGTGACAGTGCAGGCTCTGCTCGTAGTGTTCGTGGTGATTTCTATGGCCTCTGCGGTGGCCAGCCTGATCGGACGGGACGCTTTTTTCGATTCCAAGCTGCTCGCTTTGCCTTCATTCCTGTTTTCCGCCCTGCTGTTTACCTTGTTCTATCTGTGCTCCAGGATTGGTTTTTCGGTTGCTGATATACCGGCGGAGCCTGCGTCGCAGAATGTGCAGGAGCCGGCGGCCGAGTCTCCGGACCTGCTCTTTGCGCGTATAGAGGCTTTGATGGAGCAGAAGCAGATTTTCAGGAACCAGGGCCTGAAGATTACTGATGTGGCGGCGGCAGTGGGGAGCAACCGTACTTATGTTTCGAATTCCATCAACCGTTGCGCCGGCAAGTCCTTCTCCGACTATGTCCATTTTTATCGTATCCGGTACGCCAAGGTCCTTATGCTTCTCGGGCGGGAAGGAGAACCGGAGACGCTTGAAGCCGTGGCTGAGAAAGCCGGGTACCAAAGCGGGAATTCTTTTTACAGGGCTTTCGTGAAGTTTGAGGGGAAAAGCCCTTCGGAGTGGCTGAAAGCGCACAGGCCGTAAGCCGGCAATTTTTTTTTACATTTCGTAGAACGATTTTTATCATTCGCATTGGCTTTTTTTTGTCTGTTGCAATCATTGTGCATATATTTGCGATGATGGTTTATGCCTGTCAATTTTTGGTTATTGGATTGCTCCTCGCCCCTCCGGCTTGGAGCAATTCTTTTTTTCGCTCCGGCAGAGTACTCTCCGGGTGAGTATTGCCGCCCGCGGCTTGGAGCGGGAGGGGCCCACAAGCGCAGTGCAGTGGGAGGGGGAGCGTAGCGACTACTCTGAGGAGAGTACTCTGCCGGAGCGAAAAAAAAGGCAGCCCGGGGAGGCCGCCTTCGAAAGGATTCGGAACTCTTTAGTCTTTGGCCGCAGCAAGGGCTTCGCGGACCTTGGCTTCAATCTCATCGCACAACTCGACGTTGTCCTTGAGGAGCTGCTTTACGCTGGCCAGTCCCTGGGCAAGCTTTTCGCCGCCGTAGCTGAACCAGGAGCCGCTCTTGTGGATGATGTCGAATTCGATGGCAAGGTCGGCGATTTCAGCCACGTGGCTGATGCCTTCGCCATAGACGATGTCGAACTCCGCCTTCTTGAAAGGCGGAGCCATCTTGTTCTTTACGACCTTGACGCGGGTGCGGTTGCCGGTGGCTTCGTCTCCGTCCTTGAGCTGGGTGGTGCGGCGCACGTCGATACGTACCGAGGCATAGAACTTAAGGGCGTTGCCGCCGGTGGTGGTCTCGGGGTTGCCGAACATAATGCCTATCTTCTCGCGGAGCTGGTTGATGAAGATGCAGCAGGTGTTGGTCTTTGAGATGTTGGCCGTAAGCTTTCTGAGAGCCTGGCTCATCAGGCGGGCCTGCAGGCCGACTTTGTTGTCTCCCATTTCGCCTTCGATTTCCGCCTTGGGGGTAAGGGCCGCCACGGAGTCGATGACCACGATGTCAATGGCGCCGCTGCGGATGAGGTTGTCGGCGATTTCAAGAGCCTGCTCGCCGTTGTCCGGCTGAGAGATGAGGAGGGTTTCGAGATTGACTCCGAGAGCCTGCGCATAGCTGCGGTCGAAGGCGTGTTCGGCGTCGATCATCGCTGCGATACCGCCCATTTTCTGGGCCTGGGCGATGGCGTGGATGGCAAGAGTAGTCTTGCCGCTGGATTCCGGACCGTAGATTTCGATGATGCGGCCGCGGGGGTAACCACCGATGCCCAGGGCGTGGTCGAGGGCTACGGAGCCGCTCGGAATCACCTGGACGTCCCATTGTGGCTGATCTCCCAGCTTCATAATCGTTCCTTTTCCGAAATCTTTCTCGATCTTGTCGATCGTGGCCTGCAATGCCTTAAGTTTTGCGGCATTGACATCGGCGGCCTGTGTTTCAATTTCTTTAGCCATAACGTGTGGTTTTAAATATTAAGTTTACAAATATAAGAGAAAATTCGTTATTTTTGTATTGTGAAAACAAAGTTGCTTGGAAAAACTCCGGAAGAACTCGTCGCGGCTGCGGCGAGCTGCTCCCTCAAGCCCTTCGTGGGGCGCCAACTCGCTGAGTGGCTGTATGTCAAGAAAGCCACCAGCTGGGAGCGGATGACCAACATTTCCAAGGAATCCAAGGCCCGCCTGCAGGAAAAGTTCGACCTGGGCTTTTCCGAGCCCGCAGGCGTCGCCCGTTCTTCGGACGGGACGGTAAAATATCTTTTCAGCGTCGGTGAAGGGGAGTACGTGGAGGCCGTGATGATACCGGACGAAGACCGCAAGACCCTTTGCGTAAGCAGCCAGAAGGGGTGCCGTATGGGCTGCCGCTTCTGTATGACCGGCAGGGGAGGCTGGCACGGCAATCTCGACGCCGCGGATATACTCAACCAGTTCCTGAGCATACCCGAGGCGGGTGATCTGACCAACGCTGTGTTTATGGGGATGGGCGAGCCGCTTGACAATTACGACTCTCTCGAGCGGGCGATAAGCATACTGACCGACGAAAAATGTTTCGGATGGAGCCCCAAGCGCATCACCGTCAGTACGATAGGCGTGCTGCCCGCGCTGCGGCGCTTTCTCGACACGCAGCGCTGCCATATCGCGGTGAGCCTGCACAATCCTTTCCCCGACGAGCGCCTCGCCTTTATGCCTGTCCAGAAGGCCTGGCCCCTGCGGGACGTCATCGACCTTTTGAAAGAATACGACTTCAGCGGCCAGCGCCGCGTGAGTTTCGAATATACGATGTTTGCAGGCTGGAACGATTCCAAGCGCCACGCCGATGCCCTCATACGGCTGCTCTCCCCGCTGGAGTGCAGGGTGAACCTTATCCGCTTCCACAAGATTCCGGATTTCCCTTATGAATGTGCTCCGGACATCCGTATGGAAGAGTTCAAAAACCGATTAAACAACCACGGAATAGTATGCACGATAAGAGCTTCGAGAGGCGAGGACATACTCGCTGCCTGCGGAATGCTTGCCGGAGCGCATTCGCAGCAATAGCAGCCCTCCTGCTTTCGCCTGCCCTGTGGGCCCAGTCCCAGCAGGCACGGACTCCGGAACATCCCAACGGCCTTTCCGTCGACAGCCTTGATCCCGCCGGTGATGCCGTTGCAATCGCCCGGATGCGCGAGCGTATGGATTCCATCCATATCAATCAGCACAGGCCCACCGTGGCCCTGGTGCTCAGCGGCGGAGGCGCCAAGGGAGCCGCCCACGTGGGTGTGCTCCGTTATCTTGAAGAACACAACATACCCATAGACCTTATCTGCGGCACGAGTATGGGCGGGCTTGTCGGAGGTATGACCGCCCTCGGATATGATTCCGCCTACCTGGATTCCCTTCTCCGTGCGCAGGACTGGCTGACTATGCTGACCGACCGCATAGACCCGTCCTACTACTCTTACAACCGCAAAGTGTACAGGGAGACTTATCTGCTCTCAATCCCGTTCTACTATTCCAAAAAGGATTTCCAGTCCCGTATCGACGACCAGGTCCGCTACTTCGACGACGGCGCCCGCTCCACCTTCGGGGAGAACAGCCTTGCCAGTTCGCTGCCGTCCGGCTATGTTTACGGATTCAATGTCAACAATCTGATTTCCAGCGTGTCCGTCGGTTATCAGGACAATATGGATTTCTCCGAGCTGCCGATTCCGTTCTTCTGCGTGGCCGCCGACCTGGTGTCTATGAAGGCCAAGAACTGGACAAAGGGTTCCTTCAAGGATGCGATGCGCTCGACTATGAGCATCCCTGGGCTTTTCAAGCCCGTACGCTCCAGGGGAGAGATTCTCGTGGACGGCGGCGTCAGGAACAACTTCCCGGTTGACATCGCCCGCGCTATGGGAGCCGACCTGGTGATAGGAGTTGACTTGTCCGACCTTGACCTTACCTATTCCCAGGTCAACAATATAGGCGACATCGTGATGCAGTTCGTTTCTATGCTCGGCAAGGATTCGTTTGACCAAAACGTAGAGAGCGCAGACGTGTTCATTAAGCCCGACCTGAAAGGATATAATATGATGAGCTTCACGCCCGTAGCCATAGATACTATGATACACCGCGGCTATGTGGCGGCCTGTATGAAAGCCGATGAGATTGCCGAAATCGAGAAGATAGTCGGCGACGTTCCCAAGACCATCGGCGCGCGCAAGGCCACGGACATCGCCGAGACTCCGGTGCACGTCTATGCCGTCGAGTTCGAGGGCCTGTCCAATTCCGAGTCGCGTTTCCTCCAGCGCAAAATAGGTTTCAAGGCCGGTTCCGCCGTGGACCGCAAGAAGATGGAAGATATGATGTCGAGAATCGAAGCTACCGGGTGCTTCTCCTCGGTGACTTACAGCCTGCTCGGCAAGGAGGAGCCGTACAGGCTCGTTTTCAATTGCGCCAAGGGGCCCCGGCACCAGTTCGGAGCCGGAGTGCGCTTCGACACTGAAGAATGGCCGTCATTCCTCTTCAACATAGGTCTCAACGAGCACAAGATCAGCGGCCTGAAGTTGAACGTGGACGCCAAGATCGGCCGGAACTCCAAACTCACGGCTAGAGGGATGCTCGACCTCTGGTGGCTGCCCACCGTCAATGCCGAAGCCTCCATCAGCACAACCTCATCTACGCTTGTGACTGATCTCGGCAAGGTGGGGGATGGTGCCCGCTGGTGGGGACATTCCGAAAAACTGTATCTGTCCAATATACGCTGGACCAGCGTGGATTTCAAGCTGGGAGCGCAGTACAGGCAGTATATCCTGCCAGGCGACAACAGTTACGGAGCCTATATCGCGTCGGTTTATCCCGATAATACGAACGGCGGCTACCTCGGACTGTTCGCAGACGGCAAGCTTTACACGATGGACCGTCTTCACTATCCCAGAAAGGGCGTCAAGCTGACTTTCGGCTACGAATATGACTTTTTGAAGAAGGACTGCGAATCGTTCAAGCCGCTGCATACCGCATACCTTAATTTCACCCCGGTGGTGCCTCTGGGAGGACGGGTGGCCATCATTCCCGACCTGCACCTCAGGGCTCTCCTCGGCTCTGCTGCGGGTCCTGACGTCTTCGGAAATGATCCCGGCTACTCTTTTGCCCACCAGAACTATGTGGGAGGCTCGATACCGGGCAGGTACATAGACGGCCAGATGCCTTTTATCGGCTTCGGAGATGTCTATCAAGCCGACCCTTACGCGGCCGTGCTCAACTTGTCGCTGCGGGTCGAGCCATTCAAGAATTTCTTCGTTACGGCTACCGGCGGCTACCTGCGCGAGGCTCCGACTCCCAAGGATTTCATTACGTCTGTCCTGCCGACCACCTGGGGCGCCGGACTTGAGCTGGGTTACAGCACTCCTCTCGGCCCCGTCAAGGTGCTCGGTACCTGGTCGGACCGCTTCAAGACGCTGGAAAAAGACCTTGGCTTTTATCTCTCATTGGGCTTTGACTTCTGATATGGACGAGAAGGCGAAAAAGGTCCTGGGCTCTCTCCAGGGACAGTGCTCGAAGCGGGAGTATTGCCGCAGCGACATCCGCGCCAAGGCGCTTAAGGCCCTGGACGGGGACGCTGCCGCCGCTGATGCCGTACTGGAGAGCCTGTCGGCCGAAGGATATGTCGATGACAGCCGGTACGCAGGCGCTTTCGCCCGTCAGAAGGCCGCGCTTGACGGATGGGGACCGGTGAAGATACGCTATGCGCTGAAGATGAAGGGAATAGTCGCCTCTGACATAGATGAGGCCCTCTCGAGCGTCGATCCTGATGCCGCGGGCCGGCGTATGCGGAAGCTGCTGGACGCCAAGGCGCGCAGCCTGGAGGGAGACCCGCAGGCGCGTTTCAAGCTGATAAAATACGCGCTTTCGCGCGGTTATGAATACGAGGATGTGAAGAATGAGTTCTGAGAGGCCGACTATATATCTTTACACCGATGGTGCGGCAAGCGGCAATCCCGGCCCCGGCGGCTGGGGAGCGGTGCTGTGCTGCGGGCAGTTGCGCAAGGAAATGAGCGGGGGATTCGCCCGTACCACCAACAACCGGATGGAACTGCTCGCCGTGATTGAAGGCCTTTCGGCGATACGCTGGGAGGGTGCCCGGGTTGAGGTGTGGAGCGACTCCCAGTATGTGGTGAACACGGTGACGCAGGGCTGGAAGCGCAAGAAGAACCAGGACCTGTGGGCCCGGTTCGATGAGGCGGCCGCGCGGTTTTCGCTGGAATTCCACTGGCTGAAAGGCCACGCGGGGCATCCGGAAAACGAGCGATGCGACCGTCTTGCTGTGGAGGCCTATTCCAAGCCGGGGCTCCCTGCCGATGAGGGCTACGAACAGAATGACACATTATTTTAATATATTATGCAGAAAACAAGACCAGTCGTGGGCATCACCCAAGGTGATTCAAACGGCATCGGATATGAAGTGATTATCAAGGCTATTTCGGACCCCAGGGTGCTGGAGTTCTTCACTCCCGTCGTGTACGGTTCTTCCAAGCTGTTCGGTTTTTACCGCAAGACCATTCCGGAAATCGACCAGATGGATACAAACGTGATTACTTCCGCCGCAGATGCCAAGCCCAAGCGTATCAATGTACTTAATTGCTTGCCCGACAACGTGTTTGCAGAGCCCGGACAGGCCACCCCTGATTCCGCGCAGGCGGCCATCACGGCCCTTGCCCGTGCCGTCGAAGACATCAAGGCCGGCCTTATCGACACTCTTGTGACAGGCCCCATCAACAAGAAGGCTATGTCGGGCGAGGGCTTCGGTTTCCCCGGCCACACCGAGTACCTGCAGCAGCAGTTCGGAGTCAGCGACGTCACTATGGTTATGACCAGCCACAGGCTGCGTCTCGGAGTCGTCACGGGGCATATTCCTCTGAAAGACGTACCTAAGTCCATTACCAAAGAAAAGATACTCAGCAAGCTGCGTCTCCTGAACCAGTCCCTGCAACGGGATTTCGGCCTTGACCAGCCTCGCATCGCCGTGCTCAGCCTCAATCCGCACAGCGGCGACGGCGGCCTTCTCGGCACGGAAGAGCAGGATATCATCATCCCCGCAGTGGCGCAGGCTACCGAAGAAGGCATACTGGCATTCGGCCCCTATTCTCCTGACGGGTTCTTCGGCCTTGGACATTATGAGCGCTTCGACGCCACTCTTGCGATGTACCACGACCAGGGCCTCGCACCCTTCAAGGCCCTTTCGTTCGAAGACGGAGTCAATTATACCGCCGGCCTGCCTATAGTGCGCACTTCGCCCGACCACGGCACGGCCTACGATATGGCCGGCAGGGACGAAGCCGACCCTCAGTCTATGCGTTCGGCGATTTTCGCTTCCATCGATATCTTCAATGCCCGTAAGGCCTATGCCGCCCTGCAGGAGGGTAAAATGCCTGAAAGGCGCCTTGAAGGTGCCGAACGCCGCGAACGTCCCGGACGTCCGCAGATTGCCTAGTGATGAGACGCATCCCGGCAGTGCTGCTTGTGTTGCTGATGCTGAGCCCGCTTCTGCGGGCCCAGCATACGGCTGATACGCTCGCGCACCGCCTTCCATCGGATTTCAAGGCGACCCAGCTGATTGCTCCCGCGGTTCTCTTGGGAGCGGGATTTGCTGTGCACTATGCCGGCCACGAGCCGATAGAAACGGGGACCCGGGATTTCGTGTTCCGGGAGCTCAGAGGAGAGACGCTGCTTCCCGACTTAGGCACCTACTTTCAGTATGTACCGCTTACCCTGCACCTGGGACTTGGAATGGTCGGGGGCCGACCGAAACACGCGCTTGCAGACAGGGCGATAGAATCCGCCATCGCCCATTTGTTCTGCGGTTGCGGCAGTTTTGTGGCCAAGCGTGTCTTCGATTCCCTGCGCCCGGACGGCAGCAGCAATAATTCATTCCCGTCGGGACACACATCCCTGGTTTTCACGGGGGCGGAACTGATGCGTATGGATTATGGAAATGCCTGGGGAGCAGGAGCTTATGTGCTTTCCTCCGCAGTCGCGGCTTCCCGTCTCTACTACGACCGCCACTGGCTAGGAGACATCCTCGCCGGGGCAGGCTGGGGCATACTCTGCGCGCACGCCGGGGGCTGGCTCCTGAAGCCCGTGAAGCGTCTTTTCGGCATTCCCGAGCTGGGCTGGGACGGCCTCCGCACCCGCAAGGCGCAGATAGCCTTCGTGCCCTGCGTGAATCCTGTTTCGGGAGCTTATTCGGCGTCGCTGTCGGTAGTCTTCTGAGGCTCCGTATAGAATCGTATCATCGTCTCAATCGCCCTTCTGCACACGGGACAGAATCCCGGTGCGGAGTTGGTGCGCATACGGCAGTCCTCGCAGCCGCGCCAAACGCCTTTGGACTGGTAGCCGCCGCCCTCGATGACCGAGACTCCGCCGTGCCCCAGCATATCTTCCCACTTGCTGCCGAAGTCTTTCATCGTGGTGATGTTGGGCTCCCAGGGCTCATAGTCGGGGTGGTAGTAGTCGCTGTACTGGTCGTCGTAGAAATACTCGTCGGCAAGGCCCGCGAAACTGTGGCCGAATTCGTGGACCACCACGGGCCGGAAGTCTTTGTGGCCGGCCGCGGTCAGGGTATAGGAATTGTATATGCCTCCGCCTCCGTAAGTTTCTGTATTTGCGAGTATTATGATATGTTCGTAAGGCACTGTCCCCAGCCTGTCGTGCAAGTCTTTCAGATGCAGGGTGGTCAGGTAGCGGGAAGAGTAGAAAGTGTCGAAACCGGAGTGCAGGGGAGTATCTTTCCACAGCCCTTCCGCCGGGACGCTTACCCCGCTCTCGCGGGAACTGAGAGCAACGGCCCTGAAGTTGAACCGGTTCTTGAAACCGCAGAAAGGCTCGGCGGCCATAATCGAACGCACGGCCCTGGCGGCGTCGGCGTAGAACTTTTCTTTCTCGGAAGCGGTGTAGCCTTCAGCTACGACGGCCACGTCTATGCATTGCTCCACGGGACCGCCGATGGCAATCTCCCGGACCTCCGGAGTCTCGGCGGACGGGCGTATGAGTATGTCCGAGGGGTCCACTCCGTGAGTGAAACTGCAGGCTGTGCAGCCGTGGGAGTCGTACAGCTCGACGCACACCGTGGCAGGTCCTTCAGGCAGAGGAAGGAGAAAGACATTTTCGAAGCTGCGTTTCGTGCGAGTGGCTTCTTCGGTGTGCTGCCATTCCTGAAACAATGTGCTGAAAGACTGGCAGTAAAGCACGCTGCCGTCTTCGGAGCGCAGGGTTATGCTGCCGCCGCCTCGGAGGGGCGTATCCTGCATATTCACCCTTCTGCCGGCCCAGCCTTCTATGCTGCGGATTTCATCCACGGAAACTTCCGTCTGCGAGCAATTGCCTGAAAATGAGTAATCTATGCGCAAAGTCCTGCTCTGGGCCGCTCCCAGGAGGGAAAGGCACAGCAAGATGCTCGATAAAAATAATCTTCTCATAATGACAAAAATACACTATTTATAGTTAACTTTACACACTTAACTGTATAACTTGTATGCTTAACATTAAAACGAAGGCTGATCTTGTGCAATATTGCCTTGATAACCAAGTAGAATTCCTTGATTTTCACTATTGCGGCTGGGACGGGCGCCTCAAGACCCTGAATTTTGTCATTCGCGACCAGGAGCATCTGCTCAATATCCTCGAAGCCGGGGAGAGAGTGGACGGCTCCAGCCTTTTCCCTTTCGTGCAGGCCGGAAAGAGCGACCTCTATGTCGTGCCCCGCTACCGTACTGCTTTCCGCGATCCTTTCGCGCAGGTGCCCACGGTGGGCGTGCTCTGCTCTTTCTTCAACCGCGACGGAGAGCCTTTCGAGAGTTCTCCCGAGTACGTGCTGGCGAAAGCGTCTGAGGCCTTCACTGAAAAGACGGGCCTGCAGATGCAGACGATGGGGGAGTTGGAGTATTACGTCATCGCCGAAGACGACGGAATGTTTCCCATTGATGACCAGAAGGGCTACCACGAAAGTGCGCCGTTTACCAAATTCGCCGACTTCCGCGTCGAGGCGGTGCGCCTGATTACCCAGGCCGGCGGGATGGTCAAGTACGCGCACAGCGAGGTGGGCAATTTCCGCCAGGACGGCAAGATATTCGAACAGAACGAGATAGAGTTCCTGCCCGTGGACATACGCGATGCCGCAGACCAGCTGGTTCTGGCGAAGTGGATTATGCGTCAGCTGGCCTGGGACTACGGCCTGACCATCACCTTCGCCCCGAAGATTACCGCAGGGAAGGCCGGCTCCGGGATGCACGTGCACTGCAAGTTCACCCGCGACGGCAAGAGCGTTATGGTGCGGGACGGAGACATCACGGATGAAGTGCGCCGCGCCATAGCCGGCTATATGGACGCCGGCACCTCCCTTACCGCTTTCGGCAATCCTCATCCGCTGGCGTTTATGCGCTTGGTTCCCAATCAGGAAGCGCCTACGTCGCTGTGCTGGTCCCATTCCAACCGCAGTGCGCTGGTGCGTGTGCCCCTCGGCTGGACGAAGAAGGTCGATATGGCCGCCCTCTGCAATCCCGGAGAGCCGCCCGTGGACAAGGATTTCTCCGACAAGGCTACTTTCGAGTGGCGCGCCTCAGACGGCACCGCAAACGTGTACCTGCTGATGGCGGCGCTGTGTTGCGCGGCGCGGCACGGCTTCGGAATGCCCGATGCCCTTGAAGTGGCCCGCCGCACTTATGTGGACCTCGGAGTCAACATCCACGCCGCCGGCAACGAGGCCCTGCGCGAATCCCTCGAGCAGCTTCCCGCATCCTGCCAGGAGGCCGCCGCGGCGCTTGATGCCGACAGGCTCATTTACACCACCGGCGGAGTATTCCCGGATGATATGATAGATTATCTTATAAAGACTTTGAAGTCATTCGGCCCCGAAGATTCCGTGGTGGAGAACAATCTGCATATAGCTTAGGTTCATTGCTTGCGAATCCCGCAGAAATGCGTTATATTTGCACGATTATAGCTATTTAGTTTTTATGAGAAAAGTTTTATTGGCCATTGCTTCGTTGTCAGCGCTTTTGCTTGCATCCTGCGCGGCTCCGACCAACGTCACTTATTTCCAGGATTCCCAGGACCGTGAGATTTTCACCGAACTCGAATCTTCGCAAATCCGTCTGCGTCCCGAGGACAAGATTACGATAATCGTTA
>ONLD01000001.1 GCA_900318565.1 uncultured Bacteroidales bacterium
GAACAGCGCACGCTCGTGGAAATGACGCTGCTCGGCAACCTGCATCTCCACGATGAACCGGGCCCCGGAGCTGTCAGTACATTCCACGTCGAAGTACGCGTCGTGACACTCCTTGAAGGGGCTGTTCTTCCGCATCGGCTTGCGACCGTACTGGATGCTGACGATGCTGCGCTCCGGCAGCAGCTCCCGAAGGATGCCGACGAGGGCCTCCCTGTTGCGCTCGGCGCCGAAAATCTTCTTGAACCACTTGTCCATAAGGATGTTGACGTAGCGAGATACTGTCCTGCGACCGTAGCGGAGCTCCGGCTCACACAGAAAGTGCACATCATCCTCCACGCCCGTGAAAGCGAAGCCATACCCATAGGCCTGCCGGCCGGTTCCTTTGTAGTTGTAGTTGCGTTCCATAACATCTGAAGTTTTAAAAGTTTAACATTGTCGGTCCCATATACGCACAAAGCGAGCTTGGTGCGATATAACCAAACTCGCTTTGCAGACTCTGGGTACTGCGGTGTGCAGACTTGTTTCTTCGGCAAATATGAGGACAATATATGAGGACAATATTCGAGAAATGCAAGCTTTCCGGCAAGGCCAAGGCAACCAATAGAGCGCTTCCGGAGGGCATCATCCCGGAACCGAACGCCCAGCCCAATGCCAGAAACAACAAAAAGCAGCCCCGGGAGGAGCTGCTTGGCGAAAGATGGTTATTAAACGCTTTATTCTATGCCGGCCTGGGCGGAGGTGACGACAGATAGATTCAACTCCATTTTAGTGGCGTCGTTAGATCCATCAGTGCTGCTGTACAAGGTATTCTTCTTGCCCATTACATACTTATTGGCAATTGCAACCGTGGTTATGTTGTCCAAGACGGTTTCAGTTGCAGGATTGCCATTGTCTCCGGTGGCGACCTTGGTGGTGTTGACAATCATCAGAGGATTTGCAGAAGAACCGACTGTGACTTTGTATGGCCAGCTGTCTTTGGAATAGACTTCTCCTGCCACCAGCCCGCAGTATCCCCACTTGTCGTAGGTCTGAGCGTTAAGGACATCGCAGGCGACGACGCAGCCCTCGCAAATGGTTGCCTCCGCAGTGGCAGGAACAATCTTTCCAATCAAAGCCCCGAGGGATACTTCAATGTTCTGGATATTCCTCTTGGGTGTGCCTGGATAAGAGTTGAGGTTGCCGGTAGTGATAAGGCCGGTATTCGTATTGAATTTGAACACAGTCGAACCGGGTTTCAACTGGGAGATGATACCGCCGGTTGCCGTGCTGCCGTTTGAGCTGTAAACGCTCACCGGGCCGTTGTTTGTACAATACGAAATCTCTTTCGGAGCGTCGGTATCACCGCAGATGCCGCCTGAGTAATACTTTACGCCATCCCCGTCACCTGCAGTGGTGTTGTAAATAACCCCGTCGTTTATGCAGTTGGTTATTGTTCCGATAGCGCTTCCGCATATACCGCCTCCGCAGAATGTACCTTTGTCGGCTTTGTTTCCTCTGGAATCGACCTTGCCGGTGTTGCGGCAGTATGAAACGACAGCATTCTTGGAGTTCAACAAGCCCACTATTCCACCGAAGTAAAGTGCATGATTATTGTTGACATTATTCTGGTGGATTCTTGTGCCGTTGGTAGTCCATGTGCCGTCATCGGCTTTGGTGATAATCATATCGCTGCTGTTCCCTACAAAACCAATAATGCCTCCGGCAGTAATGTCAGTATTCAAATCACCGAATGGACGTGTGTCGTCTGCCGAACTGGAGCAGCCCTTTATGGAAGAACCATTTCGTATACAGCCGCCTGCAATGCCGCCTATACATGCCCTGCAATTGCTGGTAGACGTACTCTTGCCATATACTTTCATCGTATTGGTGCACTTGTTTATGGTAACGTTCTTGCCGACGACACCAACGATACCGCCAGTCAGGATACTCCAGTTAATTGACCCGAACTTGTCAGTGTCACGGGTGCTGACGGCTTCGTTGGATATTTCCTTACTGCCGTTTGCAAGATTGTGGCAGTCCTGGATATGCATACCTTCGCCCATCGTGTAGCCAATGACTCCGGCCACGTAGGGTACACCGGTACAGTAGTTATATACCTGACCGTGATTTGTGCAACCGATTAATTCTGAATTGGATCCGCCCCATCCTCCGACAACGCCAGCTATGGAGGAACCTTCGCCGGTATCACAAGCCGAGCGGTCATAGATGTCTGCCCAGTTATGACAATCGGAAATCGTGACATCGTTACCGATCATACCGGCAATTCCAGCAATACGATGCTTTACCGTCATATCGGCAAGACCAGTAACAGGGACGAAATTGGTGACACCTTGGATGGATGCTTTATGCCTTACATAAGCAACCAGTCCAGCATAAGCCCAGCCGGAAGAAGTGGTGGATATTTTTATGGAACTGCTTCCGTCCGCAGTCGTACCATCCGAGGATCCGAAAATCACATTCTTGAGGACAGCGGCGGCGCTACCATTACCAAGATCAGCGATGAAGCCGACCTTCTGCGCATCTGAATTAATGGTGAAATTATAAATCTTATGCCCCTGGCCGTCGAAGATGCCGAGGAATTCCGGGACTGGCGTCCAGGCATAGCCGCCGAGGTTGATGTCGGCCCCGAGCTTGACCTCGTCTCCTTCCGCATAGACGCCTGCGGAAGCAAGCCGGCGCCACATCTTCAACTGAGAAGCTGTCGTAATCACAGCAGGGCAGAAAGTGAAGTCGTCAACCGTTGAAAGGTCCTGGCCTCCATTACGGGCAATGGTCTGCGGATTTGAATTGGTCTTGATTGACTTGCCGCCATCCTCGTCGGTCAGAATAACGGAATAGCCGCCAGTAAATTCGGTGGGCCAGATGGTAATGTAGTACTCACCGGCAGGGAACGCAGAAGGAGTTGCATCTGCAGTAGCCTTGTATGTCAAAGTCACCTGCTTGCCGCCGGCGTTGGAGAGATCCACTCTTGGTGAACCTTCTCCTCCATAGTAAAAATGGTTGGTGCCCGAGATAGATTCACCATTGTTGCCCTTCACAGTAACTGCTACAATACCGTTCTTTTCCAGTTTGACCTTCAGCAAGGCAAACTGGTTCTCAAAGGCGAGGTCGGATGTTCCCGTGGCCACTGCCGTGGAAACCAATGATTCGGGATCCACGCTATGGCTGCCGATGATGGTCTGTGAACTGTGAACGGTAATGCTGAACCGCTGAAGGTCAGCCTTAATGGTGCTTGCCGCAGAAAAAGGGGCGACAGCAACATACGAACTTGCCGAAGCCGCACTGCCGGAGAATTCCGCTCCCTTGCCGGAGGGAGAAAGTACTGAAACAGTAAACTCTTTGAACGTATCGGTCCCGTCAAAAATCGCAATCTTGTCCGAAGATTCCCAGAGAATGAAATCGTCGGCTATGTCTGATTTTGTACCCAGATCCTCAAGGCTGGCCTTGAAGGTCATCGGGACGAGATCGGTCTGGGCTTGAGGCCCGTCCTCAGGCTCCACTGTTTCGGTCTGAATCTCCTTGTTGCAGGAGGTTATGGCCAGGACACCGGCCAGAATAAAAAACAAATACTTTTTCATCGCTGTTCCCTCCTTTAATCTTCAGCATCCCAATTTCCAGACATACCGGAAACAACCACCTGGCCACGTGAATTTTGGCCGTCGCTGACGACACAGAGGCGGCCGCTCTGCATCAGCGAAATTACTTTGCAAGTCGGAGGGAGATACCCACCTCCATAAGTCAAATAATCTTTCATATTATTTTGGTCTTTAATAATTATCAGCATTGTGTGCGGACACACCAGCACGCAGGATTTATTCTACTTAATTCCCGCCTGCGCGGCGGAGACGACTTGGAAGTTGAAATCGACGATTCCCTTGTTGCTGCTGCCGGAGGCGGCGTCGTAGAGTTTGCTCTCAGCGCCCATAAGCCATTTGCAGGCATTGGCTTCCGTATTGATTACGTCACCGGGCGTGATTTCAGCCGGGTTGGCGTCGGAGCCGTATTCAATCTTGCACGTGTTGACTATTAGTACCGGATCCGAAGCCGTGCCGAAAATGAGTTTGAAAGCAGTGCTTGAAGTACTCTTGGTCTGGCCGGCGATTATTCCCGTCCAGCCGTCCTTGGAAGCACTCTTGTTGCTGAGGGTACAGTTGACCACGCATCCGGTCACGTTGTCGGTCACATCAGCCTTGGGGACGAGCACCTCGCCGAACAGCCCTCCCTTGTAGTAGTCTTTGTTCTGGAAATAGACAGGCTCGCCGGCCGTGTTACCGGATGCATTCGTGTACACGTTGCCGGTCGTAATGAGGCAGTTGCTGACGCAGTCGCGCACCTCGGTCTTGTCGGGTTGGAATACGGCGAGGAGTCCGCCCGCACGGGTGCTGCCGCTGGAATTGTAGCCGCTGACAGCGCCGTTGTTGACGCAGCGCAACACGCTGGCGGGATACTTGTTCTTGGAGCCCGCTATGCCGCCGAAATAAGCGATGTGGTCGCCGTCCCTGGCAATCAGGAAGCCGGCGTTGATGCAATCCCTGATGGTGCCGGAATCAGCACCGCCGCATATACCTCCGGCATAGAATTCCTTCTTGGTCGAGGTCTGGTCACCGAATCCCACTATGCGGCCTTCGTTGCTGCAGAATTCGATCACGGAAGATTCCTGCTTTTCGACAAGGCCCGCAATGCCGCCGACGTACATATGCTGACCGTGGTTGCGCCTCTGGAAATACTGGCCCGTGTTCGTGGTCAGGGTCCCGTCGTCAGCCTTGGTTATAGTGACGGAGCCCCTGGAATACCCCAGAATCCCCCCTGCAGCAAGGTAGGACGCAAATTCTTTGTCTTCGTAGCAGATCTCTGCGCTGTTGGCGCAGCCCTTGATGACGCTGCCGTTCTTGGTGGTTGCGCCCACGATGCCGCCGTAGCAGACATCGTAGTCGGCGTTGAGCGAAGCATCGCTGTGGAGGACGCCGCTGTTGGTGCACCGGTCAACTGTGGTCGTATTCCCCATAAGGCCCATAATACCGCCTATGCTGATGTCCCAGTTGCCTTTGGTGCTGCCCACGCACGGCGCGGCGTTGATAATATTCGCAGTGTTGGAACATTCCTGTACGAGCATTCCGGTCCCGCTTGACTTACCGACGATACCGCCTATGCAGGATACGCCGATACAATTATTGAACAGGATGCCTTCGTTGGAGCAGGAAAGCAAACTCACATCGGCATTGCCGGTCGAGCCAAGTATGCCGCCAACAGCAGAATCTTCCTTGGTCTCGCAGGCGGCGTTGTCGGTAATGTCGGCATAATTGACGCACGATTTCAGAGTGGCGCCCTCCCCGGCTGCTCCTGCAATGCCGGCAACGGCGTGCCTGGTTGTCACGTCAGAGGAGGCTGTCACGGGGATAAAGGTGGAGACATTCTCCACGAGGCTGTTCTTGTGGACGTACCCGATGACGCCGGCGTACGACCAGGAATCGGCAGTAGGGTTCGAGAGCTGGATGGAACTGCTCCCGTCAGGAGAGGAGCCGTCGGAAGAACCGAACACTACATCCTTCAGCACTGCTGCCTGCCCGGCTGAAGAACCGAGCGTGCGGATGAATCCGATACGGTTGTCGGAAGGATTGCTCACCGTGAAATTGTAAATCTTATGCCCCTGGCCGTCGAAGATGCCGAGGAACTGCTCCACGGGCTTCCATGCGTAGCCGCCGAGGTCGATGTCGGCCCCGAGCTTGACCTCGTCTCCTTCCGCATAGACGCCTGCGGAAGCAAGCCGGCGCCACATCTTCAGCTGGTCCGCATTCATAATCACCGGCGGACAAGGCGTGCCGTCATCCACCACGGAAAGATTCTGGCCGCCGTTGCGCACGAGCGACTGCGGGGACGACTTGGTCTTGATGGACTTGCTGCCGTCGGTGGTGGTGACTATAATGCTGTAGCCCTTCTCGAAAGTATTGGGCCACAGGGCAATATAATATTCTCCTGCGGGGAAGGCGGAGTTCTCGCTTCCCGCATCAGCTTTATATACAAGGGTAATCTTATATCCGGCCGCGTTCGAATAGTCCATCCTCGGAGCCCCTTCGCCGCCATAATAGAAATGGTTGGTGCCGTTGATGCTTTCACCGTTATTGCCGGTAAGGGTCACTGACGCCACGTCGCTGCGGTCGATCCTGACCTTCATCAGGGAAAATTGGTTCGTAAAAGTCAGCACGCCTGAACCGTTGTCCGAAGCCGTCGAGACCAATGCGCCGGGGTCCACGCAATGGCTGCCGATGACCGTCTGCGTGCCGGGAATCTTGATGCTGATACGCGAATTCTCCGTAATTATATTGGTAGCGGAAGAATAAGGGGCGACCGCCCAATAGCCGTCCGCACTTTGAGCAGAGCCGGAGAACTGCGCGGATTTGCCGTCAGCAGAAACGGAGGAAGCGGTAAAACGGTTGAAAGCCGAGCCATCGAAAACCGCAATCTCATCACCGGACTCCCAGAGCACGAAGTTGCCGTCTATATCAGCCCTGGTCTGAAGCCCTTCGGCATTTGCGACAAAGGACATTTCAACAAGGCCGGCCTCTCTGTCAGCAAAAACGACAGTATCCGGAGCCGCTTCCTTGGTACAAGAAGCGACGAGGAGAATGCCCGTAACAAAACTAAAAAGATACTTATGCATAGTAAACTACTTTTAATCAATTAAATCCCAATCAGAATAAGCATCGGTAAGAGAGTCAAGCTCCCTGTCCGCCGAAGTATAACTCGAGCAGAGCAGATCTTGCTGCCCCAATTCTGAGAACTCACAAAGAGGAACGAGGTAATGATTTGCTTTCATATTCATAAGGCTATTCGGAATCCCAGTCCCCAAACGCATCCTGGAGAGGGTCGAAAGAACGCTCTCCGTTGAAAGTGCTCTGGCAAAGCACCGTGGGCTGCTCCGCCCCGGCTTTTTCGCACAAAGGAGTCTTGTAAACTAATCGTACCATAAGCATCGCATCTTGTGTGTGCGCACACACTAATCGCAAAGGTAAAAATATTCTGTGTAAAAACAATAGCTTGGAAAGATTTTTTATTCTGCCGCCTGCCGGGGCATCAGGTTCTCCTTGAAGACGATATCAATGGGCAAACGCCCTTCGGAGCTCTTGTCGGGGGCACCGTAGAGAAGAAAATGCAGTAGCGATTCAACAGCGCAAAAGCCCTGACGGTCAGGATGTTGGTTGATGAGAAAATCCATCGTCCCGGCCAAAATGCAGCGGGAATTACCTTCCGTCACGTCAAATCCTCCGATGACCAGGCCCTCCCGCCTGGAGTCCGGCACGGCGTCGGCCACCCTGTAACCGGCGGAAATCACGACGGCAATACCCCGTACCTTGGGATTCTTTTCAAGGAATGAAACTATTTCCGCAGAGGCCTCGGCCGCGTCCGCAGCAGGGAAGAAGCTTTCTTTGATGATACGCTTCGAGCCGCGGGCCGCAAAGTAATCCTTGAATGCCTGCAGACGCAGAGCTGAGTTATTGGAAATCTGCGTACCTATTCGTCTGGGGAGCAAAACGGCGATTTCGGAGCCATCAGGCGTAAAACCGTCCATCAGGCGCGCCAGAAGCCGGCCGCAGACATTCTGATCGACCATAAAACGGCCCACGGGATTGGTGCCGGGCACCGAACCGTCCACGAAAACATAAGGCACTCCCCTCTCGTCCAGACGCCAGCACAACTCACGGGTCTCGGCAATGAAGGTCGTACCGAGAATCACGGCCGAGCAGGGCTGGGAAGCGACTTTATGGAACACATCCCGGCAAGACAGCGAGCTGAACTGATCGAAGAAAAAGTATTCGCACACAATGGAAATGTCCCCGTATTCACGAAGAGCCTTGTCGAGCCCCTGCCTGACCAGGTCCCAATACTCACCCTTTTCGGACGACGGTATGGAAATCAGCAGGTGCAGGGACTTGCCGGTTTTCTTGAATGCAACGGCGGAGGTGTGGATGTTGTAGCGGTATGACTGGGTGTCAAGAACCGCCTGCACGGCAGCGAGAGCCTTGTCTGACACCTTGCCGCGGTTATGGAGCACACGATCCACGGTGCCGACCGAGACTCCGGCCAGCTGGGCAATCTGCTTGATGGTGAGTTGCTGCTCCATTGGTGGGCAAAGTTATGAAAAAATATTTAATATGCTTGCAATATTACTTTTTTTACCTACCTTTGTGTGCGGACACACAAGATTAAAGAAATGAACAATCTCAAAGGAAAAGTGGCTGTTGTGACAGGCGGCGCCCGGGACATAGGACGCGCAGTTTCTATGAAACTGGCCAGTGAGGGAGCAAAAGTTTGCATAAACTACTGCCACGACAAGACAAAAGCGGAAGAGACGCTTGAAGCGATAAAGAAAGCCGGAGGCGAAGCGATAATAGTACGCGCGGACGTGACCAGGGAAGGCGATGTCAAGGCCCTCTTTGCCGAAGCGGCGAAGGCATTCGGGCCCCGGATTGACATCCTCGTCAACAACGCCGGCGGCATCGTGGGCCGCAAACGCATAGAAGAACAGGATGAAGAGTGGTATAACACCGTCCTGGACCTCAATTTCAAGAGCTGCTGGCTCTGCACCCGTGAAGTCCTTCATTATATGAAAGAAGGAGGCGCCATCGTAAACGTGTCCTCCCAAGCTGCCCGTGACGGAGGCGGGCCCGGCTCTTCCATCTACGCCTGCGGCAAGGCGGCAATGCTCTGCCACACGCGGGCAATGGCCAAGGAGCTCGGGCCGCAGGGCATACGCATCAACGCCGTGTGCCCCGGTATGATAGACACTCTCTTCCACGACACCTTCACCCCGCAGGCCAACCGTGACGCCCTGCACAGAAGCGCCCCCCTGCGCCGCGAAGGTGAGGCGTCCGAAGTGGCCGGCCTGGTATGTTTTCTCGCAGGCAGCGAATCCAGCTACGTCACAGGCACGGGAATTGATATAAACGGAGGGTGTCTGTTCTCCTGATGAAGCAACTGCTAAAAAATATAGTTCATTGGATTGCGTTGGTTGGGCCCGGGCTGTTTTGTCTGGGCTTTACCATAGGTACGGGCAGCGTGACTTCAATGGTCAAGTCCGGCAGCACCTACGGGACGGCACTGCTCTGGGTCCTGGCCATCAGCGCCTTCTTCACCTGGGTGATGACGGAAGCCTACGGGCGCTTCGGCATCGCCACGTCCGACACCGCAATCCACGGCATCAAGAACCATCTCAAGGGCGGCCGCGCGTGGGCGGTCATCCTCATCTGCGGGCTCGTGGTGAGCCAATGGATAAGCCTCTCCAGCATCCTGAACATCACGTCCAACGCCGTAAGCGAAGTGCTGTATCTCTGCATTCCCGGGCTCACCGAAGGCGCAGGATACTGGATTGTGCTCGCCACTGCAATCATTATCGCCCTCCTCGTCTGGATTACGCTCAACCGAGGCAGTTACAGCAGTTTCGAAAAGATACTGTCGGTCCTGGTGAGCCTGATGGGGCTCGCGTTCATTATCTCTATGTTCATCGAACTCCCTACCCCGGGAAGCATCGTGCGCGGCTTCGTGCCTTCGGTCCCCGAAGGTCCGGACGCACGCCTCTTCATAGCCGCATTCGTGGGCACCACAATGTCGTCTCCCACCTTCGTCATCCGGCCAATGATCCTGAAAAGCAAGGGCTGGGGGCCCGGAGACGCGCGCCTGCAGCGCAGGGATGCCGTCGTGAGCGCATCGCTTACCTTTATCATCAGCGCCTCGATAATGATAGGCGCGGCGGGTGTGCTGTTCTCGCGGGGCATCCAGGTTGACAAGGTGCTGGATATGATTTACGTGCTGGAGCCCGTGGCGGGCCGCTTCGCCGTGGCCCTGTTCGTCGTGGGTCTGCTCAGCGCGGGGCTCTCTTCCATCTTCCCTATTATGATGCTTGCGCCGGAGCTGATCAGCGACTACCGTGACGGGCAGATGCAGACAGGCACGCCCCTGTTCAAGGTCCTGACGGCGCTGGCTGCGCTCGCCGGGCTTACCATACCCATTCTGGGCACCAACCCCATTATCACGCAGATAGCATCCCAGGTGACGCTCGTGTTCGTGCTGCCGCTCGTGATTCTTCTGATGATAATACTGCTGCACAAGCGCAGCGTGATGGGAGAGCGGCGCCCCGGAGCCGTGTTCACTATCCTTATGTGCCTTGCGTTTGCGTTCGCCTGCGTGGTGTCGTACACCGGTGTGGTGGCTCTGGGTAAACTCCTCTGAATATGAACGAATCTCCAAAATACGCGCTCCTCGTGCCCTCGAGCCTCGGGGTGCGGCTTACTCCTTGCGGCGGCTTCCCGGCCCACGCCGCGACGAGCTTCGACCTGCAGGTCACCAGCGCCGAGACCAACGCTGCCAGCGTGGCATCCTTCCTGGGGCTTCCCGTAAAAGTGCTCACGGCACTTGTGGAATCGCACCCGTTCTCCGCCCGCATCGAAGCCGACCTTCGCGGGCGCGGGATGGACGTGGAGGCGATGGTGCTGCCACAGGGAAGCCCCTGGGGCTGGCGGCACCAGATCAACATCGCCGACAGCGGTTCGGGGCTGCGCGGCCCGAGAGTATGGAACGACCGCGCTGGCGAAGCGGGCCGGGCTCTTAAAGCGGATGCGTTCGACCTGGAGCGCATCTTCGGGCGTGAAGGCGTGCGTATGGTCCATCTCAGCGGCCTTGTGGCAGCAATCGCTCCGGAATTCTGCACAGGCGTGGTCCGGTGCGCACGGGAGCACGGCGCTGCCGTAAGCTTCGACCTCAACTACCGGGCGTCGTTCTGGGAAGGCCGGCAGGAGGAACTACGGGCTGTGTTTATGGGCATCGCGTCTCTCTCCGACGTTCTCATCGGCAACGAAGAAGATTTCCAGCTGTGCCTCGGCCTGGATGGTCCGGAGACGGGCGGGCAGGGGCTCGCAGGCAAGACGGAGGCGTTCAAGGCTATGCTCGCGGACATACGCAGCCGTTTCCCTGCCGCCAGCGTAGTCGCCACCACGCTGCGGGAAGTGCTGGACAGCGGCAGGCACCTCTGGGGCGCCATCGTATCGGACGCTTCCGGCACGGAAATCCTGAAGCCGCGGGAAATCAGCGTGCTGGACCGCATAGGCGGGGGCGACGGCTTCGTGGGCGGACTGCTGTACGGGCTGCTGAAAGGCTGGGACACAGGCCGCTGCGCCCGTTTCGCCTGGGCGTGCGGCGTGCTCGCGGTCAATCTGCCCACCGACTACGCAATCCCGGCCGGCGAAGAGCAGCTGTGGGCTATTTGGAACGGTAACGCAAGAGTCAAGCGATGAAATCTGATATCGGACTTGTGGGGCTCGGAGTAATGGGCCGGAGCCTCGCGCTTAATATGGAAAGCAAAGGACTGAGGGTCAGCGTGTTCAACTACATCCCCGAGGTCACGGACAGCTTTGTTTCCGGGTGCGGGACGGGGCGTAATTTCTTTGCGGCAAGGTCCTACCGCGAGCTCACGGAGTCGCTGAAGTCGCCGCGGAAAGTATTTCTTATGGTCACCGCAGGGACAGCCGTGGATGAAGTAATAGCGCAGCTGATACCTCTGCTCGATATGGGCGACGTCATAATAGACGGGGGCAATTCCGACTTCCGCGACACCGCAAGGCGGGAGGCGCTCGCGCGGTCACGCGGGCTGCTGTATGTGGGTACGGGAGTGTCCGGCGGCGAAGAGGGTGCTCTGAAAGGGCCGTCTATGATGCCCGGCGGCACTCCGGAGACCTGGCCGCTGGTGAAGGACATCTTTCAGGCAATTTCGGCCCGCGCCGCCGACGGGGCGCCCTGCTGCGACTGGGTGGGTCCCGGTGGAGCCGGGCATTTCGTTAAGATGGTCCACAACGGTATAGAGTACGGGGACATCGAGCTGATCTGCGAATGCTATCAGTTTATGCGGGATGCCCTGGGGATGAGCAACGAGGAGATGTGCGGGGTGTTCCGCGAATGGGGCAAGGGCGAGCTGGGTAGCTATCTTATTGACATCACGGCAAATATCCTAGGGCACAGGGAGGGCGACGGCTCTTTCACACTGGACCATATACTGGACACGGCCGGGCAGAAGGGCACGGGCAAATGGACGGTGCAGACAGCGCTCGACCTGGGCGTCAGCCTCCCGCTTATCGGGGAGGCCGTGTTTGCGCGCTGCCTGTCGGCGCTGAAGGAAGAACGGGTCGCGGCGGCCGCAGTGCTTGAAGGGGCGGGAGAGATTCCCCGCTTCGCTCAGAATGAGATTATTGAGAATCTGAGGCAGGGGCTTCTGGCCGCGAAAATTATTTCTTACGCCCAGGGCTTTGCGCTCCTGCGCGCGGCAAGTTCCGAATTCGGATGGGACCTTGACTTCGGCCGGATAGCCGGTCTGTGGAGGGGCGGGTGCATCATCCGGAGCGTCTTCCTGGACAGGATAAAGGGGGCTTTCGAAAGGAATCCCGGCCTGGATAACCTTATGGTTGACAAGGAGTTCTCCGCGATGCTGGGCAGGACACGGAACGGTTTGCGGCAGACCGTATGCGCCGCCGCTGCATCCGGCATTCCGGCACCGGCGCTCTCCTCAGCCCTCTCCTATTACGACGGATACCGTTGCGGGCGGTCCGGGGCCAACCTGCTGCAAGCGCAGAGGGATTATTTCGGCGCGCACCGCTACGAGCGCACCGACCGTCCCCGTGGGGAGTTCTTTCACACTGAGTGGTAATTTATTCAGAAGTTACCGCCTTGTCCCTGAGGGCGTTGCAGAGGCGCACGACATCTTTGTTGATGCCTTCGAGCTCATAGCCGGTGGCGCAGCGGCGCACGCTGATGCGGTCTTCCCACAGGCGGGTGAGGCGGTCCGCCACGGCCCGCTTCCGGTAAATCCGGACCTGCGGGTCGGCGGAAGACTCTTCCGCATAGCCGTGGGCATACATCACCTGGTGCAGCAGCGGCCCGGTCTCCTCGTCCGAGCCAGGGACCAGAGCCTCCCGGCGGGCATAGCCCAGGCGGGGATAAATTGCGGCGAAGGCGGCCATCAGGAGGGCTATCTGCCAGAGCGAGTCATAGCCGTTTACGAATATCTTGGAGATATCCGAATCCACCACCTTCGCCACAATAAGTATCGCGATGATGAGCGCAAGGATCACCATCAGCTGCACGAAGTACTTGACCGAACGGATGAAGTAGCGCATAACAGTTATCATTTGAGTTCCCGGGGCAGCAGCGGCAAACGTCGCTGCGCGACCCCTCCCGCAAGCGGGCCCCTCCCTCTTACGATGCCGAGGGTGGCACGGTTTGCCGCCGCTGCCCCGGGAACTCTCGGAATTATTTGCGGGAAATTGCCCTCTTGGCGGCCTCTGCCAGGTGCGCGGCGTCGAAGCCCCAGGCTTTCATCAGCTCGGCCGGAGTGCCGGACTGGCCGAATTTGTCCTGACCGTTCACGAACTCGATGGCGGTGGGCAGCTTCGCTGCGGCAAGGCTTGCGATGGCCTCGCCAAGGCCGCCGGCGGCATTATGTTCCTCAGCCACCACGGCGCAGCGGGTCTTACTGAGAGACTCCAGCACCGCTGCCTCGTCGAGGGGCTTGATGGTCGCGACATTGAGCACTTCGGCGCTGATGCCTTCAGCCTCAAGGGCTTCCGCCGCCTGCAGGGCTTCCCATACAAGGTGCCCGCAGGTGATGATAGTGACATCCTTGCCTTCGTTCATATTGTACACCTTGCCGATCTCGAAGGGTGCGTCAGGGTCGGTGAAATTGGGCACCGCAGGGCGTCCGAAACGAAGATATACGGGGCCGTCCCACTTTGCTGCGGCAATGGTGGCCTGCTTGGTCTGGTTGAAATCGCACGGAACCACGACAACCATACCGGGGAGGGCGCGCATAAGGGCGATGTCCTCCATCGTCTGGTGCGTCGCACCGTCTTCGCCGAGAGTGATGCCTGCGTGCGAAGAAGCGATTTTCACATTGGCGTGGCCGTATGCCACTTCCTGGCGGAGCTGGTCATACACACGGCCGGTCACGAACTCTGCAAAGGAGCCGATGAAAGGAATCTTGCCTGCTATTGCGAGACCTGCCGCAGCGCCCACCATATTGGCTTCGGCGATGCCGCACTGGATGAATCTCTCGGGAAATTCAGCCGCAAAAGCATCCATCTTGAGCGAACCCTTCAGGTCCGCGGTAAGTGCAAGGACACGGCTGTCCTCGCGTCCGGCCTCAAGGAGCCCCGCTCCGAAGCCGCTTCGGGTATCTACCTTACCCTGGTCAGTGTATTTCTTCATTTCTTTAATAATCACCTAATGTTTCTTCAAGCTGCTTCATAGCTTCGGCGCACTGCTCCGCATTGGGAGCCTTGCCGTGCCATTTGTGCGTACCGGCCATAAAATCCACTCCGTGGCCCATTTCGGTACGGAAGAGTATCATCTTGGGCTTGCCGTCAGCTGCGTGTGCGAGCTCGAACGCCTTGAGAATGGAATCGAAATCGTGGCCGTCCGCCTCGATGACATCCCAGCCGAAGGCGGTCCACTTGTCGCGCAGGTCGCCCACGCCGCCCACGGCCTCGACGGGGCCGTCAATCTGCTGGCCGTTCCAGTCGGTGAAGGCGATGAGGTTGTCAAGCTTGTGGTGGGCAGCCCACATACCGGCTTCCCAAATCTGTCCTTCCTCGCTCTCGCCGTCGCCAAGGAGGCAATAGACGCGCTCGCTCTCGCCGTCCAGCTTCTTGCCGAGGGCGATGCCGGCGGCGCAGGAAAGGCCCTGACCAAGGGAGCCGGAACTCTGGAACACACCGGGAAGAGCGTCGGTGATGCAAGGATGTCCCTGCAGGCGGGTGCCGAACTTGCGGAGGGTACCCAGCTCGCTCACGGGGAAATAGCCAGCGCGGGCAAGCACTGAATAATAAACCGGGGCGAGGTGTCCTGCGGAAATGATGAAAGCGTCCTGTCCCTTGGCGCTGCGAGTCCAGGTGGCGGGATCGTGTTTCATTTCATTGAAATAAAGGGCTGTCATCACATCGGTGATGCCCAGCGAGCCGCCCGGATGGCCGGATTTGGCCGCGCAGACCATACGTACAATATCCCTGCGCACCTGGGAGGCGATTCTGCTTAATTCTTGAGTATTAGCCATAATAAAAAGTTGATTTCTATGTAAGTTTACAAAGATACTAAAAATAATTATCTTTGTATCCAATATGGAAATGAACCGAATACGCAATTTCTGCATAATAGCGCATATCGACCACGGCAAGAGCACCCTGGCCGACCGGCTCCTCGAACTGACCAGCACCCTGTCCGCCCGCGATATGGAGAATCAGGTGCTGGACGATATGGACCTTGAGAAGGAAAAGGGCATCACCATCAAGAGCCACGCTATCCAGATGAATTACAACGGCTACCGCCTCAACCTCATCGACACTCCCGGCCACGTGGACTTCTCCTATGAAGTCTCGCGCAGCATCGCCGCCTGCGAAGGCGCGCTGCTGGTGGTGGACGCCACCCAGGGCGTGCAGGCCCAGACCATCTCCAACCTCTATATGGCCATAGACCACGGCCTCGAGATTATCCCCATACTCAACAAGATAGATATGGATTCGGCCCAGCCGGACCTTGTCGCCGACGAAATCTGCGACCTGCTGGGCTGCGACCCTGACGATATCTTCCGCGTGTCGGCCCGTACCGGTGAAGGCGTGCCCCCAATCCTGGATGCCATCGTGGAGAAGATTCCCGCCCCGAAAGGCGACCCTGACGCCCCCCTGCAGGCCCTGATTTTCGACTCCGTGTTCAACTCGTTCCGCGGCGTCATCGCATATTTCAAGGTCAGCAACGGCTGCGTGCGCAAAGGAGACAAGGTGAAATTCGTCGCCACCGGAATGGAATACGAAGTCGAAGAGGTGGGCGCCCTGAAGATGAAGCTCATCCCGGAAGCGGAGGTGGGCTGCGGCGACGTAGGCTACATCATCACCGGCATCAAGAGCGCCGTGGAAGTCAAGGTGGGCGACACCATCACGCACACCGCGCGCCCCTGTGAAAAGGCAATCGCCGGCTTCGAGGAAGTGAAGCCTATGGTGTTCGCGGGTATGTACCCCGTGCAGGCCGACAAGTTCGAAGAGCTCCGCGCCGTGCTGGAGAAGTTCCAGCTCAACGACGCCTCCTTCGTATATGAGCCCGAGAGCTCGCTCGCCCTCGGCAGCGGCTTCCGATGCGGATTCCTCGGCCTGCTGCACCTTGAAATCGTGCAGGAAAGGCTCTTCCGCGAATTCGATATGGACGTGATTACGACCGTCCCCAACGTCTCCTACAAAGTCTATACGATGCAGGGCGAAGTGCTTGACGTCCACAACCCCTCGGGCCTTCCCGCACCCACGCTCATCGACCACATCGAGGAGCCGTACATACGCGCCCAGATCATCAGCAAGAGCGAGTTCTTCGGCCCCATAATGAAGCTCTGCCTCGACCGCAGGGGCACCCTCGTGAGCCAGCACTACATCACCGCGGAGCGCGTGGAACTGAACTACGATATGCCTCTGAGCGAAATCGTGTTCGACTTCTACGACAAGCTGAAGACCATCAGCAAGGGCTACGCGTCCTTCGACTACCACATCACCGGCTACCGTCCCGCAAAGCTCGTGAAGCTGGACATACTGCTCAACGGAGAGCCCGCCGACGCGCTTTCCACGCTAATCCACGAAGACAACGCCTACACTTTCGGCCGCAAGATGTGCGAGAAGCTCAAGGACCTCATCCCCCGCCAGCAGTTCGACATCCCCATCCAGGCTGCCATCGGCGCCAAAATCATCGCCCGCGAGACGGTCAAGCAGGTGCGCAAAGACGTCACGGCCAAGTGCTACGGCGGCGACGTGACCCGCAAGCGCAAGCTGCTCGAAAAGCAGAAGGAAGGCAAGAAGCGTATGCGCCAGATAGGCACGGTACAGGTGCCGCAGAGTGCCTTTATGGCTGTGCTGAAACTCGATAGTTAATAAATGAAAGCCTTACTGATCAGCCTGATTCTTAGTGCTGCCATCCAGCTCAACCCGAAAGCCCCCGCGCAGATACAGCTCTCCGACGGATGGCGGATTACGCAGGAAAGCAGCTCCCGCAGTTACCCCGCCGCCGTGCCTTCGACCGTGGCCGGCGCCCTTATGGATTGCGGCGCACTGCCCGCAGGCCTGCTCGAATCAGACAACCTGAAGCACGCAGACCCCTCGCTCTTCGAGGGCGCGTGGACATACAGCATAGACTTTGACATAAAGAAGCCCAACACACGGTCCCTGCAATGGGCGCTGCGCTTCGACGGGCTCAGCTACAGGGCGGACATCACCCTCAACGGCACCCTCCTCGCCAGTGCCGACACCACGGCCGGCGTGTTCATAGAGCGCGAATTCGACGTGACAAGGCTGCTCAAAAAGCACAACACGCTGTCAGTCAAGCTCCAGAGGGCCGGCAAAGGCGAACTCGCGATAGGCTTCGTGGACTGGAATCCGGCCCCGCCGGACGGGAGTATCGGCATCGTGCGCCCAGTTACGCTCATCTCCCGCCGGAAAGCTGCGCTGGACGAGCTGTGGGTGAACCCCGTCTATGACCCCAAAAAACCGGACAGCGCCTCGCTGGAAATCAGCGCCAGGCTTCGCAACCTTACGGACGCCCCCTTCAGCGGCATCCTGCACGGCGAAGCGGAAGGCCTCAGCTTCGAGGTCCCCGTCACCCTCGATGCCGGGGAAGAACGCATATTGCGTCTGGACGCCGACAAAGTCAAGGCACTGAAAATCAAGGACCCGCGCATCTGGTGGAGCCGCGACCTCGGCAGCCCCGAAATGTACCGCCTGCAACTTAGCCTGAAAGAAGGCAAGACAGTCTGCGACAGGGCGGAGACGGCCTTCGGCATACGCAGCATAGAGAGCCGCCTGGATGAATACGGCCACCGCGCCTATTGGCTCAACGGCCGCAAACTCCTGCTTCTCGGCGGCGGCTGGACCGACGACATCTTCCTCCGCGACACCCCCCGGAGCATCGAGCACCAGATAAATATGGTCGCGGATATGGGCCTCAACTGCATACGTTTCGAGAATATCTGGGGCAAGGATGACACCGTCTATGACCTGTGCGACCGGGCCGGCATCCTCGCGCTCGCGGGCTGGAGCTGCCAGTGGGAGTGGGAGCACTACTGCGGCGTACCCCACCATCCGAAATACGGATGCATCCAAGGGCCGGAGCTCAACGCCCTCGCGCTCAGGTACTTCCGCGACCAGGTAAAGCGTCTTCGCAACCACCCGTCCCTCATCGGCTGGCTCACCGGCTCCGACCGCATACCCAATCCCGAGCTGGAAGAGCAGTACCTCAAGGCTTATGCGGAACTGGACCGCAGGCCCTATGTCTGCTCGGCATCAGGCCTTGCCAGCCTTGCAGGGCCCTCAGGCAACAAGATGTCCGGGCCCTATGAATATGTAGGTCCCGAATACTGGTACCTCGACCGCAAACGGGGCGGCGCCTACGGATTCAACACCGAGACCTCCATCGGCCTTAACATTCCCCAGATAGAAGCCCTGCGCCGTATGCTCCCCGCGGACGGCATCTGGCCCGTAGGCGAAGCGTGGAACACGCACTGCACCGTGGCCGCCGAAGGTATGAATTCCCCCAAGGAACTGCTCAAGGCCGTCAACGGACAGTACGGAGAGGCAGGCAGCCTGGAGAGTTTCGTCGCACGCTCGCAAGCGCTCGACTATGAGGGCACGAGGGCGATGTTCGAAGCGTTCCGGGTGAACCGCGAGCGCTGCACAGGGCTGATTCAGTGGATGTTGAATTCAGCCTGGCCATCGCTCTACTGGCAGCTCTACGACTGGTACGGCGTACCGACTGCCGGCTATTACGGCGTGAAGAAGGCGTGCAGCAGCGTGCAGATGATGTTCAACTACGCCGACGGCAACCTGTACATAGTCAACGGAGGCCCCGAGTGCCGCACCGTCAGCGCAAGCATCAGGGTCTTTGATGCCGGCAGCAAGCCCCTCGAGGAGCGTTCGATGCAGCTCAACGTCCCCTCCGGAGGCTCGATAGCAGTGCACACGCTGCAGCCGCTGCGTGACCGTGACCTGTTCGTCTTCACATCCCTTTCCTACGGAGAATGCGCGGCCGACAACTTCTACGCGCTCCCCGCTTCCGGCAACATCCACCAGTGGGAAAAGAGCAACTGGTTCCAGACCCCGATAAGCCGCTACGCAGATATGAGATTCGTAGCCCGCCTGCCCGAGGCAGACCTGCTCGTGGACAGCGGCACCGGTCCCGACGGGCTGCTGCACGCGACCGTCGCCAACCGCGGCAAGAGTATTGCTTTCCAGGTGGTTATGAAGCTCGTAAGCCCGGACGGGCAGCTCGTCCCCGAGGCCTTATGGAGCGACAATTTCTTCTCCCTCGCGCCCGGCGAAAGCAAGGAACTGCACTGCCGCCTCCCCAAGGACTGCGAGGGCGCTACGGTCAGCTGGACGGCAGGCCTGTAGCGGAACCGTTAAACCGAGGCGCGTCTTTTGCGTCTAAATAACCGGTATGCAGGAACTGGAGACATACTTCAACGAATTGGTGCGTCAGTACAGCGAGCCCCTCTACTGGCACGTGCGTACTATGGTCGGCAGCCACGAAGACGCCGACGACCTGCTGCAGGACATCTTCGTAAAAGTATGGAGCGCGCTGCCCCGTTTCAGGGGAGACTCGGACGTGTTCACCTGGCTGTGGCGCATAGCGACAAACGAGACGCTGAGCCACCTGCGAAAGGCACGCGTGCGTGCGGCACTAAGATTCGCGCACATCGACACGGAAGCCGAGAAGGTGTCCGACCCCGATCCCTATTTCGACGGCAACGCCGCACTGCGCTCCCTGCGAAAAGCCATCGCCGCCCTCCCCGACAAGCAGCGGCTCGTCTTTTCCCTGCGCTACTATCAGGAACTGAACTACGAACAGATATCCGAAATCACGGGCACGTCGGTGGGCGCCCTGAAAGCCTCCTACCACATCGCGTTCGAGAAGATAAAGCAATTTTTGACGGACAACGATTAAACCTGCGCCGGGAATCGGCGTCTAAACAAACGAAATGAGCAACAAAATTCCATATTCGACACCTTCAGGATACTTCGACAATCTTCAGTCGCGGCTTTCCACGATACCGGCCCGCAGGTCCCGGATCAACCCGGTCCCCTACCTCGCCCTGGCAGTGAGTTTCACCTTGCTCGTGCTCATAGGCAACTACATCCTCACGAAATCGACGGCAAGCCAGCCGGCAAGCGACGAAGCCATTATCGAATACCTGATCGACTCGGGCACCACACTCGCCCAGTTGGAAGAGGTTGTCTATAACTATTAAAAACTTGTTAGGTTATGAAAAGGTTGATTTCCACATTATTGCTGACAGTCAGCATCGCAGCGGCAGCACTGGCGCAGCCGCAGAACAACAATCAGAAAGGTCACGGCAAGCCGGACTTTGAGAAATTCCAGGCCGAAAAGGTGGCGTTCATCACGAATGAGGTTGGACTCACCGCCGAGGAGGCCGAGGACTTCTGGCCCGTCTTCAACGAGATCGAGAAGCAGCAGAGAGAACGTATGACGGCTGAGAAAAAGGCCTACATCGCTCTGAACAAGGCTCTCGCAGAAGGACAAGGTGATGTGGCAGCACTGCTGAAGTCCTATCTCGACGCCAAGGCCGCCAACACAAACCTCCACGCCGCCAACGTGGCGAAGTATCAGAAGATACTCTCCATCGAGAAAGTGGCGAAGCTCTACACCTGCGAGGAGAAATTCCGCAGGCAGCAGATCGGGAAGCTTGGCGGCGGAAAAGGCCACGGCGGCCCTCAGGGACGCAAGCCAAGGCCTGAAAAAAGCAAGTAACTGTCAGACTCTCATCGAAGAACCCGGGCTGAGCGGCCCGGGCTTTTTCGTGTCTCAGAATTCCGAATAGCCGGTGGTCAGGTCGCTGCGGCGGAACACGCGTTTAAGGCCGCTGCCGGGGATGGTGTGGGTCACCACCACTTCCCAGTTCTTGAAGCCGGAAGGAGAAACGGTCACGGGCTTGTAATACCACAGGTGGCTGTGGGTGCGGTCCGTCCAGGATGCGGAATCCTTGCCGAGTTCGTTGAAAGCGTATGAGGCCAGGGCCATATTGGAAGTGCTGCCGTCGGGGAGGCGGGTGAAATCGCCCACCTTCTTGCCGTCCTGGTACATCTCCACGGTCCACCAGGTGTCGTCATCGTCCCATACTTCCGCGACGAAGCAGCCTTTCAGATTGTCGTTGCCGTAGGCGGTGACGGAGGACTTCCCGCCCGTGGCGTCCGCGTACCAGCTGTACTTGTAGGACTTGGAGCCCGTGTAAACCTGGTCGCCGTCGTACACGCGGAACTGGTAATCTTTGCTGCGGCCGGTGCCTTTGTTGGTCCAATCCACCACATCGGCACCCTTGATTTTATACACAGTGTAGCCGTTGGGGCCGCCGGTGACGCTGCTGTGGCAGTTCCACCACCCGCCGCAGGCCGCCTGGTGGATATGTTCCATCACGGGACGGCCGCTCCTGGTGATGAAGTCCTTATGGATGTAGCAGGCGGGATAATGGGAATGTCCGCACATCAGCTCGGCGGAGTGGAATTCGGACATTGCAGTCAGGATTTCGCTGCGGTAGCAATACCATATTATATTGGCTCCGCCCACCCAGGCGCCTTCGCGGAAAGGCACGTGGGTACAGAAGATGATGATTTTGTTTTCCTTGTCCTGCACGAGCGCGAGGTCTTGCTGCAGCCACTCCCACTGGTCGGGGATGAAGCCGCCGTTGTAGTTCCAGGTCTTCTTGTCGGGGTAGGACGCGGACGTGGTGGAAGTGCCGTACACGTCGTCCATTACTACTATGTGGGCGTTGCCGCGGTCGAAGGAGTAGTCGGTGGGGCCGAAATGGTCGATGAAGAGCTGCGCCGCCTGGTAGTCGTCGGAGCGCGTGGCGGTGTGGTCGTGATTGCCTATGCACTGGAAGAACGGGAGCCAGCCGGTGCTTATCTGCACGTTGGACATAGCGTCGCGCATAGAGTCCCACATATTGGAGGAATCGAAAACGATGTCTCCCAGGGTGATGGCATAGACGTTCCGGTAGTCTCCGGAGGCCAGGCCTTCATTGACGGTGGATTGTATGTCGGGGATGGTGCCGGGGTAGGAATCGTGCTGCTTTGTGAAGTAACCTACGCCTTTGGCGGTCTGGCACTGCGGGTCGCCTACCATCACGAGCGTAAATTCAGTCTCCGGCCCGGGAAGGGGCTCGAGGCTGAAGTCGTTGCGGTTGACAGCTTCCGGATTGATCTTGGAAGTGCTGTAGAACAGCGGCTTATGGTATTTGTCGTCCAGGGGGATTTTGTAGGCGGCGGGCACGGTGATATAGACATTGCGGGTACGGGCGTCCAGTTGCATCTGGTACACGCCGTTCTCGTCCGTGACGGTGAATTTATAACCGTCGCTGACCGGCACGCCGGGTATGCCTTTGCCGGTGGAGGCGTCCCGGACCAGCCCGACGCCGTTCATTCCCGGCTGCAGCTCGGTATTGTTGATGTGCGTGTCGTCATTGAGCGGCTCCGGCTCGGGATCAGGTTCCGGTTCGGGCTCGGGTTTGGGCTCCGGTTTGGGCTCCGGTTTGGGCTCCGGTTTGTCCACGGGGGCCGGCTTTTCAGGCTCGGGTTTGTCGCACCCTGCAAGAATCAGGGACGTACAAAGGAAGATGGTCAGAAGTTTCTTCATATTGGCAAAAGTACTGATAATACTTATGTTTTGCAAGTGTCCGGGGGCCGTTAAATCAGGCCGGAGATGATGTCGTCGGCCACAAACCAGCGCTCTTCGGGGATGCGCAGGCAGCCCGGGACAGCGGCCGGCACAAGGCCTTCCCGGCTTCCCTGCAGCAGCTCCGCCCGCACCCCGTCCTCGGTCCGCAGGCCCAGCATTATCTGCTCCTCCCTGATTTCCGCCTCCGAGAGCACCTCCCTGCTCACCGTCCAGCCGCTAAGCGCCTCGGAATTCCAGCTCCGGCGATTAGCCGCTGAACGACATCCTGCAGGTGCGGCCGCGGCGGCAGTGACATCAGAGGCAGTTTCAGCGGTCTTAGCGGCTTGACCAGGGGTCTGGGCTGTCCTGGTTTGAGGGCGGGAATCCATCAAGCCAAGGGAATGGGCGCCGGGGCCAAGGCCGACGTAGGGAGCGCGGGTCCAGTAGGCGCTGTTGTGGACGGCACGGCGGCCGGGGAGGGCCCAGTTGGATATTTCATAGTGCTCGTACCCCGCCTCCGCGAGCAGACGGCAGACAAGATAATACTGCGCGCTGCACTCCTCGTCCGGAAGATCTGAGTAGCGCCCCTCGCGCGACATACGTCCCAGAGCACTGCCCTCCTCCACCGAAAGCTGATATGCCGAAATATGCTCGGGCCGCCAGTCCAGAATCCCCCGCACGGTAGCCTCCAGCATACGGGAATCCATACCATCGACCCCGAAAATCACATCCACGCTGACATTGTCGAATCCAGCCTCCCGAAGCTGCCGGAACGCCCGCCGCGCCCCGTCGGAATCGTGCCTGCGGTTCATCCAGCGCAGCATCCCGTCGTCCAGCGACTGCACGCCCATACTGACCCTGTTCACCCCGAGCGCACGCAGCCCGGCGGCATACTCGGGAGTGATGTCGTCAGGATTCACCTCGACCGTCCACTCCCTGTAACTGCGCCCTCCGCACGCATCGGCAATGCGGCCTATAAACTCAAGAGGCAGCACCGACGGGGTGCCGCCTCCGAAATACAGAGTGTCCACCGCTGCCGCGGCAGCTATTTCATCCTTACGTGCCCGTGCCTCCGCACAGACTTCATCCAGCCAACGCTGCGTCGGGCACGCCCGCTCCGAGTAGAAGTCACAGTAGGTGCAGAAACTCCTGCAGAACGGCACGTGAACATAAATCATTGGTGGCGGCTAATTACCTATGTACCAGCTACTTCCTAAATCTGCCTGCACGAAAAAACCTGCAAGCAGATTGCGTAATGCATTGCTATTCAGGGAGATGCGCGGCACCGTCAGCGAAGCATCAGCTCGGCGGAGCCGAGGCGGGCCTGGCTCGTGAAGGCCTCGACCGTGTAGATACCTTTCTGGAAAGCAGGAATGTTGTTGACGTAGATGCTCAGTTCCACTTCCTGTCCCTGGTAGTCCACCTCACGGGATGCCGTAGCCGCAAGCGTCTGGCCGTCAAGGGTGAAGGACGCACCGCGGCCGTCGTCAAGCAGCTCTCCGGCAGGGTCCTTGACTCTCACGTACACGCGCACGGGACCGGGCTCGGCGAGGGCGTTCTCCACAAGGCTCAAGGTCACCAGCAGGCGGGCCACGTTCTTGCTGCGGTCAATCAGCTTGCCGGCGCTGTTGTAGGCCTCGAGACGCAGGCCGCGGGCCTTGATCACGGAGCCCGTGACGACCTTGCCCGTCAGGTCCTCGACCTGGGCGGTCAGCTGCTCGTTCATCTTGCGGTGCTCGGCTGCCTCGCGGCGGGCGTTGGCTGCATCCACGGTAAGCTTGTGATTCAGCTGGTTAAGGGAGTCGATCTGCACGATGTAGCCGCGCATAATCGAGCGCAGCGTGCCGAGCTCCTTCTCGTACTGACGCATCTTCACGCGGTTGGTAGCTTCCGTCTTCTTGATGCGCTCCACCAGCTGCGCAACTTCCTCGCGGGAGGAATCGAGCTGGAGGTTGATGGAGTCGTAATCGGACGAAAGGGCCTCGTAGTCACCCTGGAGGGCGACAATCTGCTCGGTAAGTTCCTGTTTCTCGATATTCAGCTGCCCCACCAGGGCGTTTTTCTGGTAGAGCACATAAGCAAGGGCCGCTGCGAGCAGCACGGCCACGGCAGCCATTACGTACATTATCGTCTTGGCTCCGCCGTTCTGCTTGCGCTCGCGCTCCCTACGCTCAATTCTCTCAAGGGGATCTTCTCTTTCCATAATAAACTAAATTAAAAGTCTGCAAAATTAGCAATTTTTCTGCACTTCTGCTGCAACCATCGGGCCACGTCGGCCTCCAGCAGGGGGGAAAGTGTATCGAAAACCTTCTCGTGATACTCATCCAGCCACTCGATTTCGCTGCGGTCGAGAAGGCTCATTTCTAGCGCGGAAACCTCGAAAGGACAGAGCGTCAGGGGCTCGAATCCCAGCCAGCGGCCAAACTCGTTTTCCCCCTTCTCCACGCACAGAAGCAGGTTTTCGTGCCGCACGCCGTGCTGACCCTCGCGGTAGATTCCGGGCTCGTCGGAGGTGATCATCCCCGCCTGCAGCGGCACCGGATTGAGGTTCTGGCGTATGTCCTGCGGCCCTTCGTGGACACCGAGGAAGAAGCCCACGCCGTGGCCGGTGCCGTGGCCGAAATTGCGGCGAGCCCGCCACAGCGGCTCTCTCGCAAGGGCGTCCAGACGGCATCCGGGCGTGCCCTCGGGGAAAAGAGCCATAGCAAGGTCAATGTGCCCCTTGAGCACGAGAGTGTAGTCTTCCCGCTCGAGCGGCGTAATGTCACCGAGCGGCACGGTACGCGTGATGTCCGTGGTGCCGTCCAGGTACTGACCGCCGGAATCGCAGAGGTACAGCCCCCGCGGCTCCAGCAGCGGAGCGTCCTGGTGCGGCGTCACATAATGAGGCAGGGCCGCCCCGGGACCGTAGGCGGAAATGGTCTCGAAGCTGTCTCCCTGATAATAAGCCTGCTCCGCCCGGAACTCCCCGAGCTTGACGGCGGCATCCCATTCGCTGACGCGCCGCTCGGCCAGTATGGACTTCTCCAGCCAATGCAGGAAATTCACCATAGCCACGCCGTCGCGTATATGCGCCTGCCGCATACCTTCGATTTCGAAAGGATTCTTCACGGCCTTCCACGCTCCTACGGGACTCTCTCCGGGGACGGCGGTGACCCCGGACGAGGCGATAATCTCAGAGAGCTGGCGGTTCAGACGCCCGCGGTCCACGAAAAAGCTCATTCCGCCGCATTCGGACAGGAACTCGTCTATGCCGTCATAGCGCTCCAGCGTGATTCCTTCCCCTGCAAGAATCTCGAAACTGCGGTCGGAGTCGGGGTCCTCGATTTCATCCTTCAGCACGAACCAGAAAGCCTGCTCCTCAGTGACGAGCAAGTAGCTGATAACGAACGGGTTGTACTCAATGTCCGAGGCGCGCACATCCAGCACCCAGGCAATCTCGTCAAGTGCGGAAAGCAGGATGCCGTCGCAGCCTCGGGAGCGGCAGAATTCCCGGAGCCGCTCAATCTTGTCGGCACGGTAGGAGCCGCTGTCCACGAGGAACACGGGAGTCTGGGGCAGGGACGGCCTGCCGGACCACAGGAAGTTGATGAAATCGGGCGAACTCACGATGATGGGAGCGGCGCCCGACTGCCCGAACGCGTCGGTGATTTCAACTGTGAAGGCGTCGCTGATACTGGCGCCGTCAACTGCGATGACGGGCTCGGGAGTGTCCGAAAAATGCGCAGCAAGCCACTCGGGGATAAGCACTTGCCCGGGAATGCGGGTCTTATGGAGCTCCACCCCGGTGCCGTCCAGCTGCGCGGCGGCCTGTATGAAGTAGCGCGTGTCGGTCCACAGGCCGGCGTGGTCGTGGGTCACCACCAGGTCGGCGGCCTCGCCGGTGAAGCCGGTCAGCCAGCGCACCTGCTTGTAGCGCTCGGCCGGGTACTCGCTGCCGTGCGGGTCGGAGCCCGTCAGCACCACCGCATCCCAGTCCCTGGCACGCATCAGTGCCCTCAGGGAAGCGATGCGCTCAGCGAAAGGATTCATACTTCGGAGGGGATAAATGTGGGGATATTCAGTATCTCGGTCTTGAAGAGGTTGCGGGAATGCATACGGTCTATCTTGGCCTTGATTTGCTCATCCTCGCACACACCTTCGCGTATGTATCGGTCGAGGGTGGCGTAGGTGAAGCCGAACTTGGCCTCGTCGGGACTTGAGCCGGGAAGGCCGTCGTCCGGAGTCTTGTCCACCCAGCGGGCGGGAAGGCCCAGGTCGTGGCCCACGGAAAGCACTTCGCGCACCACCATCCCGCCCAGGGGCGAGAAGGAGCCGGCGGCGTCGCCGTAGAGCGTGGCGTAACCTATATAATCTTCACTGTAGTTGCACGTGTTGGCCACCATCCCGTTCAGCGACTGGGCCGCCGCATAAAGCACGGTCATACGGATGCGCGGGGGGATGTTCTGGATGGTCTGCAGGGAGAATTTGCCTTTGGGCATACAGGATGCGAGCGCATTGCACTCGGCTTCAATCTTGCCGATAGGCAGGCACAGGTAGCGGATACCCAGATACTTGCAGATTTCGTCGGCCTCGTTGAGGCTCTGGCCTTCGGCGGGCATCGCGATGCCGACCACCCGTTCGGGGCCGAGGGCGCGGGCGCAGACGGCCGCCGCCACGGTACTGTCCTTGCCGCCGCTCATTCCGAGCACGGCGCTACACGTAGGGCCGTTGGTTTCGAACCAGTTACGGACCCAGGAGATGCAGTCTTGAGTAAGTTTTTTCATAACGCAAAGATAAATAATACTTTGCAAATCAAAAAATTAGTTGTATCTTTGCAGCCCGCAAAAATGTGTTGCGGAGACTAAATTATTTATTATCAATCAATTAACAAACCAATGCCTGGATTAATTGGAAAAAAAATCGGAATGACTTCCGTTTTCAGTGCCGACGGTAAGAACATACCGTGCACTGTTATCGAGGCTGGTCCGTGCGTTGTCACGCAGATCCGTACAGTTGAGACCGACGGTTACGAAGCTGTACAGCTTGCCTATGACGAAACCACTGAAAAGCACGCCAGCGCGCCTCTGATGGGGCATTTCAAAAAGGCCGGTACCACTCCCAAGCGCAAGCTCGTGGAATTCCCCGCCGACTTCACCAAAGAGCTCAAGCTCGGTGACGTCCTCACGGTCGAGGACATCCTCCGCGACGAAATTCCTTTCGTGGACGTGGTCGGTACCTCTAAAGGTAAGGGTTTCCAGGGCGTTGTGCACCGCCACGGCTTCGCAGGAGTCGGCGGCCAGACCCACGGTCAGCACAACCGTCTCCGTCACCCCGGTTCAATGGGAGCATCCTCCTGGCCTTCCCGTGTACTTCCCGGTATGCGTATGGCCGGTCATATGGGCAACGCCCGTGTGAAGGTGTTCAACCTGAGGGTTGTCAAGGTTCTCCCCGAGAACAATCTCATCGTTGTCAAGGGTTCCGTTCCCGGAGCCAGAGGTTCTTATGTATTATTGGAGGCTTAAGAGTATGGAACTTGCAGTATTGAAAATCGACGGCACCCAGTCCGGAAAGAATGTCACCCTCGACGAGAAGGTTTTCGGCATCACTCCCAACGACCACGCCATCTATCTGGATGTTATCCAGTATCTTGCCAACCAGCGTCACGGCAACGCCAAGACCAAGGACCGCAGTGAGACCGCATACAGCACCAAGAAGCTCGGTCGCCAGAAGGGCGGCGGCGGCGCACGCCACGGCTCCCGTAAGGCCAACATCTTCGTCGGCGGCGGCCGCGTCTTCGGACCCGTCCCCCGTTTCTACCACAACAAACTGAACAAGAAGGTCAAGAAGCTCGCCCGCTTCTCCGCTCTGAGCTACAAGGCCCAGGAGAACGCGATCATCCTGCTCGAGCCCTTCAAGATGGAAGCCCCCAAGACCAAGGAGCTCCTCGGCATCGTGAAGGCCATCAAGGCCGGTGACCGCAAGGTTCTCTTCGTGCTTCCCCAGAATTCTGACAATATCTTTCTTTCATCCCGCAATCTCCAGCAGGTCAACGTCATAACCGTTGACGAGATCAACACCTACGCCATTATGAACGCCAATTCCCTGGTACTCATCGACGGCGTGCAGGACATCCTCTCGGAGAGAGCATAAAACACAAGAAGATGGGAATCATTATTAAGCCAATCGTTACAGAGAAGTTGACGGCTCAGGGCGAAAAGTTGAACCGTTACGGCTTTATCGTTGATCGTAAGGCCAACAAGCTTCAGATAAAGGAAGAGGTGGAGAAACTCTACAATGTCTCCGTCTCCGACGTCAATACAGTCAATTACCACGGCAAGCGCAAGAGCCGCTTCACCAAGAGCGGTCTTCTCAGCGGTCGCGCCAACCACTACAAGAAGGCGTACATCACTCTGGCCGGCGAGGACAAGATTGACTTCTACGCTAACATTTAAGGGAGGATCAAGCTATGGCAGTTAAGAAATACAAACCGGTAACTCCCGGTCAAAGGAACAAAGTGATCAGCGCTTTCAGCGAAATCACCGCGAAGAAACCCCAGAAATCTTTGCTTGAGCCCCTCAAGAGCACGGGTGGCCGCAACAACACCGGCCAGATGACCGTCCGTTACATCGGCGGCGGCCATAAGAGAATGTATCGTATCATCGACTTCCTCCGCGACAAAGACGAATGCACCGCAACCGTTCTGACCATCGAGTATGATCCGAACCGCAGCGCCCGCATCGCCCTCGTGCAGTACGAAGACGGCGAGAAGCGTTACATCATCGCTCCCGACGGTATCAAGGTGGGACAGGTCATCGCCTCCGGCAGCGGCGTCGCTCCCGAGGTGGGCAACGCACTCCCTCTTAGTGAAATTCCTGTCGGTACCCTCGTCCACAACATCGAGCTCCGTCCCGGTCAGGGCGCCGCTATGGCCCGCTCCGCCGGTACTTCCGCTCAGCTCGCAGCCCGCGAAGGCAACCACGCAGTCCTGCGTCTGCCCTCCGGTGAGACCCGTATGGTTCTCGTCAGCTGCCGCGCTACCGTGGGTGTGGTTTCCAATACCGACCACAATCTCGAATCTCACGGCAAGGCTGGACGCCGCCGCTGGCTCGGCAAGCGCCCGCACAACCGTGGTGTCGTTATGAACCCTGTCGATCACCCGATGGGTGGTGGCGAAGGACGTGCTTCCGGTGGACATCCCCGTTCACGCAAGGGTCTGCCTGCAAAGGGCTACAAGACCCGCAACCCCAAGGCTGCGTCCAACAAGTTCATCATTGAGAGAAGAAAGAAATAACGGAATAAAACAAGTAAGAGATTATGAGTCGTTCACTTAAAAAAGGACCATACATCCAGGAAGCCCTGGAGAAGAGAGTTCTTGCTATGAATGATGGTAGCAAGAAGAAAGAGGTGGTCAAGACCTGGTCCCGCGCCAGTATGATCTCCCCGGACTTCATCGGTCACACAATCGCCGTTCATAATGGAAACAAGTTTATTCCTGTTTACGTTACTGAGCAGATGGTAGGCCACAAGCTCGGCGAGTTCGCCCCCACCCGCACATTCAAAGGTCATTCAGGTAACAATAAGAAGTAATCACTATGGGAAAGCGTAAAAGACTTATGGCCGAAAGCCTCAAGGAGGCTAAAAAGGTTACAGCTATTGCCAAGCTGAATGACGTTCCCACTTCCCCCCGCAAGATGCGTCTGGTAGCAGACACCATCCGCGGCAAGGAGGTCAACCACGCCCTCGACCTGCTGAAGTTCAGCAAGAGGGAGGCATCCATCCGTCTGGAGAAGCTTCTCCGCAGCGCCATCGCAAACTGGGAAGCCAAGAACCAGGACAAGGCCAAGGAGCTTGACAACGGCAACGTCTATGTCAAGTCTATCAAGGTCGATGAAGGCCGCACACTGAAGCGTATCCGTCCGTGCCCTCAGGGCCGCGCCGGCCGCATCCGCAAGCGCTCCAACCACGTGACCGTCATCCTCGATGTAAAACAACCAGTGGAGAATAAGTAATATGGGACAGAAAACTAATCCTATCAGCAACAGAATCGGTATCACCCGTGGTTGGGACTCCAACTGGTGTGGTGGCAATTACGCAGAGAAAATCGCTGAAGACTACAAGATTCGCGAGTATCTGGGCAACCGTCTTGCCAAAGCCAGCCTCAGCAAAATCGTCATCGAGCGCACGCTGAAGCTCATCACCGTGACCATCTACGCCGCACGCCCCGGTTTCATCATCGGCAAGGGCGGCCAGGAGGTCGACAAGCTCAAGGAAGAGCTCAAGAAGGTGACCAGCAAGGACATCCAGATCAATATCTACGAGGTCAAGCGCCCCGAGGTTGACGCCCACATCGTGGCAGACTCCATCGCCCGCCAGATCGAAGGCCGCGTCAGCTATCGCCGCGCCATCAAGATGGCTATCGCCAACACTATGCGTGTCGGCGCTGAAGGCATCAAGATTCAGATCGCAGGTCGCGTGGGCGGCGCCGAAATGGCCCGCAGCGAGATGTTCAAAGAGGGTCGTACCCCTCTGCACACCTTCCGCGCAGACATCGACTATGCTCTGGCAGTAGCCAACACCAAGGTCGGTACCCTCGGCATCAAGGTGTGGATCTGCAACGGTGAGAAGTACGGCCGTCAGGACCTGACTCCCGCCGCCCTTGCAGCAGCCAACGCCCAGGCCGCCGGCGCTCCTCGCGGAGACCGCCGTGGTGGTGACCGCCGTGGCCGTGGCGACCGCCGTGGCGGACGCCGTGAAGAAAGGAAGTAATTCTAACTTTCTACTATAAAAATCCCTGCCGGTGATGCCGGCAGGGATTTTTTGTATTTTGCTTAGAATCTCAGTCTTCCCAGGAGATGAGGCGGGAGCCGTCAGGCTGCACGGAAATGCTGACCCGGAGGGTCTCTTCGGGAAGCAGGTCTTCGATGTTCTCGGGCCACTCTATGAGGCAGAGGGCTCCGCTGTCGAGATAGTCGTAGAGGCCTATGTCGAGGGCTTCGGCGAGTTTGTTAATACGGTAAAAATCAAAATGATACACCGGAGAGCCGTCGCCTGCGCGATATTCGTTGACAATCGCGAAGGTAGGCGAACTGACCGCATCCTCCCTGACGCCGAGCTCCTTGCAAAGGGCAGTGGTGAAGGTGGTTTTGCCGGCTCCCATAGGGGCGTAGAATGCCACGATGCTGCGGTCGCCGATTTCGGACAGGAAAAGCCGCGCCGCCTTCCCTATCTCTGACAGGTTATCTATGGTAATACTGTGTCTCATTGTCCGTAAGTGGCCCCGGGGCCGTGTTTGCGAAGGAAATGCTTGTCTTCGAGCTCCACGGGACAGGCGGCCGCAGGATTGAGCATCAGGCTCACGAACGACGAGTGAGCCACCTCCTCGAGCACGGAAGCGTGGTATGCCGCCTCGGCGGGCGTGGAGCCCCAGGTGAAGGGGCCGTGGTTGCGCACCAGCACGCCGGGCGTGTGGCGGGGATCGAGGCCCTCGAAGCGCAGCACTATGGCAAGGCCGGTCTCCTTCTCATATTCTCCGGCTATCTGGGAAGCCGTAAGGTCTTCCGTGCAGGGCACGGGGCCGCGGAAATAGTCTGCGTGGGTCGTGCCGAGGCAGGGAAGGTCCCTGCCAGCCTGCGCCCAGGCGGTGGCGTAGGTGGAATGCGTATGCACTATGCCACCGATGCCCGGGAAAGCCTTGTAAAGCGCAATATGCGTGGGGGTGTCGGACGAAGGCTTGAGCCTGCCCTCCACCACGCGGCCGTCAAGGTCAACGACGACCATATCATCGGCGGTCAGGTCCTCGTAAGGCACGCCGCTGGGCTTGATCACCACGAGGCCGCGCTCCCGGTCGATGCCGGAAGCGTTGCCCCAGGTGTAAATCACGAGTCCTGCCCGCACCAGCTCCAGGTTGGCCCGGAGCACCTGCTCTCTCAACTCTTCCATTATTCTGTTATGGCCGGATAATTAATCTTGGTTTTGAACTTTTCAATGTCATACACGGGAGCCTCGTGGCTGTCGCGTACGACTTCCCACATCCGCTTCACGATTTCAGGATGCTCGCTTGCGAGGTCCGTGGTCTCGCGGGGGTCGGAGACGATGTTGTAGAGCTCCATATTCTGGTTGCCCTTGTTGGCCTTCTGCAGCAAGCCCTTCCACTCGCCGATACGCACTGCCACCCAGCCCTTTGCGCCGGGGAACTCCCAGTACAGATATTCGTGCTCCTGCTGGCCCTTTTCGCCCTTGAGGATGGGAGCGAAGGAGATGCCATCATTCTCCGGAGCCTCTACGCCGGCAAGGTCGGCGAAAGTCGGCATAAGGTCGGCGAAATATCCGATGTGCGAGCTCTTGGTACCTTTCAGACGGTCGCCCCAGGCCACCACGAACGGCATACGGATGCCGCCCTCGTGGAGCGAACTCTTGCCCCAGCCGGCTGCGCAGCTGAAAGGACCGCCGCTCTGGAAGTACTCCATCGGGGAGTTGCCGTTGTGGGCCGGACCGTTGTCGGAAGTCACGATGAAGATGGTGTTGTCCCAGACGCCGAGTTCCTTGAGCTTCGCGACAAGCTTGCCCACCTGGGTGTCGATATGGGTCACCATCGCGGCATAGGTGGCGTGCGGGTAGCGGCTCGGCAGGTACATCCCTCCGTCGGTTATGGGCTCCTCGTCGCCGAGCTTGTCCACATAGTGCATCACCTCGTCTTTCGGGGCCTGCACGGCGCTGTGTGGCACAGTCGTAGTCCACATCGCGAAGAAAGGACCGGAGGCGTTGTCGGTGATGAATTTCTCAAGCTTGTCGTACATCAGGTCGCAGCTGTAGTACTTGCCGCCGTAACGGTCGTAGCTTGCGGGATCCATCGGGTCGAGGCCCTCGGGAAGGGGCTCTCCCTGCATCACGGTCTCATTACCGGTGGCTATCTTGGTGCCGTTCTCCCAGAGGTGCGTGGGATAGTAGCAGTGGGCCAGGGCCTGGCAGTTGAAGCCGTAGAAGTAGTCGAAGCCCATTTTGTTAGGAGTGGAATCACTGTCTGGGAATCCGAGGCCCCACTTGCCGACCATAGCCGTCTTGTAGCCGGCGTCCTGCATCATCTTGGCAATTGTAGGAGTGTCTGCAAGCATAGGCAGCTGGCCTTCCATCGTGTCATCCAGAAACAGGGTGTTCCAGCCGCGCCCGTCAGTGGGCTCGAAATGTTCCTGGTTGTTGCGGATCTGGCTGTGGCCCATATGCCGGCCTGTCATAATGCAGCAGCGCGACGGAGCAGACAGCGGAGCTGCGGAATACATATCCGTAAACAGGATGCCGTGGGAGGCGAGGGCGTCGATGTTGGGCGTCTCGATTTTGGTCTGGCCATAACAGCCCAGGTCGCCGTATCCGAGGTCATCGAACATAAGATAGATGATATTGGGCTTCTCCGGGGCTTTGTCTGCGCCTGTGCACCCGCAGGCGGCCGCAGCTGCCGCTGCAAGCATAATTCTCTTGGTTTTCATACAAAGCAAAATAAGCATTTATTTTTGTATTCTGCAAATATAGCCTCTATCATTTCCGGCCTGTTTTCCGCTCTTTCAGGCCCGGCAACCGGTGCAAACTGTCTTTCCGGCCCGGTTTCCGCTCTTTCAGGCCTGGTAACCGGTGCAAACTGTCTTTCCGGCCTGTTTTCCGTTCTTTCAGGCCCGGCAACCGATGCAAACAGCTGCCAACCTTGGACCAGTCTCGATAGCAAACTTCAATTTCCACCCCGATTCTGAGAATGCTCAAAGTTTCTCGACAGGCTGGTTTTCGTTTAGTAAAAATGTTGACAATACTATTGTCTCATTCAGGGTCACATTTGAGATGGATCTCTTCGGGGTAGATCGAAAAGATGAAATTCGTCAAGGACGAATTGATTTTACAAGCAAGACGAGAATAATCGGAGAAGAATATGTGCGGTAAGGCGGCCATATTTGTAAAACTTCGGATTATTTTCGTTATTTTTGCTTCATTATGGCATTTATAGACTGGTTAATCGTCGGCCTTTTCCTGGCGGCACTCGTCACGATAGGCTACCTGTTCTCACACAAGAACAAAAACATCGAAGACTATTTCGTAGCAGGACGCTCGATGCCGGGCTGGCTCGTAGCCATCGCAGCTACAGGTACGACCATCAGCGCAGGCACATTCGTGGGCTCCCCGGAGCTGGGCTTCAATACGAACCTGACATACGTCCTGAACCTGTTGGGCTCCATATTCGGCGGCATACTCGTGGCCGCGCTCATCCTCCCCAAACTATACAACGCCAAGACCATCACCATCTACGGCTTCATTGGAGAGCGCTTCGGCGAGGGCTCCAAGCAGGCCAACTCGGTGATGTTCCTCATCGGCCAGCTGCTGACCAGCGGGAGCCGCCTGTTCATAGCAGCCATCGCCATCAGCGTCATCGCGTTCGGCAGCATACAGTTCCAGTTTATGGTCTGGAGCATCATCATCCTCGGTGTCGTCTCCACCTTCTACACTATGATGGGCGGCATCAAAGGCCTGCTCTACATCGACACATTCCAGACCCTGCTGATGATATTCACCGGCGTGGTGGGCCTGGTAATGGTGGCCTGCGACCTCGGAGGCCTCAGCCTCAAGGAAGTCTGGGAGACCCTCACGGCCGGCGGTATGGTCAAGTCCCCCGCTGCGGCAGGAGTCGCCCCGGGAATCGCCGCAGACGGCACGCTGAGCGGCTGGGTGCCGGGCAGCAAGGTGCAGATGTTCGACCCGAGCATCGACTTCAGCAAGCCCTATACCATCATCGGCGGTATGATAGGCGTGGCATTCTTCAAGATTGCCCAGTACACGACCGACCAGGAGTTCGTGCAGCGTCAGCTTGCCTGCAAGGACGTAAAGAAGGCCGGCAGTTCGCTCGTGGCATCCCAGCTCCTCGCGCTTCCGGTGGTGCTTATCTTCCTGTGCATAGGACTTCTGCTCTATGTCAAGTACATCCACGACCCGCAGGCTGACGGCGCCCTGAGCACCGCTTTCTTCAGCGACGCGCGCGACATTTTCCCGCAGTACATCAAGAACCACATCCCCATCGGTGTGCGCGGCCTTATGATCACAGGGCTCCTCGCAGCCGCCCTCTCGAGCTTCAATTCCGCCATCAACTCTATGGCCTCCAGTTTCGTAGCCGACCTCTACCTGCCCCTGCGTGCCAAGAGGGGCAAGGCCGTCAAGAGCGACAAGGAGCAAATCGCGTCCTCCCGCTGGATGGTGGGCCTTATGGGTATGATGCTGACAGGCTTTGCGATTGTCACCTGCGTGATGCAGCAGAGCAGCGGACTTAACCTCGTGGACTTCGCGACCGGCATTATGTGCTTCGCGTACGCCGGTATGATAGGCGTGTTCCTGACCGCCATCTTCACCAAGCGCGGCAACTCCCGCAGCGTGCTTGCCGCCCTCGTCGTGGGCGCGCTCATCATCATCCCTCTGATGTTCCAGAAAGAATTCTTCGGACATTCCTACATCGCGTGGTCCTGGTGGTGCCCCATCGGAGGACTCATCTCCACGCTCGTCTGTATGCTCGGACGTCCCAAAGAATCTTTAAGCAAATAATACTATGAAACGCATCCTTTCTTCCGCGCTTCTCGTGCTTTGCTGCGCCCTGGCGATCGGCGGCAACATCCGCGGTCGCGTCGTGTGCGACGGCCGCCCCGTGCAGGGCGTCGCCGTCTCCGACGGAGCCGCCATAGTGCTCACGGACTCCCTCGGGCGCTACGCTTTGGAGTCCGACAAGCAGGACGGCTCGGTGTTTATCAACACGCCATCCGGCTATATCGCACGCACCATCGACGGCATACGGCCCGGATTCTGGCAGCCCCTGTACCTGGGCGTCGAGCAGGATGAAATCCACGATTTCGTGCTGGAAAAGCAGGACCAGAGCTGCTATACGACAATCCTGCTTGCCGACTTGCACCTTTCGGCGGACCCGGAACGGGACGACCTGCGGCGTTTCAAGGAAATCACTATGCCCGCGATACGGCGGGAAACTGACAAAGCAGCAGCGAGCGGTCCGGTGTACTCTTTCAACCTCGGAGACTTCACGCACGACATCTACTGGGGAGAATTCAATTTCAACGAATCCGACGGCCTGCGGCTGCTGCAAGACATTGACTATCCGACGCCTATGTACTCGCTTATGGGCAATCACGACCACGACCCGGGCATAGTCGGAGAAGACGTGGACAGGCGCGCCGGCTGGAGGGAACGCGACTGCTGGGGCCCCGGAGCCTATAGCGTAAACATAGGCGGCGACCATTGGGTGTTCCTGGACAACATTGTTTACATCAACGTGGAAGGCAAGGGCAAGAAAGGCCCGGGCGTGCGCGGCGACCGCAGCTACAAGAGCATCCTGACGGAGCGTCAGCTGGCCTGGCTCGAAAAGGACCTCGCCCTCACCTGCAAGGACAGCCGCATTTTCATCTGCACCCACGCCCCCGTGCTCTACACCGGAGGCAAAAACGGCCTTCTGATGCCGCGTGAGCAGGTGGAAATGATAGATAAGCTCTGCGCACCCTTCAAGCACGACGTGACCATTTTCTCCGGCCATATCCACCGCCACGATTTCTGTGACCATCCGGATTTCCCGAGGCTGCACCAGCGCTCGCTGCCCGCAACTTCAGGCATAATGTGGACGACGCCGGTCTCCTGGCCGATCTACAGCAACGAGGGCGCCGACGCAGGCTTCTGGGTAGGAGAGTTCGCTGCCGGACAGGAACCGCGCTACCGTATGGAGACCTATCTGTACGGCGAGAAGTACTTCCGCCTCTATGACCTCAACGAGGTCGGCAAGGCATACAAGAAGAGCGAAGGCATCAAGAAGCAGCAGGAGATGTTCCCCGACACGCGTCTGAACTACGCGGCGTCGAAATGGCGCAACTACGTGTTTGTCAACTACTGGGCCTGGGAGCCCGAAGACAAGGTGGAAATCTTCGAGAAGGGCAGGTCCCTCAAGGTAGAGGAGACCCGCTACGAGGACCCGGCAAAGAACTTCGCCTACGAACTGCCGCGCGTGATGAATCCTTACAAGCACAGCTCCAAGAAGGCGAAAGACAACACCTTCCATATGTACGCGGCCAGGACCTCCTCGGCCAAGACGCCCGTCACCGTGCGTATCTACTCCTCCGACGGCTCCCTAAAGTTCGAGAAGACCTACTCCCGTCCCCGTCCTTTCGATCCCTCGAAACCGGAAACTGATTAATTGACAGGCGTCCCGACTGCCGTCAGAATCGCCCGACGTATGAATTCATTGAGGCTGATTCCCAAATCGGCCGCCTTCATTGCAGCCTCCCCGTGCAAGTCAGGAGTGAGGCGAAGGACAAGTTTGCCGCTGTAGGGCTGCTCCGGGGCCACATTTCTGGACTTACAACTTTCAAGATAGTGGTCAATGCCTTCCTCGAAGTCCTTCTTCAAGGCATCAACGGAGGTGCCTTCGTAAATAATGCCGTCCCTGCGCAATCCCAAGACCTCCCCTACAAAACAATTATCTTCCTCGGAGTATTCTACACTACCGGTATATCCTTTATATCTCAGCCTTCCCATATTACAGTAAATCTTTTATCAAAAAATATTTATAAATCTTCAACATTGTCTTTCGGCCAAGAGTATTCCCCGGATGAGGCCTGTGCATATCAAAGGATTCATTCCCTTTTATAAATGTAACCCTTGATCCGGATGTCGGTCCCTTATTACTCAACTCAAAACCAAGATAGCCAAACAATCTTATTAGTTCATCAAAAGTAAAATCACTCGGCAGACAGCAGAACCGGCTGATCAGTTTTTCTTTTTTACTCATCGCAAAGATACTATAAATAGTACTAAATTCAAAATCAAGGTTCGGGCATACGGTCGAGGAAGCGGTAGGAGGCGGCTTCTGCGAGGTGGGCTGGGCGGATCGGAACGGGGAGGCCGCTGACGGCGCTCTCCAGGTCGGCAATGGTGCGGGCCACCTTGACGATACGGAAATATGCCCTCATCGACAGCCCCAGCCTCTCCATAATCGAGACCAGCAATTCACTGCACTCCCGGTCGAGGGGACAGTATCTTTCTATTTGCTTGTTGTTCATCTCGGCATTGGTGAATACTGGCTCCCCCTCGAATCGCCGCTTCTGGATTGCCCTCGCCGCAGCCACTCTCCGGGCCACTTCCGCGCTGCTTTCGCCTTTGACGCCTTCCGCCTTGATTCGGGAGAGCTCCGCCGCCCCGAGACAGGGCACGAGCAGCTGCAGGTCGATACGGTCCATAATCGGGCCGCTCAGGCGCGAAATATAGGAGAGGCGCTGCGCAGGAGTGCAGGTACACCTGTCCCCGACTCCCCAATAGCCGCAGGGGCAGGGATTGGATGCCAGCACGAGCATAAACGATGCGGGGTATTCCACCTTGGCCTTGAGCCTGGAGATTACGACTTTCCTGTCTTCTATAGGCCCTCGGAGAGCCTCCATCACGCTGCGCGGCATCTGCGCGGCCTCGTCCAGGAACAGCACTCCGTTCTGCGCCAGGCTCACTTCTCCGGGCATTATGTTGTCACCGGCACCGCCCCCGATGATTGCGGCAAGGGAGGCCGAATAGTGCGGGGCGCGGAAAGGCCGGCGGTCCATAAGACCCGAACGGAGGCTCCCCTTCCCGGCGATGCTGAAAATCTTCGAAGTCACCAGGCTCTCCTCCCTCGTCATAGGAGGAAGAATGCCGCCAAGTGCCTTTGCCAGTGAACTTTTGCCTGAGCCGGGAGGGCCTATCATCGCCAGATTGTGCCCGCCGGCGGCCGCGATTTCCATACCCCTCTTGGCCCCGTCCTGTCCCAGGATGTCCGCAAAATCCAGATACTCAGTCCGCAACGGCTCCCGGGGCGCTTCGGCCGCCGAAAGCAGGTCCGCGCAGTCTTCCTGCCCCGAGAGGATTCTGACCACGTCGGCAAGCGTATCGACCCCATAGACTTTAATACCGTGCAGTTCGGCCGCCTCCGCCGCAGAAAGGCGCGGCAGCACTATCCCCTCAAGCCCTTCCCTGTCCACAAGCTCCGCAATCGCGAGGCCGCCGGGAATCTCCCGCACGCTCCCGTCCAGGCCGAGTTCGCCCATCAGCAGGAAGCGCCCGGCAAGCGGCAGTTCTTCCTGCCCGGAAGCGGCAATTATGCCGGCCGCTATCGGCAAGTCATAGCCGCTGCCGTTTTTGTGGACGTCTGCAGGAGCCAGGTTTATCACTATGCGCTTGCCAGGGATATGGTAGCCCATTGCCTGCAGGGCCGTGGTGGTGCGGAGCAGGCTTTCCTTCACCGCCACGTCCGCAAGTCCGACGAGGTGTATTCCCACGCCTCGGTCGATGTGGGTCTCCACTGTCACGAGAGCGGCATCTATGCCCAGGCATTTAGCCCCGAAAGTGCGTATCAGCATAACTATTCCTCCGCCACGAAAGAGACTCCGGAAAGGAAGCCGTGCATTGAAAACTCGATTTTTTTGTCCCGGTAGGTAAAAGCAGGCGCGTAGTAAGGCGACTTGGGCGTCAGGACTACGGCAAGGTCGCCTCCGGCAAGGCAGGCGCATCCCCGGTTGAAGAAAAAGCAGTCGTCGCGGCCCTGGTAAGGCAGCTTCACGGCGGCATAATGCACGCCGTCGCAATACACGTAGTCCGCACCACCCGGAATGACGCGCACCGAATTGACCCAGCCTATGCCCATTCCGGTCTCGTAGGATACGCTGTAAGTCCCTATCACCGAAGGCCTCCCTTCATAGATAATGGCCCCTCCGTCGTGCCAGTAGCGCCTCCCGCCGCAGCTTATGTCCGGCATATAATTCCCGTATTTCAACCACGAGCGCCCGGACTCATTGTACAGAAGCGCAACGGTACCGTCTATCTGCTTGACGTCCAGGTACTCCGTGGTTGCGCCCGACGCCACCGGCTCCGCCGTGCCGTCCTTAACGATAAAAGCCGTGCGCTGCCCGTTAAGAGGGGCGCCGTATGCGAAGCACACGCTGCCCCTGTCCACGTACAAGGCGCCGGACGGGCCGTAAGTATCCTTGTTGAAGCTGCCGAATACCTGCCCGATTTCCACTTTGAGCACGACCTTGCCGCCGATCCGGTAGCAGAAGCCCCGGCTGCGGTAATCCGCACCTACAGTATGGAGCACACCGTCCTTGACAAGCAGCCCCAGAAGCGACTCTCTCTCCGGCCAGGAGGCTATTTCCTTTCCGTCCTGTTTTATGACGGTACCTTTGGAATCAGCGTATTCGGAAAACAGTGAACTGCCCATCAGGTGGTTGCGGTGCGGCGAGGAACTTATGCGGCATTCCGGGCCTGCCGGAATAATGTGCAGCGGGATGGCGCCCTTGAAGACCTTCAAGGTGCAGGCCACGGCGCCGAATGCCGTGTCGCGCTGCCACTCGTAGTCTTGGTTGAAGCATACTGCAGACACATAGAAAGTAGTATCCTTCCTTGTAGGCGCATCGGAGCCGGAATCTCCGGAAGAATCACCACCCTGCGAAGAAGAGGAAGATGGGTGCTCATCGCCACGGGTCTCACCCATAGGCAGGTCGGGGTCGATAACAGTACAGCCCGCGAGCACAATCATAGAGAAAAGAAGATACTTGTTTTTCATAGCGTTTAGCGTTTTCCGGCAAAGAAAAGATTTTTCTTCCGAAAAGCAACGCCGTTCTCGCCGACATTCGTCACATTTTTACGATTTTTTAAGAAATTTATGATTTTTAAAGCCCGAAGTCAAAATTGTTGTAATTAAAATTAACTATTTTTACCTCTGTAGCCGTGGTTTCAGTGCCGAATCGAAAGGAAGATTCAAATATATCCGCTATATTAGGGCCAAGAAACAATAACCTTAAATATAGTGTTATGAAACTTGGAAAATCTATTCTTCTTTTCGCCACCGGTGTAATAGCCCTGGCTATTTCGGCATTTACGGTTGCCTCCTGCATCCGCCCGGCCGCGGAGATTGCCGTAACCGGCGTGACCGTGAGCCAGCCCTCCCTCTCTCTCGAAGAGGGCGAGACCGCCACGATCAGCTACACCGTCCAGCCCAAAGACGCCACCACCCCCGACGTCTCCTTCTCTTCCAGTGACACTTCAGTGGCCACAGTATCCAATACCGGAATCGTTACTGCCGTAGCGCCCGGCACCGCCACCATCACCGTCAAGACCAAGGACGGAGGATTCACGGCCACCGTGACCATTACCGTCAAGGCCAAGGCCGTGGCCGTGACAGGCATCAGCCTCGACAAGACCGAACTGACCCTGAAATCCGGCGAAAAAGCCACTCTGACAGCCACCGTCACCCCGGCGAACGCCACGGACAAGAGCGTCACCTGGACATCCAGCGACCCTCCCGTAGTTGCAGTGGATAACGGCGAGATTCTGGCCGGCAAGCCCGGCACCGCCACCATCACAGTCAAGACCAAGGACGGCGGCAAGACCGCTACCTGCAAAGTCACCGTCGAAAGCGGAGACGTGGCAGTGACCGGTGTCAGCCTCGACAAGACCGAACTGACCCTGAAGTCCGGCGAAAAAGCCACTCTGACAGCCACCGTCACCCCCGAGGACGCCACAGACAAGACCGTCACCTGGACGACCAGCGACGCCGCCGTAGTGGCGGTTGACAAGGGCGAAGTGCTGGCCGGCAAGCCCGGCAAGGCTACCATCACCGTCAAGACCAATGACGGCGGCAAGACTGCTACCTGCTCCATCACCGTCGAAGCCGCCACAGTGGACGTCACGGGCGTAAGCCTCGACAAGACCGAACTGTCCCTCACCGAAGGCGGTTCCGCCACCCTCAAGGCCACCGTCACCCCCGAGGATGCCACCGACAAGACCGTCTCATGGAAATCCTCCGACAGCGCTGTAGCCACCGTCGATGAAAACGGCAAAGTAACCGCCGTCAAGGCCGGCTCCGCAACCATTACCGTCACCACCAAGGACGGCAGCAAGACCGCTACCTGCAAGGTCACCGTCACAGCCGCCACAGTGGCCGTCACGGGCGTAAGCCTCGACAAGACCGAACTGTCCCTCACCGAAGGCGGTTCCGCCACTCTCAAGGCCACCGTCAACCCCGAGGATGCCACCGACAAGACCGTCTCCTGGAAATCCTCCGACAGCGCTGTAGCCACCGTCGATGAAAACGGCAAGGTCACTGCCGTCAAGGCCGGCTCCGCAACCATTACCGTCACCACAAAGGACGGCGGCAAGACCGCTACCTGCAAGGTCACCGTCACCGCCACTTCCGTCGATCTCAAGGCCGTTTACGTAAACAGCACGGACTATCTCAATTTCAGCAATGTCCTCCACTTTAAGAACGGCTCCAATTACCGCGGCGTGGTGAACGAGTTCCTCATTGTCCCTTGGAACACCACACTTAACCAACTCTTGCAGGACTCCGACGAATCGCACTACACTTGCTCTTCTTCAAACACATCCATAGCGGGAGTGAAAGTGGAGAGCCTTGGCTCGCGCTGTGCATTCTGCGTCAAAGTCGACACGTATGATCCCACAAGCAGTAGGTTCTGCGACCTGGAGTTCACATACAAGGGAAGCGGAACTAGCGTCACGAAGAAAGTCCGCCTTGTCATCGCCCCGGCCAAAGCAGTCTCCGCGTATGAGTATGATATATTCACCTACAACGGTTCTTCCCAAGGCACTATAGGCGATACCTACACTTATACTCTCAAGAGCCCCTCCGATGCTTCCTTCATCAGGCTCTTCACTGAATTCAAGGGGTCTCCTTCCCATTATGCAGTCGCCGACAACGCCGATATGGCCTCATATTCCTGGTCCAGTTCCAACACTTCAGTCGTATCCGTAACCGCAAAGACCACGGAGACAGGCGACACTCCTTATCCGGAACTCAGCTTCACAGGCACCGGAACTTCGAATGTGAAGTACAGCTACACCGACTACTGGGGCAACACGCTCCTGAAGAACATCAAGTTCACGGTCAGCAAGAGTTTCCTCTCCGGCGGAGACTTCATCTACAAGCACGACAACTCCACCTCCAACCGCCATTTCATCAATGTCGGCAATTCTCTCGGCGTGACCCTGATGAAGGATGAAAGCACCGCATACGAGGCAGGCGAAATAACCGGTCTCACCTGGACGTCCAGCAACAGCGCGATAGCCACAGTCACCAAATACTCTTCGAACGAAGCTGCCGCGTCCATTTCAGGAAAGGCGCCCGGCGACGCGACAATCACCGTCACTGCCGCCAACGGCTCCTCCAGGAGTTATTTCGTGACCGTGTACAAGGGCGTTGACAAGATTACCCCCAACTCCACCACCTACACTCTCGGCGTAGGCTCAAGGCACCAGATAAAGCCCGGCAAGGACTTCACCATCACTCCTTCGGATGCCACCTACACCGCAGAAAACGACTTTAAGTGGCGTTCATCAAATACGGGCGTCTTGACCGTAAGCGGCAATGGCCAAGTCACCGGCGTCTCCGAAGGCACAACCTACGTGCAGGCTTCCCCCAAGCCGCTGTATCAGTGGTGGGCCGACGCCAGGCAGGTCAGGGTCGTAATGCCTTACCTCCAGGTTATCAATCACTCCGGCAGTCCCGCGTTTGTAGCACGACTCGCCAAGGAGAAAGTCAATATTCCGGCCGACGGCGAGATACTTATGGCCCCTGGCGAGGTCGTGACAATCGGTCTTTTTGATTCCAAGTCCAGCCGCATCATCATCGCTGACGGCAAGGCTGAAGAATCCTTAGTAGCCAACACTTCCATCGCAAGTATAAATAGCATTGGCTACAATACAACTACCGACCAAGCAGCATGGATAAGTCTGGAGGGCAAAGCGTCGGGCACAACTGAACTAAGAGTCAGGTATCATGGCGACAGCGGGTTTATCTACATCCCGGTCAAGGTCAGGGTAGCTCCGGAATTCGTCTGGAAGAGCGGCGATTACGCCAGCTCCAGCACATACAAAACGTCAAGCACCAGCCCGCTGTATTTCTCGGTTTCCGCCAAACCCACAGTAAGGGCCGTCACTTCTTCCGGTTCGTATTACAGCAGCAATGACGCCCTCGCGCTCGCTTGGAGCAGCAGCGACACCAGCATCGCCACAGTTGACAATCCTTCCGGCTGCCAGACCACCGTCACGCTCAAGAAAGGCGGGCTTGTGGCAATCACCGGAACAGACAGCAAAGGCAACAAGAGACAATTCTGGATTCAGTCCTACGTGCCTGTCAGCGCAATCAACGGAGATACAAGGATATTCTACGTGGGAATGTCTATGTCTGGTGTCACTCACCAAATGACCTACGGAGTCAACGGAGACTACCTCTGCTCTCCTTCGGACGCCACTTTTACGGCTGCCAAAGACTTTATCTGGAGTTCTACGAATACACACCTTGCCAGCATAGATCAAAACACCGGATTAATCACGTTCACTACTGAAGGTGTAGGAGAAACAGAAGCCATAATAATGGCTAACGCCAGAGTCGGCGGGCCTAGCTTCAATGTCCGCACATTCAGGAATGTGAGGTGGATGGCAATCTGCCCCTATTCAACTTCAAAAAGCTCCGGCAGTATACAAAAAGACGACCAATTCTTGTCGGTCAAATATGCCAATAGCATTACGCTTGACAAAGGCTCTTTTTGCAACTTGAAATTTGCTTCTCAAGAATCCAGCAAGTTCGGCTCAATAAACTTCCAGGATGCGGACTATGCCATAACGAGTTCCGATACTTCGGTTGCAGCAGTCAAAGCCACTAACTCATTGACGGGAAAAAACGGCAACTATGTATCAATCCAGGGCCAGAAAGCCGGGACGTCAACAGTTGTAGTATCCCTCATAGATGAAAATCGCTACAACTTCAAGATGACCTTCCAAGTAACCGTCAAGTAGTTGCGACTTCTTATTAATAAAATGGCTGGCATTTGGGTGCCGGCCATTTTATTAATACCCTGTCCGCCAGGTCTTAATTCAGTTTAAGGCCCTTGGAATTGACGCTGCCGCTGCCTGAGACTTTGCTTTCCAGGCTGGAAGCGGTACCAGTGAGAGTTACGTCACCGCTGCCCATAATACGCACGGAAATATCTCCGGCATCCTTGCAGCAGACCGAGATGTCGCCGCTGCCGGCAACTGAAAGCTCAGCCGATTTGCAGGTCAAGGCATCCACATCCACGTCTCCGCTGCCACGGACCTTTGAAATAAAGCGCGCACAGTCGATTGCATCAGCCTCCAGATCACCGCTGCCGGCAACAATGAAAGAGAAGTCCCCTTCCGTGCGGAACGGCCCGTTGATATTGCAGTCTCCGGAGCCGTGTACGGACATCCCGGAGAGATCCCCGGCACTGACGGTCAGGAAAGGAGCGTTTTTGGAAGAGGAAATCGAAACGCCTTTCTCGGTACCAATGGTCAGCACGCCGTCGATAACCTCAACCTTGTAATAATCTAACAGATTGTCATCTGCGGTCAGCACAACCTCCTGCGGGCCCTGGGTGTAGAACACGTCCATTGAGCCCAGCACGGAAATGGAATTGAATTCAGGAAGCGAGAGAGTGCGGGACTCGGTCACTCCGCTGCCTTTGATGACCTTGCCTCCTGTGACGGCAAAATTACACGAAACCGCAAGAAGCGCCGCTACAGCGACAATAAAAAAATTCTTTTTCATATACATTGATTATTAAACATTTGCAGAAAACACACAGGCAAGCACGAGTATAATCAGGGCTACCAGAAGAATCAGCCAGATGACGAAAAGCCAGAGGCCGGGCCGCCAGGAAGGCGACTTGAAACGGAAGAGGAGCATAATGCCGCCGTAGAGCATCCCTATGAAAGGAATCACATACACGAGCACCGCAAGCATCTGCACCCAGAACATTCCGGCCACGGAAGGGAACTGCGCGAACTCTTCGGTCAGTTCCCGGGTAGCCTCGCTGACAAAGCTTCCGAATCCCAGCCACTCCCAGCCGAAGCACGCCAGGGCCCCGGCAAACAGCCCGGAGACGGCGGTAATCAGGAGCAGAAGACCTATGCCGACCTCAAGCACGCGGCCTGCGGTACGCCACGCAGGAGCGCGGCTGATGTCGCGAATCGCATCGCCTACCCGCCCGGCGCCGCTCTCGACGCTGCGGCGTATTCCCTCGACGGAGCCGTCTTCGCCGCGCTGCTCCCAGCGCTGGCGGGCGGTCTTGGCGGCAGGCATAGATATCCACAAGATGCAGTAAATCAAAGGAATAATAAAGAAGAGGAAACCGGAATCGCTGTTCGCAGACCCGAAGAAACCCGCAATCGCAAGAATTGACACAATGACCCGGAGAGCCACCACATCTATTCCGAAATAGATGCCCAAGCCGCTCAAGACGCCGCCCAGCTTGCCGCCTTCGAGGTCGCGGTACAGCTTCTTACGGGGCTTTTCGGCCTTCTCCCCGGAGGGCAGCGCCTCGCGGGCGGACTCTTCTTCGGCCTCCAGCCGCTCCGGACGCCCGAGGATATCTATGATTTCAGAGACTGTCTGCTTCGACACGACTCCTTCCGAGGGAGTCTTTTCCAGCAGCAGTTCAGCCATCCTCTCCTCTATCCCTTCCATTATCTCGCGGCTTCCGTAGAAAGCCTCCAGTTCGCTCAGATATGCTCCGGCGGCGGCAGAGGCTTCGGCCTCCATCGTGAAGGCATAACCGCCCACGCTGATTGTTTCTACCTGTTTCATTGCTTCAGAGTTTCGATTGCACGCACCATTTCCTGCCAGGCGGCGTCCATCTCGGCGAGCTGGGCACGCCCTTTATCTGTAATACAGTAGTACTTGCGGGGAGGCCCCTGGGTCGATTCTTCCCAGCGGTAGGCCAGCAGGCCCTGGTTCTTCTGCCTTATCAGCAGGGGATACAGGGTTCCTTCGACCACAATCATATCAGCAGCCTTCAGCTCCTCTATAATGGCGGAAGCATAGGCTTCGCGCTTGGAGAGTATGCAAAGGATGCAGTACTCCAGCACTCCCTTGCGCATCTGCGAGCGCACGTTGTCCGCATTGCTTTCCATAGTATCTAATTGCTTGAGTTAACGAATTTTGCAAGATTCTCAGCGGTCGGAGCCAGGCCGCGCATCTCGCATTTCTGGGCCGAGGTCAGGGCCTTGGGCACCGCAATCCAGAGGATGACGTAAATCCAGAATCCCGCGCTGCCGGCCACCAGGGCCACGAGCATCAGCACGCGGATAAGCACCACGTCCACATCGAAATAAGCCGCGAGTCCGGAGCACACGCCCGCGATACGGCGGTCGTCCGTGTCGCGGTAGAGCCTGCGCTGGGGCTTTTCATCGGGCGCGAAGGGCTCGGCTCCGGGCATCGGGCTGCCGTCAGGCATACCGAGCTGGGAAATCACCTTCTCGACCAGCTGCAAATCGACGACTCTCTGGCCGGAACCGATTTCCGCGGAGAACAGCTCCGCGATACGGCCCTCGAGGTCGGACATCACTTCCGCGGAAGAATCAGCGCCAAGACGGCTTTTAAAGAGAATAAGATAACTGTCGAGGCGGGCGTATGCATCCTCATCCACGACAAAGCTTTTTCCGCCGATACCGGCATTGACTACCTTTTTCATTTCTCAAAATATTTGTTGGCGCAAAGATATGAAATAATTTTAATACTTTGCAATACAAAGTACATAAATTTTCAAAATATTTTTTAAAGCCAACAATTTATTATATTTGCGTTATGAAGGCATATCTGAAAACTCTCCCGGCCCTGGCGGCGGTTCTCTCTGGCTGCTCCGTCCCGAAAGCCGAGCGCCCGAATATAATATATTTAATGTTCGACGACCTGGGCTACGGCGACCTGGGCTGCTACGGACAGGAACTCATAGAGACCCCGAATATCGACGCCCTGGCCGCTCGCGGCATAGTGTTCACGGATATGTACTCCGCCGCTCCCCTGTCCGCTCCATCGCGCTGCAGCGTGATGACCGGCCTCCACTGCGGCCACAGCCAGATACGCGGCAACGACGAGCGCTGGGCCCGCCCGGAAGGGATGGTCCTGAGCGAAGCCGACTGGTACTTCGACGCCATCCACGAGAACCCTGACCTCGAAGGGCAGTGGCCCCTTGCCGAAGGCACCGCGACGCTTGCCACAATGCTCTCAGACGCCGGTTATGCCACGGCTATGATAGGCAAGTGGGGGCTCGGTGGCCCCGGCTCCGGCTCTGCGCCCGGCGACTGCGGCTTCGACTACTTCTACGGCTTCAACTGCCAGATGCTGGCGCACTCCTACTACCCCGACTATCTGTGGGAAAACGACAAAAAGGTCCCCACCGGCAATGAGTATATGCCCGTCAACCGCCGGCTGGACCCGGGCGCAGACCCTTATGACATACGCAGTTACGACAAATTCAACCAGAAGGAGTACTCCTGCGACCTGATGTATGACAAGCTGGAGCGCTGGGTCGGCGACCACGCCGCGGAGCCGTTCTTCCTTATGTGGACCACGACCGTGCCGCACAGCACCGTGCAGGCTCCGGAAGAAGAAGTGATGTACTACGTGCAGAAGCTCGGCGAGGAGAAGACCCCGATTACCGACGGCGGCTGGTACTACCCCGTGCTCTATCCCCATTCCGCCTACGCCGCGATGATAACGCATATCGACACGCAAGTGGGACGGCTTGTCGAGCGGCTGAAGGAGCTGGGCATCTACGACAACACGCTGATAATCATCACCTCCGACAACGGACCCGCGGCCAATTCCAACTCCCCGGGCGAGTATTTCAAGTCCGGCGGTCCTTTCAAGTGCCGCAAGGGATGGGGCAAGAGCAGCCTCCACGAAGGCGGCATCCGTATGCCCTTCGTAGTCAGCTGGGGAGACAGGCTCAAGCCCGGCCGCAGCAACTATATGGGCCAGTTCACCGACCTGATGCCCACCTTCGCGCAGCTCGCGGGCGCAAAAGCCCCTCAGAATGACGGCATCTCGTTCGTCCCTACCTTGAAAGGACAGCAGCAGCAGCCGCAGCACCCATATCTCTACTGGGAGTATCCGGCAAGCAAAGGCTGGCTCGCGGTGCGCGTCGGCCCCTGGAAAGGCCTGGTACAGAACGTACAGAAAGGCAACTGCAATATGGAGCTCTACAATCTTGACGAAGACCCGCAGGAGAGCCGCGACCTTGCCGTGATGCATCCTGAAATCTTGGAAGAAATGTGGCACATCATAGAAAACGAGCACTGCGAGGTGCCAAGCCATAATCCCAAATTTGAATTGGACATAAATTTCCCTGAATAATGAAAAAAGCCGCTTTACTTTTCAGCATCATCGCATTGAGTTTCAGCTCAATGGCGCAGGACATCACTCCCGCCGACTACTCCGCCTACATCCTCACTCCGAAGGCCCCCGACACCCCACGCATCAACGGGCCGAAGGTCTATGGAGCCAGGCCCAAGACCGATTTTCTGTATCGCATCCCCGCCACGGGAGTGCGCCCTATGACCTTCAGCGCCAAGGGCCTGCCGCGCGGGCTGAAACTCGATGCGGCCAAGGGCATCATCACGGGCAAGGCGCGCAGGAAAGGAGAGTATAAAGTCACGCTCACCGCGACCAACGCCCTGGGCTCCGACAGCCGGGTGCTGCGCATAGTCATAGGAGACAAAATCGCCCTCACGCCGCCCCTGGGATGGAATTCCTGGAACTGCTGGGGCAACACCGTGAGCCAGGAACTCATACTCGAATCGGCCCGCCAGATGGACGAAACGGGACTTGCCGACTACGGTTGGAGCTACATCAACATCGACGACGGCTGGCAGGGCGTGCGCGGCGGAAAATATAACGGCATACAGCCCAACAAGAAGTTCCCGGATATGAAAGCCCTCGGCGATTCGCTGCACGCCAGGGGCTTTAAGTTCGGCATCTACTCCGGCCCCTGGCTCTCCACATACGCCTCCCATATCGGCAGCTCGTGCGACAACGAAGACGGCACCTACTGGTGGGTCGAGCAGGGTCTGGTGGACGAATATATGAAGCTGGACCGCAGCAAGGTGGACAAAGAGGCAATCAGAATATTCGGCAAGTATTCCTTCGCCGCGGCCGACGCCAGGCAGTGGGCCGACTGGGGCGTGGATTATCTGAAGTACGACTGGAACCCCAACGACGAATGGTGGCTGCGCGATATGCGTCAGGCCCTGGACGCTACGGGACGCGACATCGTGTACAGCATATCCAACCGCTCCCGCGTGACACTGGGACCGGCGCTGCTTAAATACGCCGAATGCTGGCGCACCACGGGCGATATCCGCGACACCTGGGAAAGTATGTCCTCCATAGGCTTCGAAGGGCAGGACAGCTGGGCAGGATTCAGGGGCCCCGGACACTGGCCCGATGCCGATATGCTGGTGCTCGGCAAGGTGGGCTGGGGCAGAAAGATGCACTGGACCCAGCTTAACCCCTGGGAGCAGTACACGCACATAACTCTCTGGTCCATACTGGCTTCACCTATGCTTCTGGGCTGCGATACGGCCCTTCTCGACCCCTTCACCCTGAGCCTTCTGACCAACAACGAAGTGCTCGACGTCAACCAGGATCCGCTGGGCGTGCAGGGCGTGCGTTTCGGCTCCTCAGAAGGGCATTGTACCTACATCAAGCCCCTGGAAGACGGCTCGCTGGCGGTGGCCCTGTTCAACCTGAGCGAAGAGGAGCGTACCCTTGGGTTCATACCCCACAAGCTCGGCCTCCTGGGAGATCAGACCGTGCGTGACCTCTGGCGCCAGAAGGACGTCGCCAAAATCGCGCAGAAGGAAAGGTTTGAGACTCAAGTTCCCGCTCACGGATGCGCCTTTTTCCGTCTGAGCCCCGGAAACACAGGCGAGAAGCTGGAAGGCGACTATCGCTGAAGCGAGAATCAAAAGAACGGCAGTTTGCATTTCGGTTTACTTTTATTATCTTTGTAAGTTTACAAGCCAAAACAATGAAAAACAACCACATAATTGCAATCTGCACAGCGCTTTTTCTGGCAGCTTCCTGCGCGACCCCCGGTGAACTATCACCCTGGAGGGAAGGCAATCTTGACATCCACACAATAAATACCGGCCGCGGAGAAAGTATGTTCTACGTGTTCCCCGACGGCACGACTATGCTCGTCGATGCGGCAGGCTCCCTGCTGAAGAAGCACAAATATATGCCCACGGCCCCCAAGCCCGACAGCACGACCACGAGCGCCGAAGTCATAATCGACTACATCCGCCGTTTCGGCCCCAAGGGGCATACCGACACTCTCGACTACTGCCTCCTCACCCACTTCCACACCGACCATATGGGCGACGTCAAAGGCGACCTGCCGCTGCATCCGGAAGGCAAGTTCCGGCTCTCCAGCCTGCCGGCGGTGGGCGCGGCTATTCCTTTCAAGCGACTCATCACCCGCGGCGACCCGACGGAAGTCAAGTCTTCCAACCCCGCCCGCGGAGCCAACCTTGAGAACTTTGCAAAATTCGCGAACTGGAGCGCCCGGGCAAACGGCACACGCTTCGAGTATTTCGACCCCTGCTCGGACGGGCAGATACGGCCCCTGCGCAAGAGCGTGCCCGGTTTCCGCGTCCACAACATAGCGTCCAACGGCCGCTACCGCACCGCCCCCGAGAGCAAGGAATGGACCACCGACATCCCTCCCAAGGCGGTGCTTGACTCCATCGGCGACCCCAAGGCCTACCCGGGCGAGAACGCCCTCAGCACCGTCTTCATCCTCAGCTACGGCGACTTCGACATCTTTTCCGGCGGCGACCTGCAGTGGAACCACCGCGACCTGCACGACTACTTCGATATGGAGACCCCGGTCAGCAAGCTCTGCAGCAAGGTGGAGGTAATGAAGGCAAGCCACCACTGCACAAAAGGAGCCAACGGCCCCGAAATAATGAACGCGCTGCAGCCGGACGTCGTGGTGGCCAGCGTGTGGAGGGACGTGCAGCCCAACCCCGGCACCCTTGACAACATCTGGGCGGCCAATCCCGACTGCAAGGTATTCCTGACCAACCTCGCCCCCGGAAACATCGTGGGCGATTATATAAGCCGCTTCGCCTCCACCGGCGGCCACATCGTCATCCGCGTGGCAAAGGGAGGCCGGAGCTATATGGTTTACACCCTTGACGACACCGCCCCCGGCTGCCGCATCACAGGCAAGTGGGGCCCTTATAAATGCAAGTAAATGAAAAGAAGAGACTTCCTTAAGACCGGCGGAGCCGCGATAGCAGGCGGGGCGCTTATCGGCGTCTCAGGCAGCCTGGCGACTTCCTGCCTGTCACCGACGGGCCGGGACAGGGACCTCGGCAGCACCGACGTACTAGTGGTGGGCGGCGGTCCCGCAGGCGTGTGCGCGGCAATCGCCGCGGCCCGCAGCGGAGCCAGGACCGTCATCGCGGAACAGGGCAACTGCCTCGGAGGTATGGCCACCCGCGGCCTCGTGGCCCCGTTTATGACCTGTTACGACACCACCGGCGAGATAATGGTCATACGCGGCCTGTTCGAAGAAATAGTGGACCGTATGGTAGCCCTCGGCGGCGCCATTCACCCTTCGCAGGTGCGCGCCGGCACCCCTTTCAGCGCCTGGATTACCAAAGGCCACGACCACCTCACGCCCTTCGACGCCGAGACTCTTAAATACGTGCTCGACTGTATGTGCGACGAAGCCGGCGTCAAGGTGATGTACCACACTACGCTTGTGGACGCATTGATGAATGGCGACCGGATTACCGGCATACGCGTCCTCAACCGCGAAGGGCTCTGCACCATAGGCGCCAAGGCGGTCATCGATGCCACTGGAGACGGAGACCTGGCGTTCAGGGCCGGAGTCCCCTGCACCTTCGGCAACCCTGAAATCGGCAAGGTGCAGCCATCCACCCTCTTCTTCCACATCAACAACGTAGATACTCCGCGCCTGACCAAGGACGTGGAAGCCCACCTGCACGAGTTCCGCAAAGTTAACGGCGTCAGCTACAGGGCCCTGCACTGGAGGGTCGAGGAGGCCGAAGCCGCCGGCGAGTGGGACATCGCCCGCAAGAGCGTCAACATCTACCGCGGCGTGCGCGAAGACGAATGGGCCGTCAACTGCACCCGCATCGCAGGCGTGGACGCGACCAGCACCGAGAGCCTCAGCGCCGCCGAGAAGGAAGGGCGCAGGCAGGTGCAGGAACTTATGATCTTCTTCCACAAGTATGTGCCCGGCTGCGAGAAGGCGACCATCAAGAGCTCAGCCTCCACCCTCGGCATACGCGAATCCCGCCACGTGCAGGGCGAGTACCTGCTGACCGCGGACGACCTGCTGCAGGGCGTCGTGCAGGAAGACAGTATCCTGTGCGCCTCCAACTCTGTGGACGTGCACGGCCGCAACGGCGCCAACACCACCGAATACAAGACCGTCGAGAACGGACAGTGGTACGGCCTGCCGCTGCGCAGCCTCATCCCCGTGCGCGTCGAAGGCCTGATCGTCGCCGGCCGCGCCATCTCCGCAAGTTCGGATGCCGCAGGCGCAGTGCGCGTGATGCCTCCCTGTATGGCAATGGGGCACGCCGCCGGCATCACGGCGGCAATCGCAGCCCTCGGCGGCACCGTGCCGCGCAAAGTTGATGCAAAGGACGTTCGAACCGCTCTGCTCGGGCAGGGCGCATTCCTCGGATAAACCAAACATATTAATAACTATCCAATGAAAAAACACATTTTAACAACACTTCTCGCCCTGATTTGCGGCTTTGCGGCCTTCTCGGCCCAGGCGCAGGTCAAGGTCTCCGGGACCGTCACCGACAAGGATGGCCTCGCAGTGATCGGCGCGGGTGTCATCGAGCAAGGCACGCTCAACGGCACCACCACCGGCGCTGACGGAAAGTACACTATTTCCGTGGCTTCGGACAAGTCAGTGCTGGAGATTTCCTGCATCGGATATGAAACCCTCAGCATTCCCGTCCAGGGCCGCTCCACGATTGACGTGGTGATGTCTGAAGACGCGAAACTGCTCGACGAGGTCGTGGTCATCGGCTACGGCACCGTCAAGAAGAAAGACCTCACAGGCGCAGTCGCCGCCGTGGACGGAGGCAAGCTCTCCGCCATCCAGGGCGTCGGCCTCAGCCAGGCCCTCCAGGGCTCTATGCCCGGCGTGCAGGTGACCCGTACCAGCGGTCTTCCCGGCGCCGGCGCCACCATCCGCGTGCGCGGTATCACGACCATCGGTGACTCCGATCCTCTCATCATCGTGGACGGCGTGCCCGTGAGCACCATAAACGACGTGGACGTGGACGCCATCGAGAACATCACCGTGCTGAAGGATGCGGCCTCCGCCTCCATTTACGGTGCCCGTGCGAGCGCCGGCGTCATCCTCATCACCACCAAGCGCGCCAAGGAAGGCCAGATGAGCATCGACTACAACGGCAGCTTCTCTATGATGACCCGCACCCGCCATCCCGAGCAGGTGAGCCCCACCCGCTTTATGGAGCTCCAGAACGAGGCTCAGTGGAACGATGCAGGCAATCCCGAGGGACGCGACTACTTCCAGTACGAGAAGGACTTCGTGGAGAACTATATGGAGAACCACGCTCTGGATCCGGACAACTATCCTCTGACCGACTGGGACGCCCTGATGATTGCAAAGTGGGCTCCCCAGCACAAGCACCGCGTGGGCATCACCTACGGCAACAAGAACATCAAGTCCCGTGCGATGCTCTCCTATGAGAACGAGGACGCTCTGTATGTCGGCCGCGGCGTCGAGCAGTACACCGCCCGCATCAACAACGACATCAAGATCAACAAGTTCATCTCGGCTTCCGTCGATATGACCTTCAACCACAAGTACTCCCGCAACAACCAGGTCAACCCCGTGCAGGCTGCGTTCAAGTACAACCCCATCTATGCTGCGGTCTGGTCCGACGGCACTATGGGTCCCGGCAACAACGGCACCAACACCTACGCCCGCATCCACGCCGGCGGCTTCGACAACACCATCCGCGACGCGTTCTACGGCAAGGCTTCCCTGACCATCACTCCGTTCAAGAACTTCAACATCACCGGCGTGTTCGCTCCCTCGCTGCGCCACTCCTCCGAGAAGGACTATGTCCAGCAGGCCTACTACTACCGCGAGCCCGGCGTGCTTAGCGAGAACCCCTTGAGCGGCTGCAACTACAATTCCCTGATCGAGACCCGCTCCGACTCCAAGACCTTCACCAAGCAGCTGCTGCTCGACTACAAGGCCGACTTCGGCAAAGACCATCACACCACTTACCTGCTCGGTTACGAGGACAGCTACAACTTCACCGAGAACCTGGTGGCCGGTTCGGACCGTATGGAACTCGCCGGCTACCCTTATCTGAACCTTGCCAACAAGAACTACCTTATTTCCACCGATTCCGACGGCAATATCGTATATCCCAAGGGCAATGCTTCCGACAACTCCTACCGTTCCTTCTTCGGCCGCATCACCTACGACTACAAGGGCCGTTACCTCCTGCAGGTCAACGCCCGTTATGACCAGTCGTCCCGCTTCGCCAAGGAATACAGGGGCGGTTTCTTCCCCTCCGTGTCCCTCGGCTGGGTCGTGACTGAGGAGCCCTGGATGCAGAGCATCGTGGGCGGCACCCTCAACTTCGCAAAGATCCGCGCTTCCTACGGTACCCTCGGCAACGAGCGCATCGGCAACTATCCTTACCAGAGCCTCATCGCCTTCGGCACCGTGCCTATGTACGACACCCCGACCAGCATCGCTTCCGTGATGACGGCCGCCCAGACCGCATACTCCATCTACAACATCACCTGGGAGACCACCAAGACCTGGGACATCGGCCTTGACATCACGATGTTCGACAACCGCCTCAACTTCACCGGCGACTTCTATCGCAAGCACACCTACGGAATGCTCCTGAGCCGCAAGATTCCCGATGTGCTCGGCTATTCCGATCCCCAGGACAACATCGGCGATATGTACACCACCGGCTGGGAAATCCAGCTCGGCTGGCAGGACCGCAAGGGTGACTTCACCTACGCCATCAGCGCCAACCTCTCCGACTACACTTCCATTATGGGCAACCTGGGCGGCTACCAGAGCCTCGGTTCCAACATCATCAAGGAAGGCGTGGAGTACAACGCCTGGTACGGCTACCGCAGCAACGGCCTGTACCTGACGGAAGAGCAACTCGCCCAGAGCGCCAAGCTCTATCCCAGCGTGGGCCTCGGCAACATCGAGTACAAAGACCTTGACGGTCCCGAGGGCACACCCGGCAACCCCGTCCCCGACGGCATTGTCAACGCCACCTACGACCGCGAGGTGCTCGGCAGCTCCACGCCCCATTACCAGTTCGGCGGCAACATCAACCTCGGCTGGAAGAACTGGGATCTGTCGATGACCTTCCAGGGCATCGGCAAGGTGCTCGCCTGGAAGGGCCAGGCTATGGTCTATCGCGACGGCGACGCCTACACCTTCCCTCTCGAATACGACAAGCACTACTGGAGCCGCTACAAGACCGACGAGCAGAACGCCAAGGCCCTCTATCCGAGAGCGACCCTGACCAACTCCGCCAAGAACGACTACGAGCAGACCTCCGACTACTGGCTCTTCAACGGCGGATACTTCCGTATGAAGAACATCACCCTCAGCTACACCATCCCCGAGCGCATCACCAAGGCTATCAAGATGCAGAGAATCCGCATCTACGGCAGCGCCACGGATCCTTTCTCCATCGACAACTTCCCGCAGGGCTGGGATCCTGAGTCCTACACCAACCTCAGCGCCTATATGACCCGCACCTTCACTGTCGGTGCCCAGATTACCTTCTAACAAATGACAAAGATGAAAAAGTATTTAAGCATACTCGCCTGCGCCATTATGGCATTCGCCTGCAATCCGAAGGTCAATCCCGACGACGAGGCAAAGGAATATGCCGGCAGCAGGGCAAGCGTGGAACTCTCCACCTCCGAGCGTCTTCCCGCTGAAGGCGCCACCCTCACGGCCGTCGTGCACCGCAGCCCGGCGTTTACGGTGTCCGTCCCCAAGACAGCCGACTGGCTCAGCTGCTCGGTAGCCGACAGCGTCGTGACCGTCAACGTCAAGGCCAACACCTCCGCCGTCGCGCGTGCGGCCCGCCTGAGCGTCATCGACAAGGAGATGGACATCTCCATCACCAGTTTTGACGTGGTCCAGAACGGCTCCGACAAAGACGTCGAGCCCGTCAAGTACAAAGAGTTCAGCGTCAGCGCCGAATCCCTGCTGGCAAAGGCCGACGATACGTCTGCAAGCTTCACCGTGACTTCCGAAGTGCCCTGGACCGTCTCCACCGACAATCCCCAGTTCACAGCTGATCCCGCATCCGGCGACGGTACCGGCCAGGTGTCCATCAAGTTCCCGGCCAACAAGACGTCCGATGAAATCAACGTCGTGATTACCGTCAGCACTTCTTCCGCCGAGGTACGCCAGAATTCCTATACCATTTCTCTCAAGCAGGAAGCCGCCAAGAGCAGAGAAGGGGCCGTAAAGCCCGCTCCCGGCACTGTGCTGGCAGAGTGGGAATTCGATACGCCCCACGTGGACGCCCTCAGGGCCGGCGGCATAGAAGGAGTCGCCAATGAAGATGACGCCGCCCCCGGCAACGTCGGCAATCCTTACGTGCCCTCCAACGTCTCCGGAAAAGGCAAGCTGGAATACTACAACGGTTCCGACAAGTCCGCTGTCTCCACGAAGAAGAACAAGCGCCGTATCGGCGAGCGCGGAGAGCTGGCCGTGTACTGCTCCTGGGTGGGCGACTGGTTCACCTGGACCGCGGAGGCCGACAAGCCCCTTGCGGCAGGCACCAAGTTCCAGCTCAACTTCGTCCTCCGTCCCAGCCACGAAGACACGCCTAAATACTGGAAGTGCGAGTATCTGGACGGCGACAAGTGGGTAGAGCTTGAGACCATCAGCCTCGATTTCCACAAAGACGCCGCCGGCACCGCAGAGGATCCGAAGCAGATCAACTGCTTCATCAAGGAGACCGCGACGTTGACCGCAGACACTCCTTACGCCCAGTTCCGCTTCACCTGTACCCAGAATGCGAGGTGCTACGACGGAGCCCCCATCGAGACCTTCACGTCCAAGTATGTGCTCCGCTTCGCCGGCAAATGGTCTGATGCCTCGGAGGAAAACAAGTATCTCCAGGTCCCCGAAAATCCCAAGATCGTGGTTGTAGAATAACGCTAAAAGACACTGAAAATGAAAAAGTATATATTCACAGCACTTGCAGCAGCGGCCTTGATGACCGCCTGCGTGGACCTCGACCTCAGTCCGAAGAGCCAGGGTTCCAGCGAAAACTGGTACTCCACGGCCCAGGAGCTCGAGCTCTCGCTCAACGCCCTGTACTCGCCCTCGATGTGGTACACCGAGGCCTGGCGCCTCTGGCCTACCGACCGCTGGACCGACGACTGGAACCAGCGCGTCCAGTCCTACGACTGGCTGGCCGGCACCATCTCCACCACCTGGAGCGAGGGCGCCAAGCACTGGGCCAATTATTACAAAGGCATAGCCCGCGCAAACACCATCATCGAGAGCGTGGAAAAAGCCAAGGAGAACCTTTCCGAAGAGCAGATCCGGCAATACACCGGAGAAGCCAAGTTCTTCAGGGCTTCGTTCTATACCTACCTCATTTTCCTCTACGGCGACGTGCCTTACTACGACAAGTATATGACTCTCGAGCAGGCTTACGAGATGGGACGCAAGGACCGCAACTACATCCTTGAGAGGATTTACGAAGACTTCGATGCGGCTGCCGACGCCCTGCCTACATCCTACGCCAAGGCTCAGCGCGTCACCAAGGGTGCAGCCCTCGCTATGAAGGCCCGCGCCGCCCTGTTTATGAACGACTGGGCAACCTGCGCCGCCGCTGCAAAGGCCTGTATGGACCTGGGAGTGTACTCCCTGCACGAGGACTACCGCGAGCTCTTCCTGTCGAAGACCAAGACCAGCCCGGAAGTCATTTTCGCCCTGCCCGCATCCAACGAGCTCGGTATCCACTCCTACGACGAGGCGGCGACACGCAGCTTCTACCCCCGCAACAACGGCGGCACCTCCGTGGCCCAGCCGACCTGGCAACTGTTCTTCGCCTACACCTGCACGGACGGAAAGAACGTCGAGGATTCTCCCCTGTACGACCCGGCCCATCCATTTGCCAACCGTGACCCTCGTCTGAGCGAGGTCATAGTGCCTTTCGACAGCGAGTTTATGGACTACATCTACAATCCCCGTCCCAGCGCCACCCAGACCCTTCAGGTTTCTACCGGCAAGATGGTCAAGAACAACGACACCAAGCCCGTCTCCAAGGACTGCTCCTACAACGGTCTCGTGCTCAAGAAGGGCATCGACGAAGAGTGGATTGACGACCGCCTGACCGACAGCCCGATGCGCATCATCCGCTACGGCGACGTGCTCCTGATGTACGCCGAATCCAAGATGGAGCTCGGCCAGATCGACGCCGATCTGTTCAAGGCAGTCAACAGCGTCCGCGCCCGCGCCTACAAGTGCGGCGTCGGCGAGACCGGCAAGTACCCCGCCATCACCGAGACGAATCAGACCGCCCTCCGCAGGATACTGCGCAACGAGCGCCGCTGCGAGCTCGCGTGGGAGAACCGCCGCTGGTTCGACGTGATGCGCTGGAAGATGGCTGAGGAATGCTTCACGATGCCTATCTACGGTCTGCCCGGCAACGAGCAGAGCGCCGAAAACGAGAAGACCGGTTACTGGCCCTGGCCCAAGGACTTCCGTCCGCATATGAAAGCCAGCTCCGCAATCGATATCTCCGACATCGAAAACTATCCTAAATATTTCACTATCAATCAGAGAGGCGCTTTCGTAGCCCGCGAGTACCTCTTCCCCATCCCGGAGAACGAGCGCGTGGTCTGCCCCAACCTGACCCAGAATCCCGGTTATTAATATTTTTGAATTATGAAAAAAGTATTATTCCTTATCGCCGCGGCAGCAATGTTTGCCGTCTCCTGCGGCGAGAGCAACAAACCCGACGACAACGGTCCCAAGAAAGAGGATGAGGCCAAACTGGAGCTCAGCACTTCCGCCATTTCCGTCCTCGCGACCGACACTTCAGCAAGCTTCAGCGTGACTGCCAACTGCCCCTGGAAAGTCTCCAGTGACAATTCCCAGTTCTCGGTCAGCCCCGCTTCCGGCAACGGCAACGGATCCGTGACCGTATCCTTCCCTGCCAATGAATTCACATCCGCAGTCTCTGCCAACATCACAGTCGCAAGCGACGGCGTGAGCCCGCAGAAGACTATGACCGTCAAGATTACCCAGGCCGCGGCCGAGGCGAAACCCGATCCCCAGCCCCAGCCGGAGCCCCAGAGCGACACTACTTACCTTGCCCGCTGGTGGCTGGATGAGTCCCAGGTACCGGTCCTCAGCACCCACTTTACCGAAGAGGCCAAGGTTGACGGCAACCCTAACCCCGACGCCTGCCTGCCCGGCAGCGGCGGCTACTATGTCGAGCCGAACGTGGCCGGGAAAGGCCGCATAGAGTTCTACAACGGCATTGACAAGTTGAGCATCAACCCCAAGGGCCGCGTCAAGAGGGTTATCGGCAAGTACGGCGGTATCGTCAGCTACGGCACCTGGAAGGGAGATTACTATCTGCTGACCGCAGAGACCGACAGCGCCCTCCCTGCCGATACCAAGATCTACACCTTCTTCGCACTCCGCGCCAATGTTGAGAACGTGCCCAAGTACTGGATGGTGGAGATACTCGACGGCGATACCTGGAAGCCCTACCTCGAGACCAAGAAGGTCACCGTGGAAGGCGAAGGGGAAGTCGAGTACAACCTCGAGCTCGTGTATGACAACGGAGCAGAGAAGCCTTGCATCGATTCTATAGTGGACAGCGATTACAAGCTGACCGCTCCCACGAAAGACGTCAAGGTCCGCATCCTCGCCGTATCCAGCGCTTATGCTTACGGCGAAGGTCTGCCCGAAGTCATTGGCGACAGCGCCATCAAGGCCAAGAACCCTGTTACCATCCTCGTCGGCAACCGCCTGAGCGAGACCGGCAACCCGGTTCTGCACCACACTATGATCTGCACCGTGAAGTAAAGATTTGTCCCCGGTCCGGGAACAGTCAGTCTCACGCTGAGCTGTTCCCGGACTTTTTTGCTTATTTATGTGGAAGGGACGCACGGCCGTCTTATAGTTTTAATTGGATTTATATGAAGCATTTTTTTTATATCATTTTTGCCGCAGTATTGCTCATCGGATGCGAGGAACAGTATGTTCCTCCCACCCCGGGAGGGAAGACAAACCCGGAGACGGAAACTACTGATCCTGCGATAGATGTCAAGGTGGGAGGGGTCCTGCCCGACTGGCAGGAAGGCTATCTAGACATACACTCCATCAACGGCGGCCGCGGTGAAGCCTTCTACTACATCTTCCCAGACGGCACCACGATGCTTTGCGATGCAGCAGGTGCGCCCCCGGCAGAACTCCACAACTATGGCAACGACTCCCAGGGCGTGCCTTCCAAGCCCAGCGTATCTGTGGGCAGCGGCGCCCTGATCGTCAAATACATCCAGCACTTTGCCCCGTCGGTCGCCGGCGGCCGCCTGGACTATTTTATGACTTCCCACTACCACGGCGACCACATCGGCTCGTGGCGTGACAACTATAGCAAGTTCGGTTGGACTCCATTCGACAAGGACGGCAACAAGGTCAGCGCCGTCAACCTCAACGCAGGCGGCTTCCTCCTCAACGGCATTGCAGAAGTCGGCCTGTCCATCCCCATCGACAAGGTGCTTGACCGCGGCGACTGGGCGTCCCGTCCCTCCGCCGATTACTACGACGACGGCGGCAAGAAGCGCTACCAGCTGTATGTGAATTATCTCGACTATGCAGCCCGCAAGCAGGGCACCGTGCGCGAGACCCTGCAGATAGGGCACGACGACCAGATAGTCCTCAAGCACGACAAGGCCAGGTACCCGGCTTTCAGCGTGCGCACGATAGCCTCCGGCGGCGACATCTGGACCGGCAGCGGCACCTCAGTCAACACCACTTACGTGCCCTCGGCGGAAGAGTGCGCGAAAAACCACGCTGCCTGGAGCATCGGCGAGAACATTTTCTCCAATGTGTTTATGCTCAAGTACGGCAGCTTCGACTTCTTCAGCGGCGGTGACATCCAGTACACCGGCAAGTCCAACTACTCCTGGAAAGATATAGAGCTGCCGATTTCCAAGGTAGTCGGGAGAGTGGAAGGTATGAAAGCCAGCCACCACAGCACGGCCAACACCAACAGCGCAGAGCTTCTCGGCGCACTCAAGCCCGAATTCTATATCGCAGGCGTGTGGAGGGACGTGCAGCCCAACCCCGCCACGCTGAAGAGGGTCTATAAAGCCAACGCTTCCGTGCGCATCTTCTGCACCAACCTGGCGGAGAGCAATGTCGCGACCCTGAAGAGCGAGGGCATCGACCCTTCTTCCTTCCTCACCACCGGAGGCCACGTCGTCGTGCGTGTGCTTCCTGAAGGCAAGAAATACTACATCTACGTGCTGGATGACAGCAACCTGGAATTCAAGGTCAAGGCCAAATTCGGACCTTTCACGGCCCATTAGCAGAATTAATCTAGAAACGTAAGACTATGAAACGAATGTTACTGATGTCTTTAGCCGCGGCGGTGCTGCTTGCCGGGTGCGAGGAGCCCTACACCCCGCCTACTCCCGGAGCACAAAAGGACGACGAAAGACAGACAGCCGGGGCGAAGGTCGGGCAGACCCTGCCCGCCTGGAGCGAAGGGATGCTTGACATCCATTTTATCAACACCACCACGGGCGAGTGTACTTTCCTGATTTTCCCTGACGGCACGCAGATGCTCGTGGACGCCGCCGGCTCCATAAACGCGACCGGAGCCGTGGGCAGTACCACCAACACCGGCATCCGCAGCCGCTGGGACCCGACTAAAGACCCTTCGTTCCGGGCCGGCAAATTCATAGCCGACTACATCAAGGACTGTATGGTCTGGACCGGCAACCGTAAACTTGACTATGTCATCGACACCCACTTCCACGCCGACCATTTCGGCGGCTACAGCTCCTCCCTCCCAGTGTCCGACCTGTCTCCGGCCTACCGCAAGCAGAGTCTTCCCGAAGTGCTGGACCTGATACCGGCAGGTAAGCTGATGGACCGCGGCTGGCCCGACTACAACTATCCCTTTGATATGCAGAAGCACTACTCCACCGTGAAGAATTATGTGGCGGCGGTCAAATGGCACGTAGCCAACAGGGGCCTCGTCGCAGAGCGCTTCAAGGCCGGTTCCGCCGACCAGGTGACTCTGCTCTCCCGCCCCGGCGACTACCCCGAATTCCGCTTCCGCAACATCGCGGTCAACGGTGAAATATGGGACGGTACAGAGGCAGGAGGCGCCAAGGCCACCTTCCCTGCCCTTTCGGAGATTAAAGTGGCGAACCCGCTGTCGGTCGGCAACGCTGACAACTGCCCGGAGGAGAACCACTGCACCACCGTGTTCAAGCTCAGTTACGGCAAGTTCGACTTCTTCCACGGCGGCGACGCGCAGTATGACGGCTGCTCCACCTTCGCGTGGAAGGATATGGAGACCGCAGTGGCCAAGGCAGCCGGAGCCGTGGACGTGATGAAGGCCGACCACCACGGCGTCACCAATACCAACGGATACGGCTACGTGGCAAAGAACGGCCACGTGTGCGAGGCTATGAAATACCTCAATCCACGCTGCTGGATCGTCAACAGCTGGACCGACGGACACCCGCGCCAGCCTGTTTACGAAGGCGTATGCTCTTACGTGCCCGGAGCCGATGTCTTCATCACCAATAGCTGCTCCGCTATGACCTCCTATAAGAACTGGAACCGCGTAAAGTCGTCTGACGGCCACATCGTGGTGCGCGTGGAGAAGGGCGGAGCACATTACTCCATCTACACCCTCACCGACTCCGACGGGAAAAAGACAATAAAGCACATCGCCGGCCCCTACTCTTCGCGCTAGCCGCGGGGCTGCGCTTCGAACCGGCCCGGCGGGCTGCGCACTTCGAGCTGGCTGCCGGGCCCTGGCCTGAATTCGACATTCTCAGGCCCGAAACCGTGCGCAAACCGCCATTCCGGCCCGGATTCGGCATTCTCAGGCCAGACACCGCGCGCAAACCGCCATTCCGGCCCGGATTCGGCATTCTCAGGCCCGACACCGCGCGCAAACCGCCATTCCGGCCCCGATTCGGCATTCTCAGGCCCGACACCAAGGGAAAGCCGACAATTTGCTGTGTCCCGGGAATAGTTTGTCCTTGAAAACTGCGGTATTTAAGGACAAACACCACCGGAAACTGTACCTTGTCCTTGAAAACCTGTATTTTCAAGGACAATAGGCAGCCAAGGTTCCAGGATATGGCTCCTCCCGGCTGGGTTTCAAAGTGCGGTTACCTTGAACACGGAAACCGGGCAGGCGGGGCCAGGGAAGGCAGGTTAGCGGCACGAGAGCGGGGGAAGGCTCTACGGTATGACTTACGGGACTAGCGCTCGAGGCGGACGACGATGGAGAGGGGGAGGACCTTTCCGAATTTGTCACTGAGGGCCAGTTCGCCGGAGGTAATCACGGCCGGAGAATCTTTCTTTATTCCGAAGGCTTCGCGCACAAGGGTTTCGCCCAGGGCTGCGCTGTAGCCGTTGGAGTAGAGGTTCAGAACCATAAACCCGTGCGGCGCAAGGATTTGAGCCACGGTGCGGAGCATCTCGAAGAGGCACTCGTCCAGTTTCCACTTCTCGCCGTCGGGGCCGTGCCCGTAGGCGGGAGGGTCGAGGATGATGCCGTCGTAGGTGTTGCCGCGGCGCGCCTCCCTGCGGGCGAATTTCATCGCGTCCTCGACGACCCAGCGGATGCCGCTCATCTGCGAAAGTCCCTGCGCCCCCGGACTCAAGGGGAGGTCACCACCGGAGGACCCGGACAAAGCCTCGGTATGTTCGAGGTTCTGGCGGGCCCAGGTGACGACCTGGCGCACGGAATCGAGGTGCGTGACCTCGGCTCCTCCGGCACGCGCCGCAAGGGACGCCGCTCCGGTGTATGCGAAAAGGTTGAGCACCTTCGGTTTCTCCATCGAGAGGCACTTGCGGTAGATGAAGTCCCAGTTCGGCGCCTGCTCCGGGAACACGCCAACGTGCTTAAAGCTCGTCAACCCGAGCCGGAGATCGAAACCGCCGGCAGTTCCGGGACCCGTCTCAGAAAACCTTCGCTTCGCTCGTCCCTCCCACTGCGCTCCGCTTGTGAGCCCCTCCCGTTCAAGCGGCCACGGGCGGCCACTGTTTTCGGATGAGGGTCCCGGAACTGCCAGCTGATACCGTATCCACCACTGGTCGTCCATACGGCGAAGGCGCTCCCAGGTGCCGCTGTCTTCCTTGCCGGCCTTGCCGAATCCGGCGCCGGGCTTGAAGCGGGTATGCGAAAGGCGGTTCCACTCGGCCAAGGGGAGGCTCCTGCCCCACAGGGCCTTGGGCTCCGGACGGGCAAGCACGAAAGAGCCGAAACGCTCCAGTTTCTCGCCCTCGCCGCTGTCCAGCAGCTCATAATCACGCCAAGAAGAATCAGGAAATTCTATCATTCTGCAAAGATACCGTTTTTTTTATTAACTTTGTGAGATTTATAATTCAAGACTATGCAACAGCACATTGATTCTTACGATTTCACCGGCAAAAAAGCCATCGTACGCGTTGACTTCAACGTTCCCCTCAATGAGAATTTCGAAATTACCGACGACACCCGCATCCGTGCGGCGATGCCTACCCTGAAGAAGGTGCTCGCAGGCGGCGGCTCCCTCATCATAATGTCGCACCTCGGCCGTCCCAAGGGGGTCGCCGACAAATTCTCCCTCCGCCACATCCTCGCCCACGTCAGCGAGTGTCTCGGAGTCCCCGTGAAGTTCGCTCCCGACTGCCAGAAGGCCCAGGCCGAAGTTGCAGCCCTTAAACCCGGCGAGGCCCTCCTGCTCGAGAACCTCCGCTTCTACGCAGAGGAAGAAGGTAAGCCCCGCGGACTCGCAGAGGACGCTTCCGACGAGGAGAAGAAGGCCGCAAAGGCAGCCGTCAAGGCTTCCCAGAAGGAATTCGTCAAGACTCTCGCTTCATACGCAGACTGCTACATCAACGACGCATTCGGCACCGCCCACCGCGCCCACGCCTCCACCGCCCTCATCGCCGACTACTTCCCCAATGACAAGATGTTCGGCTACCTGATGGAAGGCGAAATCAAGGCCATCGACAACGTGCTCAAGAATGCCCAGCACCCCTTCACCGCCATCATCGGCGGCAGCAAGGTCTCCAGCAAGCTCGCAGTTCTGGAGAATATGCTCGAGAAAGTGGACAACCTCATCATCGGCGGCGGTATGGGCTATACCTTCATCAAGGCCGAAGGCGGCAAGATCGGCAACTCCCTGCACGAGGACGAGCTTATCCCTCAGGCAAAGGAAATCCTCGCCAAGGCAAAGGAGAAGGGTGTCAACATCTACCTTTCCGTCCAGACCCTCGTCGCTGACGACTTCAGCGCCGACGCCCACACCCAGATAGTCCCCTCGCACGAAATTCCCGACGGTTGGGAAGGCGTCGATGCAGGTCCCGAGTCCCAGGAGCGCTGGGGCAAGGTGATTCTCGACTCCAAGACCATCCTCTGGAACGGCCCCGTGGGCGTGTTCGAGATCGCGCCTTTCGCAAAAGGCACCCTCAAGATTGCCGAGTTCCTCGCTGAAGCTACCGCAAAGGGCGCCTACACCCTCGTGGGCGGCGGCGACTCCGTGGCGGCAGTGACCCAGATGGGCTTCGCAAAGAAGGTCAGCTACGTCTCCACCGGCGGCGGCGCTATGCTCGAGGCCCTGGAAGGCAAGGAGCTCCCCGGCATCGCAGCGATCAGGAAGTAGCTTCCTGACCGCCGCGATGCGGCTACTATCCCCCTGCACCCCCAAGGGACGGGGGAAAGGATTCCCCCGGGACCCCCTTCTGTCGCTTCGCTCCGAAGTAGCTTCCTGACCGCTGCGTTACGGCTACATTATTTTTGCTAAATAACAAAGTTTTAGTATCTTTGCAGTCCGCTCTCGGGTAGGGCGGACTGATTTATTAACTATTAAACAACAGATTCACAATGGCTGTTAAGATTCGTTTACAGCGCCACGGTAAGAAGAATTTCGCATTCTTCCACATTGTAGTGGCAGACGCACGCTCCCCGCGTGACGGTCGTTACATCGAGCAGATCGGCTCCTACAACCCCAACACCAACCCTGCAACCATCGCTCTCAATTTCGAGCGCGCCCTTGCTTGGGTGAAGGTCGGTGCAGAGCCCACTCTCACTGCCCGCCGCATTCTCTCCTATGAAGGTGTCCTCCTTCGCCACCACCTCGACGGCGGTGTCGCCAAGGGCGCTCTGACCCAGGAAGCTGCAGACAAGAAGTGGAACGACTGGAAGGCTCAGAGGGATGAGAAGATCGAGGCCAAGAAGACCGGCCTGAAGAACGCCGCCATCGAGGCCCGCAAGGCCGCCAAGGCTGAAGAGGCCAAGGTCAACGAGGCCCGCGCCGAGGCTATCGCCAAGAAGGCCGCCGAGCTCGCCGCCAAGGAAGCCGCCGAGAAGGCTGCTGCCGAGGCTCCCGCTGAAGAAGCTGCCGAGACCCCTGCAGAGGAGACTCCCGCAGAGGCATAAGGATGCTTCCCGTAGCCAAAATTTTGAAATCCAACGGCATCGAAGGCGATGTCCTTATCGGACTGTCCGGAATCGATGTCGAGGGTATCGACCCAAAGGAACCGGTGTACGTCGTTTTCGACGGACTGCCGGTTCCCTTTTTTATCGAAAAAATATCCCCTAAAGGCTCGTCGAAGGCCATCGTCCACCTGACCGACGTGGACTCCCTGCAGGATGCGGAGGAGATAGTCGGCAAGGAAATCTGTCTGGACGCCGAAGAAGATGACGAAGCCGAAGAGGACTTCACCGGCTGGACGCTCTACGACGGAGACACCCCCGTCGGCACCATCACCGGCATCGAGGACATTCCCGGCAACCCCTGCCTCTGCGTGGGGGACTCCCTCGTGCCGCTGCACGAAGATTTTCTGGTCCACGCCGACCCCGAGACCAGGCGCCTGGTGATGAATTTGCCGGACGGCTTGCTCAATTAAGGCTTCCAATCGTACAATTGTACGAAACGCAGGGACGGTTTACGAAAAATAGCCTAGCTTTACGACGTAAATCAGCCCGCTATGAGACTCATAACCAAAATCACGGTTCTCCTTGGCGCCTGCCTGCTAGTGCTGAGCGCCTGCAAAAAAGAAGAAGAAATCATAAAACCTGCCATCGGCGTCAAGAGTGCCGACTGGCAGACCGTACCCTCATCCGGAGGCACGATCAGCCTCAACGACATTTCCATCGAGTTCCCTGCCGGAGCCTTCGGCAAGGAGAGCAAGGTCGCCATCACTCCCGTGCCGAAGGGCAAGGTGGATGAAGCGGACGGCCGCGAACTGTCAGAATTCTACCAGATTGTTTTCCCTTCCGAAGGCACGCAGAAGCCGTTCACCATCAAAATAAACTACAGCGGCGATATCAAGCGGGTGGCCGTGCTCGCCCAGTCCCCGAAGAGGGAGCGCTACACCGGCAAAAAAGGCCTCCACGCAGCGCTGCTGAGTTCCGTGAAAGATGACGGCTTCGTCAGCGCCGAAATTCCCGACGTAAGCCAGGCCGAAGGCGAGCAGCCTTTCTTCACCGTGGGCCTTGTGGACGCGTCGCTCTCAGCCGCGCCCGCCACCAAAGCAGGCAATATCCTGTACTACACCGTGGACTGGTGCGTACCGCTGAAAGAGCAGGCGAAATACGATAAATACCGCGAAGACATCCTGGAAATTATCCGCACTGAAATCGGCACGGCCGCAAGAATCTTCGGGCAGCTCGGAATCGAGCCCTCCCCGGAATCAGTGGAATATGTCATCACGCCAGTCAGCGGCGGCAACTGGGGTCAGCACTGCTCAGATCAATATGTCAAGACCAACGGAACCGTGGAAATTGACATCAACCAGTTCTATAAACTTGTATCAAAGGGGAAGCCCTACGATTCCGACCTCTACGGCCAGCTTCAACAGACAATAGCCCACGAGACCTTCCATTGGATCCACGAGGCGGTGTATGATCCCCGGTGTGCGACCGTCATCAACATCGTGCAAGGCAATGAATGGTCGATGCTGTCAGAAGCCGTCGCGACCTGGCTTGAGAAATTCACGGGAAACAAGAGAATCAGTGAAAACTGCCCGACCTTTTCGGAAAGCCTGATCAAAGCATTCTTCTGCGCCGGAGATGACTTCCAAAGCACAGGCTACGGTATGGGCCTTTTCATCGAATGGCTGTCAAATAAATCTTCCGACAAGCAAATCGTGAAGATTCTCGAGTATCAGCGGGACAACGGGGGATGGACATCTTCCGCCTCGCTCCGCGCCGCCTTCGACAAGGTACTAAAGGACAATAAGTTGGAGTTCTTCAAGCCAGCCGACAACTGGAACAAATTCATCTGGGAGGTCATCCAGAACAAGTTTGACGACAGAGTGGAGTCATCAAAGGCGCGTAACAGTTTCGGACTTGAGTACAGAGCAAAAGTCGAGCACGCTACAAACACATTCACCAACGCCGAAATCTATAATTTCGGACTTGGGATGCAGCAGGTGGTTCTCAATCAATCTATGAAAGATAAAATGAGCGGCAACCCCGGACTCTCACTTGCTTTCACCCAGAAAGAAGACAAGGTCAAGACTTGGGTATGCGACTCCAAATGGAACATAATCGGGCTCGTCGAGAAAAACAAGCCCTTTGCGGTGGACGGCAAGACAGCCCTGGCGGAGAATGTTTGCTGCTACCTGCTTCACGAAAGGCTGGAGCAGGACACGAAGCCTGACATCATCAAGGGAAATATTCTTGCCGAGATAGTGCCCTGGCCCACTTTCGTATCGATTGCGGTCGAAAACGGATACCTCCAGGACTACTACGACTGGAGCAATGACGAAATCACCGTCACCCTGACCTCCAACGGATATCTCGTGAAAGCCGATTACCCCGGAGGCGCCCACCTGGAATTCAAGATAGGCTGGGTCAACAACCGCTTCGCGGATATTGCCAACGTGTATCTCAAAGTGGACTACGACTCAAGCAAGGGCCTGAGTGCGGGGCTCATAAAACTGGACTACAGCCAGGGAAGCTCAATAGAAAAGAGCCTGCGGTGGAAAGGCACCTACCAGGGCAAGGAAATCATCGTCTCCTGCCGCTTAAAGTAGGCTTCCCACCACGAAGAGGCAGCTGTCGGGCCGGTACAAATCCTGTCGGATGTACTCCCGGTAGCTGCCTTTTTCAATGTAGAAACGGTAGTAGCGACCGTTGTCGATAATCACCGGGCCCATAGGATGCCGGGCCAGGAGAGCATTCAGTTCTTCCAGAAGCGCGTCGTCAAAATCTATGATTCTGCTGACAAAGGCGGCATTGCCGAGGCTGTCGGCAAGGAAAATCTTGCCGCCCACAGCATCCGCCACGGTAGGCTCTTCCATAGGCTGCCCCTGCGTATCATACACGACAACGCCCGTCTCCGGCGGATACCAGGACCAGAAAGGCAGTTGCTCCCGCACGGCAGCAGGCTTCAGGGCATCCACGGCAAGGGCCCCGTCATACATTACCCTAAACAGGCTGTCAGCCTCCCTGCCGGGCAGCTTCGAAAGGGCCGTCAATGCTGCATCGTAATCCTCCGGAAGAGAAAAACGCTGCCTGGCAACAATATATGCCTGCTGCCCTTGACCTATCCGGGTCCGGAGATCCTTTCGCATCTGGCGGCGTTCCTTAATGATCAGCAGCGGATTACGCACATACAGCCAGCCGCGCCGGCGCGCGTCCCGGACCAGTTCGATACGGGAGATGTAGCCGTAGTCACGGTTGCGCACGGGCAGCACGACTGTGCTGTCAGCAAACTGGTCCAGCCTGCCCGCCTTTATCCTTCCGTCCTCGATGCCGTAGTAGCGGCTGATGTGCGATAGGGGAATGTCCAGGTCCGTGAGCAGCGTATCGGCAGTCTCGCGGAAATCCGCAGCCCGGCGGATATGGTTATTGCGCCTCTTCTCCACGAAGTCGGAAAAGTATATGCCCTTTACCCCTTCGGTCAGGGGCCCGATACGCGCTATCTTCTCTTCCGAAAGGTCCACGAAGGCCGTGCCGGTGGCCGTAAGGCCGAGGTGGCGACGCACCGAAAGCCAAGCCGCCCCTATGTTCTGCCCCAGAATGCCGTCCGAGCAAGATACGGTCACGCCCGGCAGCAATGCCAGGAGAGCAGCCGCGACCAACGGTAAGCGAAGGGTATGCCGCCGGGAATACATACGAGGATGCGTCAGAAGCGCATTTCCATTCCTACGTTGATGGTCCAGAGACGGCGTGCGGGCACCACGTCTCCGTTTGGAAGAGTCTTCTCCCTGTGGGTGAGCCTCCAGATGAAGTCCACGCGCAGCAGGCGGAAGATGTTGGACACTCCGGCGCCCAGCTCGACATAGGGCTCATTGCCCATAGGCTGCATCATACCGAAGGTGTTGTATTCGGGGAACTTCATAAGCGCCCCGTAGCGGGGGTCGGTGCCGTTGTTGCGGTCGCTCAGGGTGCCGTAGGCTATCTTGGCGGAGACTTCTTCACGCAGCTGAAGCTTGCGTATCAGGGGAATCTTGCCGAGGAAGAAGCCGTTGAAAGTATGGTACCAGATAAGCGAAGCCCATTTGTCGGCGGCAAACTCGAAATACTCCATACAGGAGAAGGCGCTCTTGTCCAGGATGTTGGTGGCGTTGCCCTCGAACATCTGCAGGTTCATCCAGGGCACCTGGCCTATGATGGCACCGGCGTTGACGTGAAGGTCCGACATACCCATAGGAGGCACGCGGAACTTCCAGTCCACGAAAAGTTGCGGCTTGAAATATCCCACGTCGCCCTGGCGTATGCCGGGCACCGAGCCGGTCAAGTCGATGGTCAATATAGGATAATTGGTATGGATGAAAGCCTTCTGGAAATAGCCGCGGTTGACGGTTTCTTCCTTGGAGAAACGCCCTGTCAGGCGCAGCTCGTTGACCGCCACGCTGCCCACGGGGCTGAGGCTGCCGTCGGGGTTCCACCGCTCCATAGGCACGAAGGGATTGGCATACCAGCGCTTCAGGGCCACGCCCGCGAACATATTGAAATCCATCGAGAATTCGTGCTCATACAGTGCCGAGAAGTTGCTCTGCAGCGCAAGCTTGGACTCCCGTCCCCAGATGGAACTCAGGATATTTCCGCTCGTCAGGTTGCTGTTTCCCTTTCCGAGCTGCACGGCATCATAGGACGCATCCAGCGTCAGCTTGCGCCACGGGTCCTTGCCGAACTTGCGCTCATAGGTCACACCTCCCTTGAGCTTGCGGTCCTTGAAGCCATAGGCGATGAAGCCCGTCCAGCGGAAATCGGTACTCAGGTTCTTGGAGGTATGGATGCCGATGCGCGGTTTGAAACCTTCGAGGTTATTGGAGCTGATGATGCTCATATACGGACCGAAGCCCACGGGCCCCACGTCCCAGTATTCGTTGACGAGGGTGTAGATAGTGTTGTACACGCCCTTGTAGAGCGGCACGTCCTGAATCTGGTTCACCATCGTGTAGATGCCTTTCTCGCGGGCGCTCAGCTCGTAGGGACGGGCCTGGTCCCAGAACTCGTCGTCCTTGTGGTTGGCCTCTGGCAGCACCTTGACGATGCCGTCCGGCGTCAGGGCCTGTACTTCCGACTCGAAGTCCAGCTCGGAATAATTCAGCTGGCGCATTCCGATGACGGACATCACCCTCGAAGAGTCCCCGAGCGCAATCGAGAAGTCGGCGTAGAGCTTGTCCTGGCTGTAGAACCAGGTCGAGTCCGGAAGACGCTGGTAGTCAGCCTCTATGACGATGTCGCGCAGCCAGTTGACATTGCCGCCGTGCTTCATCTTGGCCTTGATGCTGCGCAGGGCGAATTCCTCAGCGTCTATGCGCATCTCGCCGTCGAGGGCCGGGCTGGATATGCCGTTCTTGGGATGGTAGCGCACGAGATAGGTCTTGCGGCCGTCCACCTGGAGGGTGTCGATGATAAAGTAATTGTAGTACAGCAGGCCGCCGCTCTGGATGGGCGAAGGGAACTCCACGTTGAAGCTGTTGATGAAGGGACGGTAGAAATTGGCCTTCAGGTGCATACTGCCGGTAAACTGGCTGAGCAGGTTGTGCTCGGGGTTGATGCCGGAGATGCGGTTGGCGAGCACGGTCTCGCTGTCGGCCTCCGGGTCGGCAGTATGGCGCCTCTCTACGACCGTCTCCGAAATCATAGCCGGCAGGTAGGGCACGCCGCTGACCACGGACGTATCCATATAATCGAACACGAAGCCGAAATCCTTGAGGAAGCGCTTGTTGGTAAGCTGCTCCTTGGGATGCGTCAGGTCGAGCTCCATCTTGTTGTACACCTTGCACTTGAAGTGCGGGCGCAAGTCGGGGTCGTTGCGGGCGCGGTGCTTGTCGATGTTGGCGAGGAGGCGCTTGATCTTGCGGTTGTCGGCCTTCACGAAGGAGCCGTTGAGGCGGTTGTCCGTCAGGCGCATCTTGAAATTGACTTCCGTAAAGGCTCCGTGCTTGATGGGAACTTCCAGGGTATCGTAGCCGAGAAGCTGGCATACAAGCACCTTCACGGAAGGGTCGCGGGTCTCCAGGGTGTACTTGCCGTCGATGTCGGCGGTGAGGCCTATCGTCGTGCCTTTAAAGTATATACCGGCGAAAGGAATGGGCTCGCCCGTGTCGGCGTCAGTCACCGTGCCGCGGACTTTCGTGGTCTGGGCGAGGGCGCTGACGGCAAAACCGAGGAGCAGGGCAAGTATGACGGTACATTTCCGCATAGAAATGCAAAGATAGCAATTTCTGCTATAGGTTGGACCGATTCGGGAGAATTTAGTCCTTTGCAAAGATTCCGAACACGGACGAGCCGCTGCCAGACATAGCGGCATACAAGGCTCCTTCGGAGTAAAAACGGGCAATAAGCTCAGGGATTTCCGGGTGGCGCGGACAAACCGATGCCTCGAAATCATTTACGACAAGTCCCTTCCATTCCCGCAGAGGCCTGCGCAAGGACTCCGCCAGGCTCGGCTCGCCGGGGACATATTCACGCGGCGTAATGCCGGCATAGGCTTCGCGGGTGCTGACCGCCACGGGCTTCCCGCTGCCGTCGAGGGGGATTCCAACGCGAATCTCGCAAGCTGACAGGTCGATGTCGAAAGCTTCCAGCACTTCTCCCCTGCCGCTTCCCAGCATAGGCCGGGAATACACGAAAAACGCGCAGTCGGAGCCGAGGCGGGCGGCGTAAGCGGCGAGGGCGGCATCATCAAGGCCAAGGTCCCCTATGGAATTCAGGGCCCTGAGCATATACGCCGCGTCGGCCGAACCGCCTCCGAGTCCGGCTCCGACGGGAGCGTGCTTTTCGAGACGGATGCTGACTTCCGGAAGCTGCGGAAAATCGGCCTTTAGAAGGCGCCAGGCCCTGATTGTAAGGTCCTGCATCGGGTCCCAGTCCACTCCTTCCGCCCGCTCGATAGAGATGCCGAGCGAGTCAGCCGGCTCCACTTCAAGGATATCGCCGTAGCCGTAGTAAGGCACGAAAAGGGTGTCGAGGTCGTGGTATCCGTCGGGACGGCGCCGAAGCACGCGGAGCCCGACATTAATCTTCGTGCAGGTCCGGAGAATCATAGTGCGCGCGCAAGAATCGGAGCGAGGAAAGCCTCAATCTGCATCGCCCTGGCCTCTTCCTCGGGGATGCCTCGGCTGCGCATATAGAAAAGTTCCTCCGGATTGAGGTAGCCTGTGGTGGCTCCGTGCGAGCACTCCACGTCGTCGGCGTAGATTTCCAGCTGCGGGCGCGATTCGGCAACGGCTTCCGCATTCAGCAGCAGGGCGTGGCTCTGCTGGTGCGCGACGGTCTTCGCAGCCCCCGGCGCCACATACACGAGCCCGTCGAAGCCGGAACGGGCCTTGCCGCCCACGACGCACTTGAAAAGCTGCTCGGAAGTGCAGCCGGGCACATTGTGGCGCACGACGACCTGCAGGCGCACCTGCTCGTCGGACGAGCACTTCCAGGCCCCGGCAAGGTCAAGCCTGGCGCCCGGCCCGTCGAGGTCTATCTCGAGAGCGTGGGTGAGGCTGACGCCTTCGGGAATGATGATGGTCAGCATCAGCGACTCTCCCGCACCCAGGCGCAGCAGCGACGGCATCGGGTCCTTGCCTGCGATAATCAGCTGCTTATCCATCTATTCCGTCGTATCCTTGGGTTTCGATGACATCCACCAGCTCGCGGCCTCCGGAGCGCACGATTCTGCCGGCCTTGAGCACGTGCACCACGTCAGGCACTATGTACTCCAGCAGGCGCTGGTAGTGGGTAATTACGATGGAGGCCGTCTGCGGAGTGCGCAGGCGGTTCACGCCGTCGGCGACGATGCGGAGCGCATCCACGTCCAGGCCGCTGTCGGTCTCGTCGAGAATGCTCAGCACGGGCTCCAGCATAGCCATCTGGAAGATTTCGTTGCGCTTCTTCTCGCCTCCCGAGAAGCCCACGTTGACCTCGCGCTTTGCGAATTCGCCCTTCATCTGCACGAGGGCCATCTTCTCTTTCAGCAGCTTAAGGAACTCCGCGGGGCTGAGCTCAGGCTGCCCGGCAGCCTTGCGGCGCGCGTTCAGGGCGGCCTTCATAAAGTTGGTTATGCTGACTCCGGGTATCTCCACGGGATACTGGAAACTCAGGAAAATGCCCGCCCAGGAGCGCTCCTCCGGGGCCATCTCAAGCAGATTGCGTCCGTCGTAGATGACGGAACCTGCCGTGACCTTGTAGTCGGGACGGCCCGCCAGCACGGCGCTCAGCGTCGATTTGCCGGCTCCGTTGGGCCCCATCACCGCACAGACCTCGCCCCGGCGTATGGTCAGGTTGACGCCTCTGAGTATCTCCCGGCCTTCAATTCCGGCGTGCAGGTCTTTTATTTCAAGAAGTATATCGTTCATAATCGTCAAATCAGGCAAAGATAGCAAGCTTCGGGCAAATAAGCAAAGAGCGTCAATACAGGTTCCAGTAAGGGATCAGTTCCGGAGTGCCTCCGGCAAGCTTGAGCTGCTGCTCGCTGAGGAACTCCTTCTCCACTGCCATACGGAACATATAGCGGCGCCACCAGGCGGCTTCCATCTGGATGTAGCCGTCCTGCCCGCGGGAAAGGCCGAAACTGTTCTCCGCCACCCAGCGGACTACCTTCCCGTCGGCACCGGTCTGCACTCCGCACATAGCCATCGCGTGGGCCGAAGAGACGTCGCGGCTGAGGAAAAGCTGCTCCTTGCTCATATGCCAGGCCTCGCCCTCGCGCGCCCCTTCAATTGCAAGGCGCGTGTCGTAGATGCCCTCGTCGGCAAGAGCGTCTTTATAAGTGTCCACGGTGAAGTAGAACTTCCTGGAAGCGCGCAGAGAGCGCATTCCTATGACTTCCAAGTCCTCGGCGCTGAGGTTGAGGAAAGTCCACTCAGGGGCGTCGGCGGCGCTCCTGGAGCCCTGCACGCGATAGACTTTGCCGTACGGCCGCGTGGGGTCGTTCATAAGAATCACATAGCGCTCCTTCAGGTCCCCGAGGCCCAGGGCGTCGCGCCACTCCAGCGGAGTCCACTCGCGGCCCTCCAGGGTGAAGCGCTCAGGGGGCGTGCCGAGCGTGCGGGATAGCAGCTTCCAGGCTTCGGAAAGAGCTTCCGCGCGCACCGCTTCCGGGTCGGACGACTCGCGAAGGCGGAGGGCATAGCTGCGAAGCAGCGTGCGCATCGAAGCCAGCAGCGGGCCGGAATTCAGGGCCGTCTCGGTGTCGGGCATCGCCTCCTGGGGCACAATACCGTATTTATCAATAAGATACAGCGCATTCATAAACTGCCCGCCGTCCCAGGTCGGACGCCGCAGCAGGGTCTCGTTGAAGCGGCTGTCGAGCGGTTCCTTACGGTGCTCCCAGATGTTTACCAAGAACAAGTTCGCCTTCTCCAGCATATCGTAGAAATAGGCATAAGCGGTGGAGAAATGCCTCCCGCCGCGAAGCACGTTGGCCGTAGAGAAGTACCAGCAGCGGCCCGAGCCGGCCTGGTCTGTGATGCCGCTGGCGGGAAGGAACACGTCGAGGCCGAGGGTGTCGGCCCGCATTGCCGCGCCGGACTCCGACAAGAGCCTGCGGGACTGGTCAGGTATGCTTTCTATGGCTGCCGGTGCCTTGAGGGCGAAACTCTGCACGGGCGGCATTTCGGGCGCAAGGCTTGCGGGCTGCTCGAACGGCGGCCTGCGGCTGCCCATAAGGGGCCGGAATGTGAAATCGGGACCGCGGCGGCTCTCGAATTCCTCCCGCACGGAAGCGAGCACTTCGGGCTTGGTGTAGAGCTCGTAGGCAGAAAGGAACAGCACGCGGGCTGCCCCGAGGGCGCCTTTGGTGCCTATCGTGGTGCCGGCGCTAGAGACCTGCTGCCAGCTGTGGCCTACCCCGCCCGGAGTGAAGCAGGCGTAGCGGAAACTGCCCGTAGGCACCGCCCAAGTCACGTTTCCTACGTCGCTGGACACGTATGCTTCGTAGCCCTCATCCGCCGGCGGCACGACCACTCCCAGGCGGTCTATCAGCGAAGCGTCCACCCCTGACTGCGAGGCCACCTCGCGGGCAAACTCCATCTCGCGCGCATCCAGCTTGATGCCGCCGACCGTCTCCAGGCTGCGCCCCACAAGGGCCGCCATCGCTTCGTTGGGCAGGCGCTCGTAGTTGCCGGAGAGCAGCTCGTAGTCCATCGTAGTGCCCGTGCCGAGGGCTGCGCCGCGGGCGGCGTCAAGGGCCCTTTCCAACAGCTGCCCCACCACTTCCCGCGACGGGCTGCGGAAATAGTAGCGCACGCTCGCCTTGTCGGGCACCACGTTGGGAGCCTTGCCCCCGTCGGTGATGATATAGTGGATGCGGCTCGTCTGCGGCACGTGCTCACGCATCATATTTATCATATAATCAAGCGCTTCGACGGCATCCAGCGCGGAGCGTCCCTCCTCCGGGGCCCCGGAGGCGTGCGAAGAGCGCCCGCGGAAAGTAAACTCCACCTGCACGTTGGCAAGGCCGGAAGCCTTGTTAACGGTATTACGGGTGTCGGGATGCCAGTCGAGCATAGCGTCGAGGCCCTCGAACACGCCGGCGCGCATCATATAGGCCTTGCCGCCACCGCCTTCCTCAGCCGGGCAGCCGAAGAGCTTGATCGTGCCCCGGTGACCTTCGGCGAGCCATTTGGAGGCCGCCACCGCGCCTGCCACAGAACCGGTGCCGAGAAGGTTGTGCCCGCAGCCGTGGCCGTTGGCTCCCGGGATGAGGGGCTTGCGGTAAGGGACGGTGTCCTGCGACATTCCGGCAAGCGCGTCATACTCGGCCATAATGCCGATTACCGGCGAACCGGCCCCGTAACTTGCCACGAAGGCAGTCGGGATGCCGCCGGCTCCCCTCTCCACCGTGAATCCGCAGCTCTCCAGGTACGAGGCCCACTGCTCCGCGCTGCGGACTTCCTCGTAGCAGGTCTCCGCATAGTTCCATATGCGCTTCTGCAGCGAGTCGTAGAGATGGAAACTGCTCTCTATGTGCCTCAGGCCGGCGGCGGGAGAATTCTTCACCCGCTTCTTCCCTATTGCGAAGGAACCGGGCGAAGCGGCGCCTATCATCAGCAGGGCCGCACAAAATATTGCAAAAGTCTTTTTCATAATCACTTTGAAGGCTTCTTCAGCCAGCCCTTCGCGACTGCAAGGCCGAGAATCGCCACGCCCGCCATCAGGCAGACGGTCACGAAGAGCCAGCCGAGTCCGTGGCAGAAAGCCAGGGGCGACAGGCTCACGAGGGCTATTTCCACAGGCGCGATATACAAATATGCGAAGGCATAATCATCCAGGCAGCCGCTCTTGGAATCAGGGTCCGTGATGCGCAGGAGCGCGATTCCCATAGCCATCGTGCCGGTAAACCAGCCCCAGGTGAAGATGGATTTCTCGAAGGGCGCGCTCTTGTGGATGCGGTTCCCCACCCAGAACACATAGAACAGTGTGACCACCAGGCCGGCGGCCAGCAGCACCAGCAGGGGCACGACGAACTTGCCGACAATCTGAAGCTTGATCGAAGCCACGCCGAAGGCCACGAGGTAATCGGTGAACGCACCGCTGAGGTGCCCTATGATGGGCTTGGAGATGTGTTCTTCGACCTTCGCCCTGGCAAGAATCCAGCGTATGAGTATGCCCACGATGAACGCGCAGCTGAACACGGGCAGCATCAGCGCGGGCCAGATGAGCGAAATCAGCTTGGCAAGCCCGTAGCCGCCCAGGGCTATCATCGCCACCACGGCGAAGTTGAAAGTCATCGAGTCCAGGGAGATGGCGGAGAAAGACGCCTTGCCCATACTGACCCTCTTGTCGGGCGGCAGGATACCGGTACGGAGCTCCGGGGAGAGCTTTTCGAAAGCGCAGATATACTGGGTCTTGCCTCTTGCAGCTCCCCAGGAAATCAGCCACATACCGATGACCACGGAAGCTATGATGCCCACGGTGGCGGCCGTCATAGCCAGCGACTGCATCTCCTCGACGCCGTACGAGGCGAATGACTCACCGATAGCCGCAGCAGTGCCGTGGCCGCCGCAGAATCCAGCCGGCATCGAAAGACCGAAGGACTCGTGGACGGGCCAGATACGGCTGAGCACCCAGAGTCCGAGCGCGCCGCCGAAAGCCCACTGCAGCAGCAGTCCGGCCTGCGAGTAAGCCCACATACGGCCGATGCGGGAAGTACCGTCGGAGCGGCGTCCGCCAGCAGAAGTGATAGGTATGCAACTGAACACCAGCGCGATAAGAATTCCGGCATAGGTGCCGAGGTTGTCAGAGAGCGGGAGCCATCCCAACACCTCGGGGCCGAGCAGCAGGGCGGTCAGGCCCGCCAGGAGGCTCGGCGGGATGAAGAACTTCTGGATAAGGCGCACCTTGGACCGCAGCAGCTTTCCAAGCAGCAGCAAGAGTGAGACAATACCCACATCAATAAGAAGGGTCCAAGGCGTAAATGTCATAGCGAGAAACGGTTTTTGTATTTGACAAAGCGCCGGTCAGCGCCGCTGTTGTACTTATCCACCGCCTCGGCGTCAAAGCCGGAGCGGCGCATCTTGCGGGTGAGGCAGCGCCCCTTGCGCATCTCCCGCCTCTCGGCGCAGCGGACCTTGCGCTCAATGCGGCGCAGAGCCCGGGCATCGACCATCTTGACCTCCGACTCATCGGAGTGCACGCTGAGGTACAGGGCCACGGCAAGGCGGTTGGCTTCGGCACGCCCGGTAAGGCATTCCGGGATACGGGAACCCGCCGCCACCCACACGGGGACGGCATAGCAGCAGGGAGTGTAGCCCGGGGCGCACCACATCATTCCGGAGTCCAGGGGCTCGCCGGGGGCGGGCCCTTCGATGACTACGCAGGCCGTGGTGGTGCTGCGCGGGATGAAGTCGTGCTCCTCCAGCAGGCCGCTGCGGGTGGCGCGGAGGGCGTCGGTGCCGTCCTTGTAGAAGGTCCTCCCGGCAGTGAAGAAGAACTCCGGAGTGAAAGTCTTCCGCCCTTCCATCAGGCCGCCTATGGTGCGGAAGCGCTCGAAGCCCTTCCCCCTGCCTTCCTCGCCCGTGAGCGAGTAATTGGTGCGGTAGAGATAACCGCCGGGGGAGACGTCGAAGCGCGTCCAGCTGCTGTCAGAGACCTCGAAATAAGCCGCTCCGCCTTCGGCGTCGATCAGCGCGAAATTGGTGCTGAGCAGCATCGGCCGGGGCATTTCCTGCAGCATACGCTCGAAATCGTCCACTGTCCGGCAGCATCCGAGGGCGCGCGCCATCAGAGGGCCCGCCTTGGTGTCGAATCCCAGGGAATCGGGGCGAAGGTTGTAGGAAAGGTTGTTGACGATGGCAAAGCCCGCGGCGTTGAGCCCGGCGTAAGCAAGGGTACAGAGGCTGTCCCGCGTGGGGAACAGGGCCGTGTAGGGTATTTCCACGCCCTCGCTTATGTGGACGATGCGGTTGTACGGGTCGGAAGCGTCACGCTGCTTCCAGAGCATAGGACGCCCGGACGCGCTCGCGCCCGCCGACACGATAGCGGTCGTGCAGGCGAGGGCTTCGCCGCCCAGAAACAGCAGGAATCCTGCGAGTATGGCCCCGATGCGTCTCATTTGCGGATTTTATAGCCCCAGTAGGCGTAGAACATAATAAGCAGGTAGAACGGCAGGCATATCCAGTAGGCGTTCTGATTCCCCACCCAGTCCTTCATCGAGCCGAAGAGCAGCGGGATGAGGGCGCCGCCGCCGATGGAAGCCACCAGCAGCGAGGAGCCTTTCTTCGTGAACTTGCCGAGGTCCACGATGGCAAGCGGCCAGATGGCGGGATACATCAGCGAGCAGGCGAAGCTGAGCAGAGCCACGCACCACACGGAGACCTGCGGAGGCGTCAGCACGATGAGCAGCGAATCCACCACGGCCAGCCAGGTGCAGATGCGGAGCGCCTTCACCTGGGAAATGAACTTGGGAATGCACAGGATGCCTATTACGTAGCCCGCGGCCATTCCTATGCCGGGCCAGATGGTGTAGCTCTCGGGGTTGGGAAGGCCGAGGCCCTGGGCATAGTCGAGCACGGTCAGCAGCGCCAGGTTCTCCACGCCCACATAGACAAAGAGCGCCAGGGCGCCGAGCACCAGGTGCGGGAACTCCCAGATGCTCTTCTTGCCGGCGGCGTAGGGGCAGTCCTCCTCGTTCTCTTCGCCCTGCGCCTTGATTTCCTCGAGCGGGGCGAAGATGGTCACGATGCCCAGAAGCACCACGACGCCGATGATGATGAGCAGCGGCGTGTCGAGGTCCTGAAGTCCCACGGCCTCGATGGGCTTGCGGGTCACGGCGGCGATGAACACGGAGGGCAGCGCCAGGGCTATGGAGTTGCATATACCCATTATGCTGATGCGGCGTGCGGCACTGTCGATGGGCCCGAGTATGGTCACATAGGGGTTGATCGCGGCCTGGAGCACGGTATTGGCCGTGCCGCTGATGAAGCAGGCGAGAAGGTAGAGGGCGAAACTCTCGAGCCGCGCCGCCGGGATAAAGAGGCCGAATGCTATCGCAAACATAAAGAAGCTCAGCGACATAGTCTTCTTGTAGCCTATCTTGGCAATGATGCTCGATGCGGGGAAGCTGAACACCAGGAAGGCCAGGAAGGTGGCTGCGATGACCAGGTAACTCTGCGCCGAAGTAAGATGCAGATTATTCTCCAGGAACGGCACGAAATAGCCGTTGATACCCGTGGCGAACCCCACGGTAAAAAACATCATCCCTATAAATGCCAGGGGAACAATATAATTCTTATTCGCCATTGTTCAGATGATATTTGATAAGTCCTTCCATAGGGGCCTGAAGGATATTGCCCATACGCATACCGAATTCTTCTACGACATTCTGCAGAAGAGGCCTGAAGTAATATGCCACCGAGCCCACGGCGTTGAAGGTATAAGTCTGATAGTCAGGATAATGGGTAACTATGAGCTTAAAGAACTGCCGGAAGGCGTCGGTGACGAGGTCCGGGAAATAGGGGTCGAAATCCAGATTTGCGGCGATGAACTTGGCATACTGGGCGCAGAAGCGGTTGGGGAAAGGCTTGGTGTATATTATATCCAGCAGCTCATCGTTGTTATGGCCCAGTTCCTTACCCACGAGTTCATATACTTTCGGCGGCATATTGCGGCGTATGTAGTCAGTAATCATACGCTTGCCCAGATTGGCCCCGCTGCCTTCGTCTCCGAGGATGAAACCGCAGCTGTCCACGTTCAGGCCCTCGTTGCAGCCGTCGTAGAGGCAGCTGTTGGCGCCAGTGCCGAGAATCGCGGCGAAGCCGGGCTCGGTCTGCAGAAGCGCACGGCAGGAAGCCAGGGTGTCCATAGCGATAAATACCTTCCCCGCCTTGGTGAAGACCTTCAGCAGCGTCTCCTCCATAAAGGGATACTGGAGAGGGGTCACGCCGGCACCGTAAAAGTAAATCTCGCTGACTTCATCCACGGGAAAGCCCTCGGGCAGGCTGGACTTGATGTCCTCGACTATCTGGGGACCGGTAATATAGTTGGGGTTATATCCCTGAGTAAAGAATCCTATGCGGGTCCGACCGTCCTTGCTCACACAAGCCCATTCGGTCTTAGAAGCTCCGCTGTCTGCTATAAGTATCATATTTATAAGTTGTTAGTTTTCAAACATACCGTTAAGGTCCGGCACTCCTCCGAGCCCGTAGCGGAACAGCACCACGCCAGTAGCCTTCGTGCCGGCGAAGAGGGAGCAGTCGCTGCGAATTTTGGAATCGCTCATAGGCACCGTGCTTGCGCTGTCCGTATCTTCGTAGGTGGTGAGGCCAGCCCAGACCTGCGCCGGGGCGCCCTTGGTCGCAAAGTGGTTTGCCACGTTGACCGCCCAGGCCTGCCCGCCGCTGCGATAGCCGCCGGTACGGAAATAAATCATCGGAATCAGGATGTCCATATATTTTCCCATCTGGGCAGGATTCTGGCCATAGTAGTATTCACTGTCGGGCTCCGGCATCAGCGCGGCAGACAGGATGATATCCGGATTCGCGGCCTTGGTCGCGGCATTAATCTGGCGGCAGAACTCCGTGACGCAGCCCGTGGCGGTGATTTCTGCGGAGGGGTTGTGCTTGTAGGCCGTGCCTCCGAAACGGATGTAGTCCAGGTGGATGCCGTCCACGCCGTAGCCGACGTATTTGACGGCCCTGCCGATGACTTCGTCGAAGTATTCCTGGTCGTAGCGGTTGTTTTCGTCATCGACTGGATTGACCCAGCTGCCGCCACTGTAGAAGCACTGGAGCCAGATGTGTACTTTCAGGCCCTGGGCGTGCGCCGACTTGATGAACGCCAGGGTCGATGAGAGGCCGTGGCTGGTAAACGCCACCTCGTGCAGGAAGATGTTCTGAATGTTGTTGCCCGCGAGCACGTCTAGGTTGACGGAATTCATATACTGCGACCAGAGCCAGATGCCGGTATTGGAGTCCTTGTCGGACACGCGCCCGGACTGGAACAGTTCGCAGCGGATGATGGCATCGTCCGGCACTTCCGTACCCTTCTCGAAGCCGTTGTCCAGCATATACTTGAAGAAGAAGGCATAGGTGAGCAATGCCCGCATCGAACAGAAGCTGCCGGTGTATGCTGTAATCGGGGCCCTTGGATAGGTGCACATATTGGTGATTGCCTGGCCGCTCTGGAAGTTGAGCGAGCGCTGCGCCCAGTTGTCCAGCACATCGGTCCCGACCACGTGCGAGACGCCTTCCGTGGTGCGGAAATAGCCGCCGTTGCCGGGGGCCTCGTTGTAGGGATTCGCACCCCAGTAGTAGCCGTGGGTCTCTGGGACGGGAGTCTCGCCCATCGACTGTGCGCCGCCCGCGAGGGCCGGGATGGAGCCGGCTCCGTAGTGGGTGCGGTCGAGTCCGTCGTAACCGCGGATCAGCAGATAGCTGCGCAGGGCGGTCTCAAGCATATCGGCGGTGTTGTAGGTCTTGCCGCCCACCTTTATCGTGGTGGTGGAAGGTACGTAGTGCGCTCCGGGCACGTTCCAGTCGCCGCCGGAGTAGTTCTCGCCCTTGAGCAGGTCGATGGTACCGACGGTAGCGGCCCAGATATCCAGGATTTTGATGTATTCCTGCGCAAACGCCTTTATGGTAGCGATGCCTTCGTAAGCGAAGACCGGCGTAGGATACACCGTGCCGGCGGCAAGCGTCACGGCGCCGGACTTCTTAACCATAGAGAGGCCGCCTGTATCAACTATCTTGACGGAAAAGCCTTTGGAGTAATTCCCCGGTGGCACGGCGACGTACACCGTAACCGCCTCGGCGCCAAGGGTCTTGCCCACGGGCACGCGCACCGTCTTGTCCGCGGCGGCCGTGGACGAGGGCGTCAGGGCCCCGGATGCGTAATCGAGATGGAATGCGCCGCTCACCTGCTCGCCGCCGAGGCCGGAGAACTCCACATAGTCAATGGACGGAGAACCGCTGCCGGCTTTAATCTGAAGTTTGATTACGGCCGCTATAGCCTTGAAGGTCAGATGGTCCCCGGACACCGCATAAGCCGCCATAGGAAGCGCGGTCTGCTCCGCAGGAAGGCTGACGGCGCCTTCGGAAGTCCATATGGATGAGGGATAGACGCCCTTCTTCTCTGCCGCAAGGGTCTGAGCGAAAGTGAAATCCGCTTTTGCAGCAGGAGAAGCGACGGAAACAGGCTGCGACGCCACTCCGTTGACACAGATTGCATCTCCCGATTCCCAATACACTTTATTGCCGTCGATGAGCGTCTTGCCGCTTTCAAGCCCCGCAGTGATGATGGTGCCGGCAGCGGACTCGACTCCCTCAAGCGCCTTGGAACAGCCGGAAACAAAAACGATGACGGAAAGAAAAGATGCTAAAATCCGTGTCAGCTGCATAACTCAATCTTTAAATGGGGACAGCAGGGGCGGTCGGGCCCCTGCTGCCAAAAAAGTTTTATTCCACACCCAAAAGTTCGGAACGGATACTCTGGGAGCCGGCCAAACCATCGGCCTTCTCAAGATTGTTGTCAAGCATATACTCGAAGAAGAAGGCGTAGGTAATCAGAGCCCTCATTGAGCTGAAACTTCCGGTATATGAAGTTATGGGTCCGCGCGGATAGGTGCACATATTCGATATAGTCTTTCCGTTCTGGAAGTTAAGGGCGCGCATAGCCCAATTGTCGAGCACATCTATGCTTGCAACGTGTGAGGTACCGGACGTAGTACGGAAATACCCGCCGTTGCCGGATGTCTCGTTGTATGGACTTGCGCCCCACATATATCCGTGGGTTTCAGGCACATTCGTCTCACTCATACTTTTAGCGCCGTCAGCCAGGGCGGCTATCGAGCCGGCACCGACACTGGTCCGGTCAAGTCCGTTGTAGCCGCGGACCAGAAGATAACTCCTGATGGCTGTTTCGAACATATCGGCCGTGTTGTAAGTCTTGCCGCCCACCGTTATCGTGGTCGTGGAAGGGATGTAATGAGCATTCTCTACATTATAGCTGCCGCCGGTATAGCTCTCACCCTTGAGCAAGTCTATGGTACCGGTGGTATTATCCCAGATTTCCAGGATCTTAACGTACTCCTGCGCGAAGTCCTTGATAGTGGCAGGAGCCGGAGCCGTGTACTCCGCCTGGCTGACTTTAATCTCAAGGCCCTCGGTGACATTGCCGCCGCTGATAGTGACCTTGCCCTCGCGGGCCGCTCCGGTGTTGGCCGCTACGCTCACATCTACAGTAATCTTGCCGGCGCTGCCGGATGAAGGACTTACTGTAATCCAGCCGTCCGAGGCAGTCGCAGTCCAGTCAGTGTAGGCATCAAAGGACGCCGCCTGGGTCTGGGCGTCACAGCCGAACGAGAGCCCGGTCGTGGTAAGCTTGATATCGGGCCTGTTCTGTGTCTCCAGTCCGAAGAGCTCTGAGCGGATGACCACGTCGGCGCCAAGTGCGTCTGCCTTGTCCAAGTTGTTGTCAAGCATATACTTGAAGAAGAATGCATAGGTGAGCAGGGCGCGTCCGGAACTGAAGCAGCCGCCGTAGTTGGTGATGGGATCACGGGGATAGCCGCAAAGGTTGGTAATCACCTTGTCGTGGGTCATTGCCCAGTTGACTGACCTCTGGGCCCAGTTGTCCAGAATCACGGGATCCACCTGGCCATAATACTGCAGGCCGCCGATTGTCTTGTACAGATAGCCGCCGTTGCTGCTCTCGATAAGAGGACTGCCGAATTTATAGCCGTGGGTCTGAGGAACCGGCGCGTCCATTGAAACGGGAGTCGTGCTCGCAAAGGCGCCCCAGCCGGCCACGTTGGTGGCGTTGCCGTCCCAGCCGCGAAGCAGCAGATAGGAGCGGAGTGCGGTCTCAAGCATATCGCCGGTGGTATAGGTCTTGTCGCCGACCGTAACGGTGAAGTCACTTGGCACATAGTGTGCGTTCTCGACCACATCGGTGTCGCCATCCTGCGCCAGAGCCCAGTTGGAAGTGCGCTTGATTGTCCCGACATTTTTCTCCCACTCGTCCAGGATCTTCACATAAGCCTTGGCGAATGCCTTGATGGTGCCGTCGTCCTCGAATTCGGTCACGGGAGTGGGATACACGGTGCCGGCTTTGAGGGTAATGGCGGCAGCGTGCTTGATCATTGAAGCTCCGCCAGCATCGACCACCTTGACCGTGAAGCCTTTGGAATAATTTGCCGGAGGCACGGCGATGAACACGGCAGTCTGTCCGGCCCCCAGGGTTTTGCCCACCGAGACTCTGACAGCCTTGTCGGAGTCTGAATATGAAGGCAGAGAAGAAATGGTGCCGGAGGAATAATCCACGCTGAACTCACCGCTCACCTGCTCGCCGTTGTTGCCGGAGAACTCGACATACTCGATGGGGGCGGAAGTTGATCCAGCCGTGAGTCCGACTTTGATGACAGCTGCTATGTGCTTGAATTTAAGGCTGTTTCCCGATTCGGCATAAGCCACCATCGGCAGGGCGTTCTGTCCGAAAGACACGTCGGTGCCTGCTCCCTGCTCGGAGGGCAGGAGGATAGAGCCCTCGGCTTTCCAGACAGAGGCCGGATAGACTGCCTTCTTGGCTTCTGCAAGGGTCTCGGAGAATTCGAAGTCCGCCTTGGCGGCGGGAGCCTCGATTTTAAGGGACTCGGATTTGATTCCATTGACGGCAATGGCATCACCGGCTTCCCAATAAACTTTCTTACCGTCCGGCTGGAGGGCGGTCTTGGTGTCATTCAAACCGGCTGTAATGACGGTGCCGCCCTTTCCAAAGGGGGTCTCGTCGCCGATTTCAGCTACCTTGGAGCATCCCGCTGCAAGGGCGAGGACTGCGAGAGCAGACGCAAAGATTCTTAATGTCTTCATAGGTCAAACATTTTAAATCCAAGGAATCTCTTCTCCTGTCTCCAGGTCTTCGATATCCCCGCTCGCGGCGATAAGCGAATAGGTCAGCATTTCCAGAAATTCAATTTCCGGGGCGAGATAAGATGTTTTTTTCATAGGATTGATAAATTATTTTGTTTTCAATTCATTCAGGTCGGGAAGGTCACCAAGGCCGTAGCGGAAGAGCACAACGCCCTCGGCCATAGTGGAATCCCTGAACATACGGCAGTCGCGAAGGATTCCGTCGGCATCCATAGGCACCACTTTCTCGGTCTCCGTGTCCACGTAGGTGGTCAGTCCGGCCCACACCTTGGCGGGAGCGCCCTTGGTGGCGAAGTGGTCGGCGACCATCTTGGCCCACGGAGCGCCGCCGGAGCGGTAGGAATCACAGTGGAAGTAAATCATAGGCATCAGGATGTCGATGTACTGTCCCATCTGGGCAGGGTCCTGGCCGTAGTAGTACTCGCTGTCGGGTTCGGGCATCAGGGCGGCCGACAGGATAATGTCCGGATTCGCGGCCTTGGTCGCGGCATTGATCTGGCGGCAGAACTCGGTCACGCAGCCCGTGGCTGTGATTTCCTCGGAAGGATTGTGCTTGTGGGCGGTGCCGCCGAAGCGGATGTAATCCAGGTGGATGCCGTCCACGCCGTAGCCCACGTACTTGACCGCACGCTCAATCACCTCGTCGAAGTATTCCTGGTCGTAGCAGTTGAGCGAATCCTTGACGGGATTGATCCACTTGCCGTCCTTGTAGAAGCACTGGAACCAGATGTGCACTTTCATCCCACGCTTCTGCGCCTCTTTCACGAAGGCGAGGGTGGAATCCACTCCGTGGCGCTCGAAAGCCACCTCGTGCAGGATGATGTTGCCGATGTCCTTGCGGGCGAATTCGTCCAGATCGACATCATTCATATACTTGGACCACAGCCAGATACCGTTGGTATTGGGCTCAGCGGCAGGCTTGCAGGCGGCGAGGGCCAGCGCAAGGAAAAGAAAACTAAGGAATCGTTTCATATCTCAGTGTATCAGAAAGGAAGCTCTTTGTAGCGGCCGTTGAATTTCTCCATACCCTTCCAGGTCGGGAAGCCGAAGGTGGCGTTGTTGTTGGAAGGGTCGCTGACCCACCATCTGCCGCCGGCCCAGATTTCAGGAATCACGTGGCCGATGACGCCGGAGGACTGGAAGTAGCACTGACCGTGCATATAGCGGGCGGGGATGCCGGCTGCGCGGCACATTGCGAGGGTGGCGTGGGTGAGGTCGCAGCAGTTGCCGCCCTTGGCCTTGATGGTGTTGACCGAGCCTTTGCTGGTGTTCATATAGTTCTCCCACTCCCACTCGTCACGGGCATATTCAAAAATGGCTTTTGCCTTCTGGATATCGGTAGCGCCCTCAGGAAGTTTCGCGAGGGCGGCGTCCTTGGCCGCAATGACCACGGGATCGTCGATGGCGCAGTTGGCAGTCTTGCGCAGGAAGTCGGAACCCCAGGTGCATACCTTCTCGGGGAACTTCAGGTTGTGCTTGTAGTAGTAGAACGCACGGCAGAGGGCCGCACCGTAGTCGCGTGAGATGAAGTTGCCTATATACTTGACGCCGTCCTTGAACGGGGTGTCGTAGGTATAGGTGAATGTGCTGTCTTTCGCGAAGCCGGGGCAGCTGATGGTGCCGAATGACACGTAGTTGGGCATCGAGCCGTGCTTGACGCCGTAGGCATAAGCCTTATCCGCGGCCCAGGTCAGGGCTTCCAGCGAGATGGTGTCCTGCTCGAAGGTATTGTTCTGCTCGTTGCCGCCCCAGGTCATACGCAAGGGCACGTCAACTTCCTCGTCCTCCCAGTGCTCGGGATCTTCCTGGATGCGCTTCAGCAGAAGGCAGGCGGCGGCCATATACTGGCCCTTGCCGTAAAGAATGCCCTCCACGTTGACGGAAGCGGGAAGCAGGTCGGTCTCGACGAAAGTCTCATAAGCCTTGGCGAGTTCTTCCACGAAGAATCCGTTGTACTCTTTAGCGGTAAATTCGGTAGGAACCGGCTCCTGTTCATCGGTGTCGGCAGGCTTGCCTCCCTGCTGGCAGGCGCAGGCCCCGAAAAGCAGGGCCGTACAAGCCAAAATGATAAATGCAAACTTCTTCATAATCAATAGGTATTTGGGAGCAAAGGGGGCGGTCAGGCCCCCTTTGCCAAAAGTAAATCTTATTCCACACCGAAGAGTTCGGAACGGATTTCCACGTTTGCTCCCAGATCACTGACACTGGCCTTCTCAAGATTGTTGTCAAGCATATACTTGAAGAAGTGGGCGTAGGTAATCAGGGCGCGCATCGCGCTGAAGCATCCCTTGTAGTCGGTGATGCTGTGGTCGGCGCGGGGATAGGTGCACATATTGGTGATTGCCTGGCCGTGCTGGAAGTTGACGGACCTCTGGGCCCAGTTGTCCAGGATGCGGATTTCTACCTTATGGAAGATTTCCTTCTCGCCATCAAGCTTGCGGAGATAGCCTCCGTTGGAAGGCTCTGCGTAAGGATAGTTGCCATAATAGTACTTGTGGGTCTCGGGGAGATCGGCGCTCATACTGACAGGACTCACCTGAGGAATGTTGCCGAAGCCGTTCTTCTCGGTCTCGTTGCCGTCGTAGCCGCGGAGGAGCAGGTAGCTGCGGAGTGCAAGCTCGAGCATATCGGCGGTGTTGTAAGTCTTGCCTCCTACGGTGATGGTCGTAGCCATAGGCACATAGTGTGCGTTCTCGACGAGGGACTGGGAAGCGGGATCGTGGGTCTCGGCATCACTCTTCATCACATAGTCCACGGTGCCGGTGGTCTTCTCCCAGATGTCCAGGATCTTCACGTACTCCTTGGCGAAGTCCTTGATGGTGGCCTTTGCGGGCTCCGGTGCAGCCTCCACGCCGAAGAGCTCGGAACGGATGATCTGGCTGCCTTCTATACCGTCAGCCTTCTCAAGATTGTTGTCAAGCATATACTTGAAGAAGTGGGCGTAGGTAATCAGGGCGCGCATCGCGCTGAAGCATCCCTTGTAGTCGGTGATGTTGTGGTCGGCGCGGGGATAGGTGCACATATTGGTGATGGACTGGCCGTGCTGGAAGTTGACGGACCTCTGAGCCCAGTTGTCCAGGATGCGGACCTCGACCTGACGGTAGATTTCCTTATCGCCATCGACCTTGCAAAGATATCCGCCGTTGGAAGGCTCTGCGTAAGGATAGTTTCCGAAGTAATAATTGTGGGTCTCGGGAACTGGGGCGCTCATAGGGAGAGGATTATACTTGGGGATGTTGCCGAAGCCGTTCTTCTCGGTCTCGTTGCCGTCGTAGCCGCGGAGGAACAGGAAGCTGCGGAGAGCTGTCTCAAGCATATCGGCGGTGTTGTAGGTCTTGCCGCCAACGGTGATGGTCGTAGCCATAGGCACATAGTGTGCGTTCTCCACGAGAGTCTGGGAAGCAGCGTCGATGCTCTCGGTATCGCTCTTCTTCACATAATCGATGGTACCGGTGGTCTTCTCCCAGATATCCAGAATCTTAACATACTCCTTGGCGAAGTCCTTGATCGTGACAGGCATCTCAGCTTGGCTTCCCTCTTCGTTGCCGAAGAGTTCGGAGCGGATCACCACGTCAGCGGCAATACCGTCGGCCTTCTCAAGATTGTTGTCGAGCATATACTTGAAGAAGTATGCGTAAGTCAGAAGAGCACGTCCGGAACTGAAGCATCCCTTGTAATTGGTGATGTTGTGGTCGGCGCGGGGATAGGTGCAGAAATTGGTGATATCCTTTCCGTGCTGGAAATTCACAGACCTCTGGGCCCAGTTGTCAAGGATGACAGGATCAACCTGGCAATGGATTTCCTTTTCGCCTTCGAGTTTCACAAGAGGGCCGCCGTTGCTGCTCTCGATGAGAGGTTTGCCCCAAGTGTACTCGTGCGTATTGGGAACCGTTGCGCTCATTGTGACAGGATTATACTTAGGGATGTTGCCGAAGCCGTTCTTCTCGGTCTCGTTGCCGTCCCAGCCGCGGAGAAGCAGATAGCTGCGGAGAGCTGTCTCAAGCATATCGGCAGTATTGTAAGTCTTGCCTCCCACGACAATGGTGTAGTCATTAGGCACATAGTGCACATTCTCTACTACATCTTCATCGGTATCTTTGGCTATCTCCCAGTTGGAGAGACGGTTGATATTGCCGACGTGTGAAGCCCATACATTGATAATCTTCACATACTCCTGAGCGAAGTCTTTAATGGTAGCCTCGCTGGGCGCGGTATATTTAACCTGGTTGATGGCTATTTCAATGCCGTCGGTCACATTGCCGCCCTTCACGATCACCTTGCCTTCACGGGCGTCGCCCTGGTTGGCGGCGACAGTGATCTTAAGGGTGATGTCTCCGGCCGCTCCGGAAGCGGGCTCAACGGTAATCCAGTTCTCGGATGCGGTTGCGGTCCAAGCCTTCTTTGCAGTGAAAGTGGCTTCCTTGGTCTGCTCCGTGCAGTCGAAATCAAGCTTCTTGGTCTTTACTTCGATGTCGGGCATAGCCACGCCGTAGAGGTCGTAGTTGAGGTGTACGTCCTTGGTGGCGTCCCATACATTCTCGGTGATGTCGTTCTTGAGCAGGTAGTCATAGAAGCGGATCATAATGAGGAATGTACGCATAGCGGAAATGGTGCCGCTGTAGTCGCCGAAGTTGATCACGCTTTCGCCCTTGCCGAACTGCTGGAAGTTACCGATTGCAGGAGTGTCGAACTGGGTGCAGCGGGTCAGGTACCAGCCAAGTTCGTGTGCGAGGAACTCGACCGTACAAGGCAGGGTCTCGGAGAAGTTGATGATGGGACCGTCGTTGGTATTCTCATACCAAGGATAGGCGTTGAAGCCGGTCACGGTAGCGTAGTCTGCAGGAGCAGGCATAGTCTCGTTGAGGGACGCACCGTTGGCCATAGTATGCACGAAGGGATTGCGGGTAGGCTGGAGCAAGGAAGAGCCTTCCTTGGTCACGAGATCCATAATACCCTGGGCAGCAATGCTCCAGCACTGTGCGGCGTTGTATTCGACGCCGTCCACGGTGATGTGGTGGATGGGGAACTTGGCCTCATCGTACATCTCGCCGTCCTTATAGCCGCCGGAATACTCGATAGGAATGAAGTGGACGTTCTTCCAGGCGGTGTTGTTGGCGGTACAGTGCGAACCGTCGGCATCGACGGTACCCACGGTCTTCTCCCACACGTCGAGATAGGTGACGAGCTGCTGTGCGAAAGCCTTCAGGGTGTTGGAAGCGCCCTTGTAGCCTGCATCCACGCTCTCGGGGAGCTTGCCGTCAGCCTTGTACTGGGCGAGCACGCGGGAGATGACGATGGTGGCACGGTCGGTCGAGAAAGCGATCCAGTTGCCGTTGCGGGTGTAGTTGGTCTGGTTGGGGACCTCGCGCTTCTCGGCAATACTCGCTATAATTCTCTTGGCCACGTTGACCAGGTCTTCGGTCTCATCGCCGTTCTTGGGACCGTTGGCTACCTGGATGGTCTCCTTGTCGTAGCTGTCCCTCTCGGGATGAGAAGCGGGCTTGACTTCGATTACCTCGATGTCATCCTTGACACCGGAATTGATGTTTACCAGAGCATTGCAGATTGCATACTGGTACTGGGCAATGCTGAAGTCCTTGTCGCCGATTTTGAAAGACTCGGGGAAGGCTTCTTCAGTTTCCCAGGCGCCGTAGGCGGTTGCGGCCGCATCCACAATCTGTGACAGGGGGAATTTGCCGAGACTGTTGGGGTCAGTCTCCTGCTTTTCCTTGTGGCAAGCTGTGAAAGACAGCAGAGCAGCTGCTGCAGCGAGCAAGAAAAAACGGAATTTTTTCATAATGCTGAATTTTGAGTTAATAATAAGTGTAATAGTGTTATTTCCATAAATCATTGATATCGGGGAATGTGCCGAGCTGGTAACGGAACAGCACCACTCCGGCGGAACGGGTATCCGCCATAAGGTCGATGTCCCGGCGCAGGGCCTCAGCCGACATTCCCTTCGTGGAAGCGTCGTAGGTCTGGATTCCGGCCCAGGACACTCCGCCGCTCTTCGCGGCCTGGTCGGCATAGTAGTTGGCCCTGTCCTGGAAAGAGGAATCGCTGAAATTGTAGGAACCGTAACGGTAAATCATAGGCATCAGTATGTGGATGTACTGAGCCATCTGGGAAGGAATCTGTCCGTAATACTGGCTGGAGTTGGGCTCCGGCATCAGCGCGGCTGAGGTCACAAGTCCCTCGTCGAAGCCGTCGCAAATCTCCCGAATCTCCCGGCAGCAGCGGTTGACGGCATTGACGGAATTCACTTCCGCGGTGTGGTTGTGCTTGGAGGCGGTGCCGCCGAAACGGATGTAGTCGAGGTGCACGCCCTTGACGCCCCAGGTCTGCAGATAGCCCGTGGCCTCTTTGCGTATGCGCTCGTACACGTCCTCGCGGAAGCTCTTGGTGGCGTCGTCGATGGGACTGACCCATCCTCCGTCATAGAAGCACTGCAGCCACACGTGGACGGCGAGCCCGATTTCGTCGGCTATCTGTATGCACTTTATAGCCTGCTGACGGTAGCTCTTGGTCTCGAAGCCGGCATAGTTGAGAAGCAGGTGGTCGTAGCCCAGTTCCTTGAGGCGGCGAAGCTTGGCGCCGTCATCAGCGGTAAGGTCGCTCAGGTGCGAACCCCAGGCCCAGACGGCCGTCGGCTTGGTCTTGGAAAGGTCGAACACGGTGTTCTCTCGGCCGCAGCTGGAGTAGGTCATCGCCTTGAACTCGCCGCTGCCGTCGGGAATGCGCTGATAGGCGCCGAAATAGCCGAGGGAGCGGAAGTCCTCTGTGCGGTTGAAAGAATCCACGGGAGCGGCCGCCTTTTCGCCAAGAATAAGGGTAAACGGCTCCGCGGAAGAAATCTCGCATTGCAGCGCACTGTCCCCGGAGCTGATTACCTTGCGCTCACCGGGAGCAAGGCTTCCCGACAAATCGGCGATCTTCAGGTTGGTGAAATATGTGTCGGAGAGGAAGAGTGACAATCCGTCGAGGGAGATTGACTCTTCGGACGTGTTCAGGACCTCCACCCAGGAATCAAACTCCTCGTTTTCGTGGTGGGCCGCTATCTCATTGATTACAATCCCTTTGTACTTCGCGGCAGAGTCGGTGTCGGACTGGGGGTTGCAAGCGGCCAGGAGAGCGGGCAGTAAGGCACAGGCCAGGATGCGCGTCAGTTTCATAATTTGCCTTGGGCTTTAAGGTATTCTTCGGCTTTCACCAGACCGCCGGTCTTCTTGATGACCTCTTCGCAGAACTCGTAACTGAGCTGGGGGTTGCGCTCCACCATCGTGCGGGTGAGGCGGTCGATGACTTTGTTGTTGATAAGGTTGGCACAGACCATACGGTTGCCCTGCACGCGGCCGAGGCGCACCATAATGACGGTGCTTATCATATCGCACATCAGCTTCTGGGAGGTGCCGGACTTCATACGGGTGCTGCCGGTAATGAATTCGGGACCCATCACGATTTCGATAGGATAGTCCACATAGGAGGAAATAGGGGAACCGGGATTGTTGCAGATGCTTCCGCAAGGGATGCCGTGCTCCTTGCAGGCCTTCATCGCGGCCATCACATAGGGGGTGTTGCCGCTGGCGGAAATGCCCACGACGATATCCTTGGGAGTGATGTGGTGCTTGTCGCGCAGGGTCCTCCAGCCTTCTTCCACGTCGTCTTCGGCCTCTTCGAGGTCAAGGACCAGGTTCTCCACGCCGCCGGCGAGCACTGCCTGCCATATTTCAGGATCCACGCCGTAGGTGTTGGGGACTTCCAGCACGTCCAGCACGCCGAGTTTGCCGCCGGTGCCGGCTCCGAGCCAGAAGAAGCGGCCGCCTGCGCGGAGTTGGCTCTCAATGGCCGTACAGAGCTTTTCTATGTCGGGAAGCACCGCTTCGATTGCGAGGGGCACTTTCTTGTCTTCGGTGTTGATGTCACGCAGCAGTTCAGCTACGGATTTTGTCTCAAGATGGTCGTACAGGGACGGCTGTTCAGTTAGTCTTACACTCATTTCTTTCGTTATTTAAAGTCTTTATATTTTATGTTTCCGATTCTTTTTCCGTCGCGGTATGCCGCAGCGGTGACCCTCTGCTGGCGGTTTATGACGAAAGGTCCTTCGTACAGCGTCGAGGAGGCGGCAGGGGCGCTTCCGTCCAGGGTGTAGCGGATTTCGGCTCCGGGAGCGTCAACGCTCATAGTGACCACCTTGCTGTATTCCGTATCTTTATGGAAGTCGATGAAGGGGTCCCAGAAATTGCGGCAGTACTGCACGCCAAGGCGGTCAAGACGGCCCAGGTGGGTCTCCAGGCGCCTCGTGAAACCGTCCCAGTCCTTGCCGGCTCTGGACCAGCCGGCCTCTGCAATCGCGCACATACGAGGCCAGGCCATATACTCCACGCGCGCCGGAGTGGGCATATATTCCGTCCAGACGCATCCTTCGACTCCTATTATATACCTGCGCTCCTGCTCGGTCAGCACGGCGGGCACGGGTTCGTAGTCGTACATCGTGCGAAGCAGGGTGGGGCCGCCCATTGCAAGGGGCTCGCTGTCCGGATCGCCCTGCCAGTAGTCGAGGTAGTACTTGGGATATGGCGACATCACGACTTCGTGGTGCTGCTGGGCGGCTTTGATTCCGCCTTCCTCTCCCAGCCACGACATCACCTTGGCGTTAGGGGCAAGGCCTCCCTGGAGGATTTCGTCCCAGCCGATAATCTGGCGGCCCTTGGAGTTGATGTAGCGCTCCATACGCTGGATAAACCAGCTCTGGAGCTCGAATTCGTCCTTGAGGCCTTCGCGCTTGATGAGCGCCTGGCAGTGCGGGCACTGCTTCCAGCTGGTCTTGGGGCACTCGTCGCCGCCGATGTGTATCAGCTCCGAAGGGAAGAGCTCGATGACCTCGTCGAACACGTCTTCGAGGAACTTGAAGGTCTCCTCCTTGGGGCAGTACACCTGACGGAAGATGCCCCAGCGGGTGGCGGTCTCGTAGTGGTCTTCCAGCCCGCAGCTGAGCTCCGGGTAGCAGGAGATGGCGGCGAGGCTGTGGCCGGGAATCTCGATTTCGGGAATTATGGTCACATAACGCTCGGCGGCGTATTGTACGAGGTCGCGCACTTCTTCCTGGCTGTAGAAGCCGCCGTAGGGCTTGCCGTCATAAATGCCGGAGCTGAGCGAACCCACCACGGTCTCTTTACGCCACTGGCCTTTCTCGGTCAGGAGAGGGTATTTCTTGATTTCGAGCCTCCAGCCCTGGTCTTCGGTCAGATGCCAGTGGAAGCGGTTGACCTTGTGGAGGGCCATCAGGTCGATGTAGCGCTTCAGGAAGGGAATGTCGAAGAAATGCAGGCAGCAGTCGAGGTGCATTCCGCGGTAGGGGAAGCGGGGCTCGTCTTCGATATCGCAGCAGGGCAGCGCCCATTCCACTCCCCTCTGGGGGGCGGATGCGAAAACGGCATCGGGAAGGAGCTGCAGGATGGTCTGTAGGGCGTAAAACGCGCCCGCGCCGCTGCCATACTCCACCCTTACCATATCCGGGCGGACTATAAGGCTGTAAGCCTCTTCCTTCAGTCCGGCGTCCAGCCAGAAGATGCCCTTCTCGCCGCGGTGTCTCAGCGGGTCGTCGCTGACTACCTTCAGAGTGAACCCGGCGGCCTCTTTGAGGCGGTCGTTGAAGAAGCCCACGGTGCGCAGCACGGCTGAATCGCCCGCCTCGACGAAAAGGGTCGTGCCTTTGTCGATGCGGAAAGAGCCCTCACCCATCTGCAGGAAGCCCGGCTGAGGGATAATCTGCGGCTCAGCCGGCCCCTGCACCTTCGCGCAGGACACCAGCAGCACCGCCAGAATTATAAGTCCCCTTCTACTTACCATAACTGCTGAAAAACTCTTTCGTAACGGTCTTGCCCAGAGGCTGTCCCTTGGCTGTAAAGGCACGGGCCTTGATGACCGCGTCCTTGTCAACCATAAACGGATTTCCGTCATAGACAGGAGAATCCGCGGTAGGCTCGCTACCGTCCAGCGTGTAGTGCACCACGCCGTCAGGATAATCCAGCTCCAGATTCATAGGCTTCGGGAACGGAAGACGACGGTCGTAGTCGAAAATAACTTCGTAATACACAGGGCAGTAGCCGATGTGCTTCATATCCAGACGACGCAGAATCTTCGGCATACGCATCCGGAAACTCTCCCAGTCCTTGTTGGGACGGCTCGTCCAGGCCACCTCGGCCGCGGCGACGTTGCGCGGGAATGCCATCCACTCCGCCTTCTCGCTGTCGGGAATATACTCTGTCCAGAGGCAGGTTTCGTAACCTATAATATATTTCTTGCTCAAGTCGGGAATGGAATCCACCGCAGGATAATAGTTGTACACCTTCTTCAGGGGCATAAACACCTCCTGCGCCAGGTCGTCCGGCTGGTCGTCCTGATGGTTGTCAAGGTAGCACCAGCGGTTCGGGGTCAGCACCACGCGGATGCCGCGGCGGATACCGCGAGCTGCGGGGGCGTGGCCGCGGTAGGACATTGCGATAGGATCCTCAAGGGCGCCGCCGTCCAGGATCTCATCCCAGCCGATGACGGTCTTGCCGTGCTCCTTGAGGAAATCGCCAATACGCTTCACGAAGAAGGTCTGGAGCTCCTCGACGTCCTTGAGACCGAGCACCTTCATAAGGTCCTGGCAGTACTGGCTCTCACGATACACATCCTTCGGGGCCTCGTCGCCGCCGATGTGGTAGTAAGGCGAAGGGAAGAGTTCGAACAGTTCCGTGAACACATCCTCCAGGAACTGGAAGGTGCGGGCAGTAGGAGCATAGAGGTTCTTCCAGATGCCCCAGCGGGTTTCCACCTCATAGCTGCGCTCGGGGAAGCAACTCAGCTCGGGATATGCGGCAATGGCGGCGGTGCTGTGGCCGGGGATTTCCACCTCCGGTATCACGGTCACGCACCTCCTGCGGGCGTACTCCACGACCTCGCGGATGTCGTCCTTGGTGTAGAATCCGCCGTGCGGAATGCCGTTGCCTATCCAGCTGTGGAACGCCGTCTCCTTGCGCCAGGCACCGATTTCGGTGAGGCGCGGATACTTGTCGATCTGGATGCGCCATCCCTGGTCCTCGGTCAGATGCCAGTGGAACATATTCTGCTTGTGCATTGCCATCAGGTCGATGAACTTCATCACCTCCTCCTTGGGGAAGAAATAGCGTCCGGAGTCGAACAGGAAGCCGCGGTAGGCAAATTCCGGCTCGTCTTCAATCTTGCAGCAGGGAGCCTCCCACTTGACTTTCTTCACGGGAGTGTCCGAGAAAATCTCGGCCGGAAGCAGTTGCAGGAAGGTCTGCAGTCCGTAGAAAGCACCCGGCACGTCGGAAGCCTCAACGAGCACCTCGGAAGGGCTGACGCTGAGCTTGTAGGCTTCTTTGCCGAGCCCCCCGATCTTGCGGAGCACGATTCCGGAGCCTTTGCCGTCGAGGGCGAATCCGGTGGAAGCCTTGACCGTGGAGGTGAAATCCTCGGCGATTTCTTTGAATTCAGGCGCCTCGACCAGCAGCCGGCTCGTCTTGCCAATCACAAACGAACCATCGGCGGGAGTTAGGCTCCTGGGAGTAGGGACTATATCGTAGCGGGGAGGCTGGCTCACCGGCGCCACGGTAAGTAAGGCAGCAAGCAGAAAGGATAGTATCATAGTGCGTTGGTAATTGTCTTTTCAATTGCTCTTGAATAGACTTCCGGCATTTTGTCCGAAAGCGGATAGGGAGCCTTGATATATACGTGCATCTGGTCGATTTCATACTCGTAGCCCTTGCGGTACTCGTACGCGTGGGCGGAAGGGAGATATGAATTCTGACCGTTGGTGTAGCCGGCGAAGATGACGGTGCGGCCGGGGAAATGTTTGCGGGCTTCCATCTGGTACTCGCAGAAAGGCTCGCCCTGGGTGAAGTAGAATAGGATGCCGTTGATGTTGACGGCGCCCATAGTGAAGTCCAGGGTATTGCGCACCTTGCCCTCGGCGAAGCGGCTGAGAATCAGATTCTTCCAACCTTCGACATCCTCGTTCCAGCTCCAGTTGAGGGAGAGCTCGCCGCCCCATTTCTCTATCAGTTCGGCGGCGTGCGCCTCGACGGCCTCGGGAGTCACTTCGGCGATGCGGAACGGCAGGCCCACGGTGTCATTGACAACTTTGAACTCTCCGTCCGGCCGCACGGCCTCGAATTTCACCTTCAGCAGCGAATCAGCCAGGCAGCGGCCGCATTCTTCGGCATACTCGGCCATCTTCGGGCCTTCCGCCGGGTCCATATTGCCCGCAGCCCCGGTCAGCTGGAACACGTCGCCGCCCCAGGCCTCGCGCAGAATCTTGCTGTACACGCCGGGATAGTCCGAAGACACCAGAAGGCTCTTCGGTCCCATACAGACGGGGTGGCAGGCGAGGTTGACCACGGACACGACCGGAGCGCCGCTCTTCTCGAGGAAACGGACCACGTACACGTCGCGGTCCACGGGGCCGGTTTTCTCGCAGCGGTTGCCGTTGATGCTGGTCTGCGCCTTGCCGACTTGCATTTTAAAAGGACGGAAGGCCGCCTCATCCGTGATGGTCTTCACTGCGTTCTCGACCAGCACCCGGTGCAGGCGTTCCTTGTGGGAGTAGTTGCTCCCGCCGGGTTCCGCCCTCCAGCCGCCGTTGCGCGGGGCGGAGTGGGTGTGGATGCAGTGCATAAAGATACGGTCGAGCGGCAGACCGCTCTTCTCCGCTATCTCCTTGCGCCATTCCAGGCTCAGGTCTGGAGAAATCTCCATCAGGTCGTTGGAGATGATGCATACTTTGTCCGTGCCCTTCCCCACCACGAGGCAGTGGGTGTTCAGGGGAAGATGCAGGTCCGTGGAAAGGTCGTTGCGCGCCGCAAATCCGGCAAGCATAGTGTGCTCGCCCTCCACGGTGGAAATGTCGGCTGCGTTGTAGTTGAGCACCAGTTCCTCCCCCCGGCATCCGCAAAGGATACCGAGGAGAATGAGAACCGGTAAATATAAGCGTTTAATAAACATATCCGGGATTCTGTACGAGAGTACCCTGAGTCTTGTCTATTTCAGGCTGAGGGATAGGCATAAGATAATTAGGATAATCTTCGGGATTCTCGACGCCGGGCTTGTTGGAACAGGTAAGCGAGCCGGACTGAGGCTTGATGTTGCGGCCCTTGTTGGGGAACCATTTCTGAGTGGGGGAAATGGTGAGGCAGCATTCGCCATAGTCCACGGTGTAGGTCTTGCCCTTCCACACATAGTTGACGATGTAAGCCACGTCGTTGCCGTTGTTCTTCTGGATGTAGCCCTCGCGCTCGCTGGTGTTGGCCCAATAGTAATTGCGGTTCTTGTTGGCGAGAGGAGCGGGCTGCACGCAGCGGTAGAGAGTCTCCACCTTGCTGCCCTTCTCAAGGCGCATCGTGCGGGTGCCGGCGAAAGGCACGTTCTCATAACCGGTGGCTATCTTGAGACGGCGGGTGTCGAAGTAGCGGAAAGACTCGAAAGCGAGTTCGATACGGCGCTCATTTACCACCTCGTCCCACAGGGCGTCGCCGGATTCGGTCACCTCGGGCATCATAACGTCAGCCCTGCCGCGCACCTTGTTGAGATAGGTGCGGCACTCGCCTTCACGGCCGGTCTGGAATGCGGCTTCTGCCATATTCAGATACATCTCGCCGAGACGGAACCAAGGATAGACCACGTTGCCGATAAGGGATTCGGAGATGTACTTGTTGGGCATATACCACTTGGTCAGGCCGCTGCCGCCGGTGTTGGTCAGGTCGATCTGGTCGCTGGCCTTCTTGGAGGTCACAGGCTCTTTCTTGCCCTTGTCGAAATCACTGACTTCAGTGTTTTCATAAAGCAGGTAAAGATTGAGGGGAGTCTCGTTGGCGCCGCCGTTCTTGTCTGTCCACTTGTAAATCTTTCCGGGATAGATAATGCAGTGCTCGAAACGAGGGTCACGGTTCTTGAAAGGCTGCAGGGGGTCGTAGCCGGAGCCTTCCTCGAAGATCTTCTTGCCGTTCTTCATCTCATAGTCGAGCCACATAGCCTGGGTGGGGTTGAAGCTCTCCCAGCCGCCGCCGCCGAAGTCCATAAGGGAATAGAAAAGCTGGGCCTTGTGCGGCTGGCCGCTGCTCTGGACGAAATATTTGCCCCAGATGATCTCAGGGGAGTTGCCGTCGGTCCAGAAGCCGTCGTAAGTATCGTCGAGGGAATATGCACCGTCCACGTCTGCGCGGTCGCAGATAGCCTTGGCTGCTTTATATGCTTCCTCCCACTTATCCTTGGAATAAGTGCCGCGGAACACGCCGCCGGTCGGGAAGTTGGGATCGTTGAACAGAGGAGAAGCCGCGATGAGGGTCAGGCGGCAGCGGAGAGCCAGCACGCAGTCCTTGTGGACGCGGCCCTGGGCGGTCCCGGTCTTCTCGGGCAGCAGGGAATAAGCTGCATCGAGGTCGTCTTTGATGAATTGGACACAATCGTCGAAGTCGGCGCGCTGCTCATTGAATTCGGCACCGAGGTCTTCGTGGGGCTTGTCCACCAGGACCACGCCGCCGTAACGCTGGATCAGGTTGGTGTAGGCCCAGGCGCGGAGGAAATAAGCCTCGCCGAGCAGACGGTCCTTGGCGGCCTCTGTCATACTGGAGCCCTTCTCATTGACGAAACGGATGAAGTAGTTGAGACGGTAGATGTACTCATAGGCACGGTCCCATATATTCAGGAAGGTGGTGCGGGTGGGGTGGGCGGGACCGCCGTGGTTCTGGTCGACGATGTTGCTCGGGGTCATTGAGCCGTCGGCGATATAACGGGTGGAAGTGCCGCCGTAGCGGAAAAAGCCTTCGTCTGAAATACAACCTGTGTTGCCCTCGGTGAAAGGATCGGGAAGCACGGTATAGATGGCGTTGATATAGCTCTCGGCAAGAGCGTCGCTGTTGAATACAGCTTCTTCAGAGAGCTTGTCCAGCGGCTTCTTGTCCAGGAAACCGTCGTTGCAGGCGGTCAGCAGGGACAGGGTTGCAAGAATGTAGAATATCTTTTTCATAATGGGCTCTGATTAGAAGGTTACTTTGACACCGAAGTTGAAAATCCTGACCTGAGGATAGGTCTGGTATCCTTCGTCACTGGTCTCCGGGTCGACGTTCTTCAACTCGGAGAAGGTGAGGAGGTTGTAGCCGGCGGCATAGACGCGGATGTTCTTGATTCCGACCTGGTGGCCGAACACGGCACCGGGCAGGGTGTAGCCGATTTCGAGGTTCTTCAGACGCAGGAACGCGGCATTGCGGTAGTAGTAGGAAGTACGATACACGCCGCCGTTTCCGATGTTGGAGGCGATACGGGGATGGTCGGTATCCTTGTTGTCAAGAGTCCAGGCGTTGACTGCCGCATCCATCTCGATATTGCCGGACACGGGGTCGGTCAGAGGAGCGTAGTAGTAACGGGCACGGGCCTGTCCCTGGAGGAGGAGCGAGAGGTCGAAGTTCTTCCACTGCAGGTCGCCGTTGAGACCGAATACAATCTGCGGCACCGCGGTGAGGTCCATCCTCATACGGTCGTTGGAATCGATCTTGCCGTCTTTGTCGAGGTCCTCGAAGTAGAAGTCACCGAGACCGGCGCCGGACATCTGGGGATGATTCTCGATGTCCTCGAAGCTGCGGTTGATACCGGCAACCTGGTAGATAAGGGATGCGCCCATAGGATGGCCGGTCTGGTTCATATATTGATGATTCTCGTCGTAAGGAGTCTCATCCATAAACTCGATGGTGTTCTTGGCGTACATAATGTTGCCTGCAACCCTGTATCGGAGGTCGCCCACCTTGTTTTCGTGGTTGAGCTGGAGCTCGACACCCTTGTTGGACACGATGCCGATGTTCTCGTCGGGCAGGTTGCTGGTCAGACCGGTATAGTACGGCACTGAAGCGTTGCGGGTGCAGAGGATGTTGCTGCGGCGGGTGTAGAAGCCTTCGAGTTCCCATCCGAAGAGACCGTTGTGGATGTTTCCGTCCAGACCGATATTCCAGGTACGGGCGACTTCCCAGGTGATGTTGGGATTGGGCACGCCGTTGGGAATGATGTAGTTGACTTCCTTGTTGTCATAGAGGGCACGGTAGGAAGTGCTGGAGGAGTATTCATAGGTGGAGAGATACTGGAACGCGGCCACCTGGTCGTTACCCTGCTCGCCGTAGGAAGCACGTATCTTGAGGTTGGAGAGCCAGGGGGCGTTGTCCTTGAGGAAAGGCTCCTCGGAAATACGCCAACCCATAGAGACTCCGGGGAATATACCCCAGCGCTTGTCTGCGGGGAAGTTCTCGCTTCCGTCGAAACGGACGAGGGCCTGAATCATATACTTGCTCTTGTAGTCATATCCGATACGGCCGAAGAAAGAGCGGCGGGCCGTTTCGGAAGCGAAGCCGCCGATTTTGTAGTAGGCCTTGTCGGCGTTGCCGGCGAAGAACTCGTCAAGGATGTCGGAATCGTATTTCTCGATGGCGGCATTGAAATAGTCGCGGCGGTAGTTGCTCTGCTCGAAACCTGCGAGGGCGGTCACGTGGTGGCCGTTGAAATCGCGGTCGTAGTTGATGTTGGCGTTGACGGTGACGGTGTGGTAGTTGTTCTGGCTCTCATTGAGGGTAGGAGTCGTGAACACGCCGCTGTCGCGCAGACGGTAGGTCTCCGTGATTTCGTCGTAGGAGTAGCACGGCCAGTTCTTGGACCAGTTCTTATGGAAGTTGTTGTGCACGTCGTATGCGAGCACTGCGTTGATTGACAGGCCCTTGGTAATGGCGTGGAGGTCGTAGTTGCCGCGGAACGTGGTGTTGATGGTGTTGTAGGTCGTGTTGTCGTAACCGGTAAGGTTCTGCACGAGGGCCGCGGGGTTGGCGCCGCTGCGCAGGTTGCCGTTGGGATAGTAGGGAGCGCCGGATGCATAGCGGCGGGTCGTGATGTAGAAGATACCGTAGGAGTCGCTCGGGTAAGCCGAGTAGTTCTTGTGCTGCTGACGCACGTTCAGGTCAACGCCGAGCTTGAAGTCCTTGGTCACCTGGATATCCACGTTGGAGCGCACGTTGTACTGGTTGTAGTTGGTAGCGGACTTGACGTAGATACCGTCCTGGTACTGACCGTTGAACTGCAGGAAGTAGCTGACCTTGCCGGCGCCGCCCTGCAGGCTGACTCCGTACTTGTGCTGGGAGGAGAAGGGCTTGATGATCTCCTTGAACCAGTTGGTATTGGGGTAGTTGATGGGGTCGTCCTGGTCGATGTAGTGCTGAATCTGCTCTTCGGTGTAGATAGGGGAAGCACCGGTAATCGCACGGGCTGCGTTGTAAGCCTTTGCAAATGCGACGGCGTCCGCCATCTCGACCAGGCGGGTCGGAGACTGCATACCATAGTCGTAGGAGAAGGTCACGCTGGGGGTGCCGTCGGTGCGGCCGCGCTTCGTGGTCACGAGGATGACGCCGTTGGCGGAACGTGCACCGTAGATAGCTGCGGAAGCATCCTTCAGGACGTTGACGCTCTCGATTTCATCACCGGTCAGACGGGAGAACTCATCGCCACGTCCGGGCACGCCGTCGATGATGATGAGCGGGGAGTTGTTGCCGAGAGTCGAACGGCCGCGGATATACATAACCGCATCGTCCCTACCAGGCTCACCGGAACGGTTGTTGACGATGACGCCGGAGATACGGCCTGCAAGACCCTGGGAGAGGTTGACCGAAGAGTTCTTCACGAGGTCTTCACCGGTGGTGCTGGCCACGGAACCGGTCAGGGTCACCTTGCGCTGGCTGCCGTAGCCGATGGCCACGGCCTCGTCGAGCACGAGGTTGTCGTCTTTAAGGGCAAAATCGATGGTCGTGCGCCCTTCGACCTTAACCGACAGCTCCTCATAGCCCATCAAGTTTGCAGTGATGGTGGCGTTGGGGGAGACGTTGCTTAAGGAATAAGCGCCGTCCACATCGGTCATAGAGCCGTTCTGGGTGCCTTTCACGATAACCATAGCGCCGGGGAGGGGCTCCCCTTTGCTGTCAGTCACGCGACCCTGCACACGGATGCGGTTCTGGGCCCCGACGGGCAAAGAAACCGCCAGCGCAAGAGCCGCCAACAGAATAGTGAATAGATGTTTTTTCATACTGTATTGCTAAAGTTATTAGTTTCAAGCCATCAAATATAGTGTTTTTTTCGGAAAATTAGCTATTTTTACAACTATAATAATAGGGCCATTTGGCCGTTCATTGCCAGTTATTTGCTTATGAGTTACGGAACTATCTATTTTGCAGGCGGTTGCTTCTGGGGCACCGAACACTTTTTCAAGGGTGTGGACGGCGTAGTTTCCACTATGCCGGGCTATGCTAACGGGACTCTGGACAATCCTTCCTACGAACAAGTCTATACCGATTCCACAGGCCACGCCGAGACGGTGCAGGTCATCTATGACCCCGCGCGGGTGCCGCTCGGGAAGCTTGTGCGGCTTTTCTTCGCCAGCATCGACCCCCTCGCGCTGAACCGCCAGGGGCACGACGTCGGCACGCGCTACCGCACGGGCATCTTCTACACCGACCCTTCCGAGAGGGCGGTAATCGAAGCGGAATTCGCCCGGCAGGAGCAGCGCCTCGGGCAGTATCCGGTGACGGAACTGCAGCCCCTGCAGAGTTTCTGGCCGGCCGAAGAAAGGCACAGGGACTACCTCGGCAAGAACACGTCGGGCTACTGCCACCTGCCCCTCCGCGCATTCAAGTATCTGCGTCTGTACCAAGACCTTGAGCTTCTTCTCGGCGACGAGAAAGACCCGGTCGCAAGGCAGGCCCAGACAGCCGCGCTGCTTCAGGAAAGGATGGGCTTTTTCTGGACCGGGTTCTATCAGGTCCAGGGCGACGAACTGGTGCTGGGGCCCTTCCAGGGTCCCGTGGCCTGCTTCCGGATCGCCCGCGGCCGCGGAGTGTGCGGCACCGCCTTCGAGAAGAAGCGCACCATAGTCGTGCCCGATGTGGAAGAGTTCCCCGGCCACATCGCCTGCAGCAGCCTGTCGCGTTCGGAAATCGTGGTCCCGGTGGTGCGGGACGGAGCGGTCAGGGCCGTGCTGGACATCGACAGCACCTCCGTCGGATTCTTTGACAAAACCGACGCCGTCTGGCTGGAAATGGTAGCCGAGATAGTGTAGGCGGCTTTTGGCAAGGTCTTTGTAAATGTATGGTTAAACCATTAAATTACTGCCTTATGAAGACTTACAACTACCTTCTCTCGGCGCTTCTCGCCCTCGCATTTTTCGGAGTGTCCGCAAATGCACAGCAGCCTGCCCGCCGCAACGGCTCCAACGGAGTGACCGCTCGTCAGGAGAACAAGGTGGAAAGGCAGCAGAACAAGGTTGACAAGGTCCAGATGCCTACCAACCTCAGCAATCAGAACGCAACCGACCTCAAGGTCCGCGACGCCCGCATCAAAGAAACGCCCCAGGGAAGCTACGGCACCACCGACCGCACTCCCAGGGTCAACGGCAACGGCGGCAGCAGCGGTTCCGGCTATGGTAACGGCGGTTCCGCTTACGGCAACGGCGGTTCCGGTTACGGCAACAGGCCTCCTCAGGGTGGCAGCAGCGGTTCCGGCTACGGCAACCGGCCTCCTCAGGGCGGCAACAACGGCTCCGGCTACGGCAACCGGCCTCCTCAGGGCGGCAACAACGGCTCCGGCTACGGTAACCGGCCTCCTCAGGGTGGCAACAACAACGGCAGCTACGGCGGTTCCGGCTATGGCAACCGGCCTCCTCAGGGCGGCAACAACGGCTCCGGCTACGGCAACCGGCCTCCTCAGGGTGGCGGCAGCGGCTCCGGCTACGGCAATCGGCCTCCTCAGGGAATCCCCGAAGTAGCGCGCCGCCCGGCCCTGCCTCCGGTAATAGTGTACAGCAGGCCTGAAATCTACGAGCGCACCAACGCCAACAGCATTGTGGTCAACACCCTCTTCTCCTCCAAGGCAGAAGCCTACGACTACATCGCCGCGCTCCTCGACGCCCGCTACTACACCCTCACCTCCTACGGCAACAACTACAACCGCATCATAAGCGACGTGGCGTTCATCCCGACTCCGTTCGACTGGACGAACCCGATGACCCACAACCAGTTCAAAATGCAGTTCGACATCTCCCGCGTCTTCGGCACGGTCAGAGTCACGATAACCGCATACTGGCGCGAATCGGTGCTCTCCACCGGCTTCACGAGGCTGCGCTTCCAGCCCAGTGACCGCTACAGCACATACTACGCCTGGAGGGTCCTCGAGGACTTCGCATCCGAAATCCCTCACACGGCAATCCGCTATAACTAGGGTATTTTCATACACACTTGAGGCCGGCACCACGGATGCCGGCCTCTTTTTTCGCCCCGCCCCACCTGCCACCGGCCAACTCTCCGCCATCTCAGCCAACTCTCCGCCTCCATCCTGATCCCGTTCCGACCTTCTCCACCTGCCGCCGGCCAACCACCACCTCCATCCAGACCCCGTTCCGACCTTCTTCTCCTGCCACCGGCCTGTTCCTTCTGCCACCGACCGACTCCGCCGCCGGCCTGAGCCCGCTCCAACCATCTCCATCTGCCACCGACCGAGTCCGGCGCCAGCCAAATGCGAAACGCACTTGAAACGATAGCGACAGTCTCGTCCCTTCTCAGGCACCGACACCGCTCAAAATCCCGGAAAAACAGCAGTCTCGTCCCGTCTCCGGCACCGAGACCGCACAAAACCCGGTAAAAACAGCAGTCTCGTCCCTTCCCAAGCACCGAGACCACACAAAACACCGGAAAAACAGCAGTCTCGTCCCTTCCCAAGCACCTAGACTACACAAAACCCCGGAAAAACAGCAGTCTCGTCCCATCTTAAGCACCGAGACTGCATAAAACCCCAGAAAAACAGCAGTCTCGTCCCTTCTCAAGCACCGAGACTACACAAAACCCGGGAAAAACAACAGTCTCGTCCCTTCTCCGGCACCGAGACCACACATAACCCCGGAAAAGCAGCAGTCTCGTCCCATCTCCGACACCGAGACCGCACAAAACCACAGAAAAGCAGCAGTCTCGTCCCGTCTCCGGCACCGACACCGCTCAAAACCACGGAAAAACAGCAGTCTCGTCCCTTCTCAAGCACCTAGACCACACACTACGGAAGGCGGGAAGGAGGGAAAACTCGACGGCCGTGGGTAGAAGCGCCGGTTTCGCACACGGGAGGCGGAAAAACGCCGCAAAGACAAAGGCAGTACCGCAACGTCGTCCTCTCAGACAAGCGCACGGTAAGCGAGACGCCCACCAAACGCGGAACGCATTTGAAACGGCAGCGACAGTCTCGTCCCTTCTCAAGCACCGATACCACACACTGCGGAAGGTAGGTAGGGATGGAGGGAGGGGATAGCTACTACGTTTTGCAAGGGCGTGGCTGGAAAGAAGGGAAAGACGGGGCGGAGCGGCGGCGCAGGGACGAGGCGGGAAGGGAGGGGAAGGCGAGGCGAAGCGGCGGCGCAGGGACGAGGTAGGAAAAGAGGGGAAGCAGGGGTGGAGCGGCGGCGCAGGGGCGGTCCGGATGTCGGGGAGGAAGGAGGTGTGGAGGGGAAATCCAGCGGCCGGGGGCAGAAAGGGCGGTTTCGCACCAGGAACGCAGGGAAACGCAGAGGCCGGGGGCAGAAAGGCCGGTTTCGCACCCGGGAGGCGGGGAAACGCAGCGGCCGGGGGCAGAAAGGGCGGTTTCGCACCCGGAACGCGGAGAAAAGCCGCGGCCGGGAGCAGAACGGCCGGTTTCGCACACGGGAGGCGGGAAACCGCCGCGGCCGGGGGCAGAACGGCCGGTTTCGCACCCGGGAGGCAGGAAAACGCAGCGGCCGGGGGCATAAAGGCCGGTTTTGCACACGGGAGGCGGGGAAGCGCCGCGGCCGGTGGCAGAACGGCCGGTTTCGCACACAGGAGGCGGGAAAACGCAGCGGCCGGGGGCAGAACGACCGGTTTCGCACCCGGAACGCGGGGAAAAGCAGCGGCCGGGGGCAAAACGGCCGGTTTCGCACCCGGGACGCGGGAAAACGCAGCGGCCGGGGGCAGAAAGGCCAGTTTTGCACCCGGAACGCGGGGAAGCGCAGGGTTTTCAGGAATATTTATTATTTTTGTTCCGATATGGTCCGTATTCTCACTATCTTAGCGGTAGCGGCCGCGATGTTGGCGCCGCACGCCCCCCTGTCGGCGTCCTTTTCCGCCGGCTCCACCCTGTCAGCCGCCAGGCAGAACCTCACCAGGTACGTCAACCCGTTTGTCGGGACCGACGCCCACGGGCACACCTTTCCTGGAGCCTGCGCTCCGTTCGGGATGGTGCAGTTCAGCCCCGACTCCCGCCCTAAAGCCGGCGACTGGGACGGTTGCAGCGGCTACCACTACTCCGATAGCCTCATCTACGGATTCAGCCACACCCATCTTTCCGGCACCGGCTGCGACGACTGGTGCGACGTGCTCATAACCCCGGGCAGCGGCCCCTGGCGTTTCTCCCACGCGGATGAGAAAGCGGCCCCCGGCTACTACGAAGTGCTGCTCCGGAACGGCTCCGACAAGGTCCTCGCACGGGTGACCGCAGGCAGGCGCACCGGAATGCACGAATATAGCTTCAGCGGCCCCGGCAGACCTAAAATCACCCTGGACCTCCGCCACCGCGACCCGCTGGACAGTTTCGCTATCCACACCGGCCCGGGCTGGGTCAGCGGATGCCGAGTTTCCAGCAGCTGGGCCCGGAAACAGCACATCTACTTCTACATAGAATTCTCCGAAGCAGCCACGGCGAGCCTCTCCGACGGCGGCCGAAAAGCCGAATTCAGCTTCAAGGGAAAGAAAGTGACCCTGCGCGCCGCCATCTCCAGCGTCTCGGAAGAGAACGCCAGGGCCAACCTGATGGCGGAATACCCGCGAAGCTTCGAAAGCCTGCGCAGGCAGACCGGCAAGGAATGGGATAAGTACCTTGGCCTGCTACCCTGCCCATACGGAGACAAGGAGCACAAAATGCGCTTCTACACAGCACTTTACCACACCGGCATCCACCCGTCGCTCTACTCGGATGCGGACGGGCGCTACCGGGGAATGGACGGCGCCGTCCATAAAGCCGACGGCTGGGAACGCTACACCGTGTTCAGCACCTGGGACACGTTCAGGGGCGAGCATCCGCTGCTCTTCGAAATCCAGCCCGAGCGCAGCGTGGACTTCATCGAATCGATGATTTCGATTTACGAAGAGAACGGCAAGCTGCCGGTCTGGGAACTCTCGGGCTGGGAGACCGACTGTATGATAGGCTACAACTCCGTGCCAATAATCGCCGAGGCAGTGGCCCGCTGGGGCACAAGGACCGCTGCGGCAACAACCGGCACGGCAGGCGCTACGGCGACCAAGACCGCTGCGGCAGCAACCGGCACGGCAGCAACCGGCACCACTGGCACCACGACGACACGGGTCCTTTGCGGGCAGGAGGGGAGCGGCAGGGCGTTCGACCTGGAGAAGGCCTACGAAGCGATGGCCGCGAGCGCCGCGAGGCCTGAGCACGGGATGGAGAGTTTCCGCAGGCACGGCCTCGTGATTGCCGACGACGAGCACGAGAGCGTGTCGAAGACCCTCGAGTTTGCCTACGATGACTGGTGCGTGGCCCAGGTTGCGAAGGCCCTCGGCAAAACCGCTGACTACGAGCGCTTTATGGAGTCTTCCCAATACTGGCGCAACGTCCTCGACCCCGGCTCCCTCTTTATGCGGGCCCGTCTCAACGGACGCTGGTACAGCCCATTCGACCCCCGCGAGGTCAACAACAACTACACCGAAGCCAACTCCTGGCAGTACAGCTTCTTCGTGCCCCAGGACATACCCGGACTCATCGAAGCGTTCGGAGGCCCCGAGGCCTTCGAGAAACGCCTGGACGCCCTGTTCTCCGCCCCCGAAGGCACTACCGGGCGCACCCAGGCCGACATTACCGGCTGCATCGGCCAGTACGCCCACGGCAATGAACCCAGCCACCACATCCCCTGGCTCTACTGCGCCGTGGGACGCCCCGACAAGGCGCAGGCCACCGTGGACCGCATCCTGGAGACACTCTACTCCTCCGCCCCCGACGGGCTCTGCGGCAACGACGACTGCGGGCAGATGTCGGCGTGGTATGTACTCGCCTCCCTCGGCCGCTACCCCGTCTGCCCCGGCGCCCCGCGCAGCAAAGCCGCTGCCTTCCCCTCCGGCCGGAAGACCATAGTGACCAACCCCACGTTCGAGATGCCCGCAGACATCTTTACCGAAAGCGTCGAAGTCTCGCTGAAGGGCGAAGGCGACATCTACTACCGCTGCGGTGAAGGCGTCTTCAATCTCTACACCCAACCCTTCACGGTGGACCGCACCGGCACCCTGGAAGCCTACTCCATCAAGGACGGCCGCAGCAGTTTCACCACCCGCAGTACCGTCCATAAAGCATTCTCCGACAGAGACATAGAAATCCATTCACGCTGCAGCAGCCAGTACACGGCAGGCGGTCCCACTGGCCTCATCGACGGCCGCAGGGGAGGAATCAACTGGCGCACCGGAGGCTGGCAGGGCTATCAGGACACCGACTTCGAAGCCGTCGTGGACCTCCGCGAGATAAAGGCCGTGAAGAGCGTTGCGGCAGGCTTCCTGCAGGACGCCCGTTCGTGGATATGGATGCCGAAGAGCGTGGAGTTCGCGGTCTCGGACAACGGCTCGGACTTCACCGTGCTCGGCACCCTCGAAACGCCTGTAAAAGAGCGTGATATGCAGATACAGACCTGGGAATGCGCCCTCCCCGCAAGTTGCAAAGCGCGCTTCGTAAGGGTACGGGCAAGCAACTTCGGCACCATCCCCGAGTGGCACCCGGGAGCCGGCTATCCCGCCTTCATATTCATCGACGAAATAACCGTAAACATCTGACCATATGGAAAAGAAAATTCTCGATTTCATCACCGGGCTCGGCCGCAACCTGAGCGGCGGCAAACTCAACCTCGGCAGCATCCTCTCAAAGGCCGGCGTAGCGGCGGGAGGCAAGACCCAGACCTACACGTTCCAGAGCATTCCCAGGACCCTTGCCGAGCTCCAGGCCCTCCCCGAAGCGGCGATGACCGACCTCTACGCCGTAGCGGCCCTGAGCGTACTGGCACTGACCAGATTCGAAGAAAACCGCGCGGAGAGCATCGCTATGCTCAATTTCCTCAAAGGCCCCGACGACTGCTCCCCCACTGAAATCCAGCAGATTTCCGACCGTTTTATGGACGGCAAGTTCTACAAGGTCCGCTCGTTCTTCGAAGGCGCCACCCCGGACAACAACTACACCCCGTCGCGCCCCTACCGCATCAGCGTGTCCTCCAACCCCTATTCCTTTGAAAATGAGGGCTGGGCGACGCTCTATATGCACTCCGGCGGAGCCGACAACCCCCGTCCCGTGAGACTGCGCAAGAAGCCCAGCACGGGTCAGTGGTTCGTCGTGGAAATCCAGTATCTCGGCGACATCAGAGTACCTGCCGCCGAAGACAAGTGGCGCTAGTAGCCCAGAAGCCTGACGTCTTCCATCTCCATCATTCCGTCCTCCGGGATCTCTGACAAGGTCTCGGAGCAGAAGATGGTGCTGTGCCGAAGCGTAATGCCGTGAATCATCGCAGGCGAGCCCTGAAGCTTCACGCCTATCCGTGCATCCCGGCACACCACGCGCTCTATCTCTATGTCGCAGAACTCAGGCAGGAACTGCTCAGTCTGAGCCACGGTGCCCTTTTCGCCCACGGGCACGTTGGCGTAGCTCGTCTCGAAGACGATTGCCTGGTCACGTATGTCGCTCATTATGACGCCGCTGATGCGCACACGGGAGGTCTTGCCGCCGCGGCCCGGGGCGCTCTTGAAACGCAGGCCGGTGTCGGTGCCGGAGAACACGTTGTCGCGCACCACCACGTCCGCGATGCCGCCGGAGAACTCGGAGCCTATCACGAAGCCGCCGTGGGCGTGAAACACGGTGTTGCCGACAATGAGCACGCGCTCCGTGGCTCCGTCCTTCAAGGCAGCAGCGCCGCCGCCCGCCTTGAGGCAGATGCCGTCGTCGCCCACGTCAACCAGGCAGTCGGCCACCAGCACGTCCTTGGACTGCATCAGGTCGATGCCGTCGCCGTTCTGTGCGTTCCAGGGGCAGCGCACCGTCACGCCGACAATCGCCACCTGCGAGCAGCGCTGCGGCACGATGTGGAACTTGGGGGAATTCTGCACCGTCACGCCGCTGATCAGCACGCGCGTGCAGTCGGTCAGCCGAATCAAGTGCGTACGCAGCTTCTCCTGCTCTTTGTGGCTCGGGGCGATGTTGCCGAAGTGCTTGAGGTTGAAGGGGTACCACAGCTTTCCCTCGTCCTCGTCGATTCCTCCCATACTGTGGTAGTCACCCCACTCCACGTCGCTTACCTTGCCTCTCTTGACGGCACGCCACCACTCGCCGTTGCCGTCGATGACGCCTTCGCCGGTGATGCTTATGTCGTGCCGCTTGCTGGCGCTGATGCCGGGCCGCACCTTGCCGTCCTCACCTACGAAGAGCGACTTGTCGGGCGAGAAGAGCAGAAGCGCGCCCTTCTCCAGGTGAAGGTCAATGCAGTTCTTAAACACGATAGGGCCGGTCAGCCAGATGCCGGAGGGCACGTCCAGATGGCCTCCGCCGCGCTTGTCCAGGGCGGCGATTGCCTTTCCGAAGGCTTCGGTGTTGAGAATCACGCCGTCACCCACGCCTCCGAAATCGGCCACGGAAACCCGTGTCCCGGGGATTACCGGGGCCTGCGGTTCCGAAAGCGGCAAGGGGAGAGATTCATAATAGCGGGCATAGTCGCCGGCAGCGGCCGGGACGCTTGCGAGCAGCAGCAGGGCTGCAAAAAAGGCTGTCTTATTCATTTGCCAAACTGTTGTAAAGCGCCACCTCGCTCAGCACGGGGCTGGCTTTGGAAGAAGTGACGGTGATTCTGAGCCGGTCAGCCGACAACGGCGGAAAACTTAGGATTCGTTTGTATCCAATTGTCGTGCCACGGGCGATTTCGCTCCATTCCCCGCCCGCAAGAGCCTCAACGGTAAAAGACGCAACACGCTGCCCCAGAGGAATATACTCCTGGAGCACCAGGCGGTCCACAGTTGTCCCGCAAGGCAGTTCCAGCGAGGGCGTAAACTCGGCGTCGCGGGGCGCCCAGAAAGTGTCGTAATCCCCGTCCGTAAGCTTCTTCAGAGAATACCGGGGCGAGCGGCCTCGGGGGCCCTCTGCCCTGACGCCTAGGGCAAGATTGACGGCAAACTCCCTCCCGAGCCTTGCCTTCCACTCCATAAGCCGCAGGGAATCGGCCTCCGGGATGCGCCCGCGGGTGTCCGGCGGCACATTGAGCAGCAGCAGCGAATTCCGCCCTACGCTCTCAAGATAAATACGCATCAGCTCGTCCGTGCTCTTCGGCTCCTCGGTGTCGCGCCAGAACCAACCCGGGCGTATGGACACGTCGGTTTCCGCCGGAATCCAGCTGGAGCCCCATTTGTTGCCGCACTGCAATGTGTCTACTGGAGGCGAGCCGGCCCCGGGAGTGAAGCCCTCAGGGCTGAGCGTGCTCCAGTTGTCAGGAGACGCGCTGCCCCTTTCGTTGCCCACCCAGCGGCAGTCCGGGCCCACATCGCTGAACATCACGGCGGCGGGCTGCAATTCGCGCACGGTCTGCCGGAACAGAGGCCAGTCGTACTCCTGTCTCTTCCCGCCCGGGCCTTCGCCGCAGGCACCGTCGAACCACTGCTCGAACACGGGTCCGTAGCGCCCGTCGAGGACGCTGCGCAGCGTCCGGGCGTACTTTTCATTGTAGCGCGGCGTGCCATAGTCCGGGTCGTTGCGGTCCCACGGGGATATGTACACCCCGAACTTCAGCCCGTACTCGCGGCAGGCCTCGGACAGCTCCTTCAGCACGTCCCCGGAGCCGCCGCGCCAGGAGCTCTGCGCCACGGTGTGGGTGCTTTCGGGATTCGGCCACAGGCAGAAGCCGTCGTGGTGCTTCGCGGTGACGATTATGCCCTTCATCCCGGCTGCCGCGGCAGTGCGCGCCCATTGCCGGCAATCCAGGGCCTCGGGATTGAAAAGGTCCTCAGGCTCAGTGCCTTCCCCCCACTCCAGGCCGCTGAAAGTATTGGGCCCGAAATGGCAGAACATATTGACTTCCATCTTCTGCCACTCCATCTGCGAGGGCGTGGGCACGGGGCCGCACGGCTCGGGCGCTCCCGCGCAGCAGGCGGCAGCGAGGGGCAGCAGAAAAAGAAGCATACGGCGAATCATATGTGCATCTTCTTTTCAAGGATATCCGCTTCCGTGGAGGCGTCGATAATGCTCTGGATGCGACTGTTGATGACATTGATGCCCTCGGCGAGCTTGCCGCCGGGCCAGGCGTTGCTCCCTCCCGACCAGATGCTGTCCTCGGGATAAACGATGCTTATGCCCCAGCCGTATCCGTCGAGCACCTCGAATGGCGGCAGGTAGTGGTCCTTCAGCTTGTGAAGCTTATATTCCGCCGCCGTCCGGCCGATGAATTCAAGCAGGTCGGAAGGAGCCTTGAGCACGGTGATTTCGGGATTGTGGTCCTTGGAATAGCTGAGCCGTACAACCCCCGTGCTGTCCTTCTCCACCTGGTACCAGGTGATGTAATACGCCATCGTGGCGTTGTAGCGGTATTCGTAACTGACGGGGACGCCTTCCGGCTTCTTGCCGGAACCGCAGCCCAGAAGGCTCAGAAGGCAGGAAAAGGCGAGTATGGTTTTCATAAGAGCTCTCATTTTTCAAAGTTTCTGGAAGCGAAAGGAAGGGCGAGGCGCAGGGCCTGGTGCCAATATTCCCAGGTATGCCCCCCGTCGCGCACACGGAACTCGGTCTTGATGCGGGCGCGGAGCATTTTCTGGTGCAGCTGCTCGCTGAGCACCAGGAGGTAGTCGTCGTCGCCGCAGTCGAAGAACCACTTGACGGTGCGCAGTTTCCCGATGGTGGCCTCGTCGGCATTGTCGATGAAGTCAAGGGCTGAATGCTCCATCACGGACCGGCACACGATGTCCAGCTTGTCTTCAGGCTGGTGCGGACGGCGCACGTTGTCGCTCTTGTTGTCAAGCCAGGCGCTCATAGCATAGCAGCTGGAGAACAGGTCCGGGTGCCGCTGGGCATAGACGGTGCTGCCGCCTCCGCCCATCGAGAGGCCCATCACGGCGCGGTGTCCCTTGTCGGAAATGCAGTTGTACTTCGCCTCGACCGCAGGCATAAACTCCCCGAAGAAGAAATCCTCGTACGGCCAGTCCTTGACGTTGAAATAGCCGTTCTGCACGTTATGCACGTCTTCCGCGCCGGCATTCGGCATCACGATGACCATAGGCACGGCTTCGCCCGAAGCAATGAGTTCGTCCGCCACGCCCTTCATCGTGCCGCGCTTCAGCCAGTCCGTGTAGTCGCCGTACAGGCCGTGCAGAAGATACACTACAGGGTATTTGCGGTCCGACTTGCCGTAGCCGTCCGGAAGATACACGTTATACTTGACGACAGATTTCAGCGCGGTGCTGCTGAGGCTGTCGGTGACCACCTTTCCGGCCTGCGCCTTTGGCGAGGGCGCAAGCAGCAGGAAAGCGGCTGCAATAAGAATCAACTTTTTCATTTTCAATTGTTTTGGTCGATAGTTCTGGCTATTTTTTCGATGTTCAGGCTGCGCGCCGAAGCATCGATTATGTCTTTGTAGATACCGCCCTTGCGGTACACCTCATCCGGGTCTCCGTGCTGCTCGACCCGGCCCTGCTTCAGGGCGTACACCACATCGCTGTCTATTATCTGGGAGATATTATGCGAAATGATGATGACGGTGCGGTCTTTCTTGATGGCGTCGATGCTGTTCTTTATTTGCTCGGTCGCCACGGCATCGAGGCTCGCCGTCGGCTCGTCCAGGAAGATGACAGGCGGGTTCTTCAAAAACATTCGCGCTATAGCAATCCGCTGCTGCTGGCCGCCGGAAAGGTCTGAGGCCTTGTTGTCGAACTGCTTCGGGAGCGCCATTATCTGGTCGTAGATATAGGACTTCTTCGCAGCCTCGACGACTTCCTCGTGGGTCGCTCCGGGCTTGCCGTAGAGGATGTTCTCTTCTATGGTGCCGTCGAAAATATGGTTTTTCTGAAGCACAAGGCCGATGTGGTCGCGGAGGTACTTGGTGTCGTAGTCCGCAAGGTCCACCCCGTCGAGGGTAATCGTACCGCGCTGGGGCGTGTAAAACTTGTCCAACAGGTTGACTATCGTGCTCTTGCCGGCGCCGGAAAGGCCGACCAGGGCAGTGATATGCCCAGGCTGTATGATCATATCCACTCCGAAGAGGGCCTGATTGCCGTTGGGGTAGGTGAAGTCCACCCCGGAAAGGCGGAACTCGCCGCGTATCTTCTCGGGACGGAGAGTGCCGCTCGCTTCCACCTCCGCGTCGGAATCCAGGATGCTGAAGAAGCCCTCTGCGTAGATCAGCGCGTCATTTACGTCGTCGAAGATGCGCTGGAGCTGCGTAATGGGCGCGATGACGTTGGTAAACAGCATCACGTGGTACATAATCTTTCCTATAGACATCCCGGGGTACTGGATGAGCACGAGGTAAGCGGTCAGGATGATCACCAGCACGGTGCCGACCTGCTTGACGAAGCTCTTGAGGCCGTCGTAGTAGAAGCTGACGCGGCGGGTCTTGATCTGGTTTTCGGTGACCTGGTTCTGCAGGTCCAACTGCTTGCCGGCCTCGATGGACTCGCGGTTGAAGGACTTGATGACGTTGATGGAGTCGATTATGTTCTTGATACCCTGGCTCTTGGCCTCACGGTAGCCGCGCATCTCGCGCCGCCAGCCCTTGAGGCGCTTGGCCTGCCTGTAGGTAATCCAGAAGTACACCGGCACGATGCCCAGGGCCACGAGGCCTACGTACACGTTGGCCGCGAACATAAGGATGAGCGCGAGGATGGCGCTGGTGAACAGGGGCAGCAGGTCGATGAAGAAGTTCTGCACCGTGCGGGACAAGCTGCTGACGCCCTGGTCGATACGGGCCTGCACCTTGCCTGTGGCGTTTTCGTCGGAGGAGAAGTAGGCCATACGGAAGGTCAGCACCTTCTCGATGACGCTCTGCGAGAGGTCGCGGGACACGAAGATGCGCATCCGCTCCCCGAAGTAGTTCTGTGCGAAGTTGATAAGCGCCGAGAGCAGTTCCTTGCCCAGCAGCACGATGGAGATGATGGTCAGGATGCGGGCCGCCTGCGCCCAGGAGAAATCGGTGCCGATCAGGGCGTTTATGGCATCCACGGTGCGGTCCAGCACGATGGCGTTGACCTGCTGCATCGCGGAGCCTACCAGGGTCAGTATCAATGTCACCAGCACCAGCAGGCGGTAGGGCCTCACGAACGGCCGTATGTGCTTGAACAGCTGGATGATATTCATAGCTCAAAGGAGACCGTGACCTGGCCGTTGTTGACTATTACGGGCTGTATGCGCAGGGTCACGGAGCCCCCGGGACACACATAATCCGAGAGCCATTTGCACAGGCCCATATTGAGATGCCGGAGCTCGCAACCGTCACCCTCGCGGAACGGATGGTCGAATTTCTCGATTTTCTTGGGGCGGCCATACTGCGCCGTAAGTTCTTTTTGCAGAGCGAGATACTCGCTCTTGCAAAGCTTCCAGTCGCTGCGTATCGGGCACATTGCATCGACGCCCCGGACGCTCTTGTCTTCCGGACGGTATTTAACCAGGACCGTGCAGTTGATGCCGCAGAAGGGGCCCTTCAGCAGCACGCCGCTGTCATTCTCCCCGCATAGCTCGAATCCGGCCCCCGCCAGGGCGTCCGAGAACTCCCCTGCCGTACCCGCAATCGGGATGCCGGCAAATGAGAGCCCCTGCCCCTGCTGGGCATAGGCGGCGCTGAAAGCCAGCGCCAGCGCCAGGCACAAAAGACATATCTTTTTCATAACAACAAAGATAAGAAAAAGAATATATTAATCAAGTCCAAGCACCCGGACGCCGCCATTCCGGCCCGCGAACGCCCGTCTCGGGCCCGCAGGCACTCGGAATCCGCCATTCCGGCCCGGGAACGCCCATCTTGGGCCCGCGAGACCACGGAATCCGCCATTCCGGCCCGGGAACGACAACTTTAGTCCCGCAAAAGCCTCCTTTCGTCACAAGTTTACGATTCTTTCGAAAGAATCAGAAAATTCTGCACCCCGCCCATTGACGGGACCCACTCCTTTTCATAGTTTTGCGGAAAACTTTGAACTATGAAAACGACGACCATCACCCCGGAGCAATTCGCTCAGTACGAAGCTATCATCAGTGAATACGACCGCTTCCGCGTGCTCTCCCAGGAG
>ONLD01000058.1 GCA_900318565.1 uncultured Bacteroidales bacterium
CGGTACCGTATTCCAGCCGGACCAGTTCCGCACCCAGAAAGGCGGTAGCTGTATGGCCGCTGGGAAAGGAATTGGTGGCATCCGAGTCGGGGCGTTTACTCGCTGTGAAGGTCTTCAGGGTGAAGACCGTCGTACCCATGACGAGATATCCCGTGGCGGCAACCAGGAAACGGTCCGTGAACGTCTGCTGGTGCGGTGTACAGAAACCGAGCCCCAGTTCCATGGCCAGCGGCAGGAACTGGATGGCATTGTCAAAGTGATACTGGTTGGAAGTATGCCATTGCCCGGCCGCTCCGAAGGGGAGCAGGCAGGTCAGGACCAGGGTAAAAAACCATTTTCTGTACATCTTTGCGGAATGAAGGTGCAAAGATAAGATAATCTTGATAATATCTGATGAATTTGCTAAATTTGCGCGCTCAAAAAATGAAATTATTTTTAAATGATTGTAAAAATATGAGAAAGTACATCGTAGCCGGGAACTGGAAGATGAATACGACGGTCCCCGAGGGCGTTGAACTCGCCAAGGCGGTGCTTGCTGCTTCCGCAGCCGTCCCCGCCGATGTCAAACTGATTGTCGCTACTCCCTTCACCCACCTCTGCCCTGTGGCCGCTGTCGTCGGCGGTACCCGCATCGGCCTTTCCGCTGAGAACTGCGCCGACAAGGAGAAAGGTGCATACACCGGAGAAGTTTCCGCCGCTATGCTCGCTTCCGCCGGCTGCCAGTACACGATTCTCGGACACTCCGAGCGCCGTCAGTACTACGGCGAGACCGACGAGAAACTCGTCGAGAAGACCCGCCTGGCCCTGGCTAACGGGCTTGACGTGATTCTTTGCGTAGGTGAGAACCTTGAGGAGCGCGAAGCCGGCCGTCATTTCGCCGTATGCGAGTCCCAGATCAAGAACGTGCTTTACAACTTCACCGCAGAGGATATGAAGCACATCATCGTGGCTTACGAGCCCGTGTGGGCCATCGGCACAGGCAAGACCGCTACCGCGGAGCAGGCCGAGGAAATCCACGCTTTCATCCGCAAGACCATCGCCGAGAAGTTCGGTGAGCAGGTCGCAGACGACACCACCATCCTTTACGGCGGCTCCTGCAAGCCTTCCAACGCGAAGGAGCTGTTCGCCCAGAAGGATATCGACGGCGGCCTCATCGGCGGCGCCGCTCTCAAGGCGGATGATTTTATCGGTATCGCACTCTCATTTTAAGACCTTGACCACGGCTGCCGTATGACGGCCGTCGTCACAGAGCCATATCAGGTCGCCCTCGATGCGTTTCGCTTCGAGGGTGATTCTGTTTCTGGACGATTCGCCCCCGGGGACGCTCCAGAGGATGTTCGCGACTGTTTTTTCTCCCACTGAGGCGGGAATGGCATCCAGCGTCAGCACGAAGTAGTCCAGCATAGTGTCCGTGAGGGCGCGGAATTCGCGGCGCTGCTCATTGTAGGACAGCTGGCAGAGGGCTTCGTTGTACGAAAATACCTTCACGCCGTCCATTTCCAGGCGCACGGTATCGTCTTTCAGGAACGCCGGGAGGCTGGTGCTGCCTGTGCCGCATCCGCAGAGCAGCACGAGGGTCGCGAGCAGGGGAGTAAGGAGCTTGCTTTTCACTGTACCGTCAATTTCTTGGTCAATATCTCCACGCTGCCGTCCTTGAGGAAGAGTTCGGCTTTCAGCGTGCCGCTTTCAGTAAGATGCCAGTAGCCGTCGGGACCGGTGGTGACAGGCTCGTCGTTGAAGTACCAGCGTATTGCGGAGACATCGCCGGGGTTGTATATGCGAAGCGGACAGGCGTCTCCGGCGAAGAAACTTCCGTCCGGCCTGCGGCTCAGGGAGTTGAGGTAGATGAACGGCCGCAGCTTCGGGTTGAGGCTCTTTGTCGTGAAGCTGCGCCTGTTGGAGTAAATTTTCCCGTCCTGGCAAATGGCCCTGATGTCAAGTATATAGGTCGTGGACGGGGTCAGGTTGTCGATAAGCAGGGAGAAGGTGCCGTCCTGCTGCACGGTCGCGGAGGCCGAGCGCGCAGTCAGGCGGCTCTTGTCCGACTCGGGATACCAGGTCAGGCGGCACTCCTTGACCGTCAGGGCGTCGTCGGTGTAGCCGTTGGCTATGGCGGCATCCTGGAATGCCTGCAGGGAGTACAGTACGAGAGGAGTGATGACTCTGAATACCGCGCTGCCGTCTTCCTTTATGGTTATGTTGTCGATACACTGCTCCGCGGTCTCTCCGTTCCAGAAGTGGTAGGAAGGGTCGGTGTCGGAACTGAATGAATCGTGCCCGGCCTGCGGGAAAAAGACCTTGGATATGTCCGTCGTGCCCGGAATGGCTTCTATGACCCTTGCGCAGGGATGCTCCGGACGGCAGTTTATTTCGTTGTGCTCCCAACGTTCGCGGGCCGAGAGATTGCGGGAGAAGTAGTCGGAGTACCAGCTGTTGTTGACGGACTTGTCGATGTGGTAGATGACGAGCCCCTCTCCGCCTATTCCGGCGTCCCAGCCTTCGGCCTTGCGGCACTCGAGGAGGAAGTACTCGCCGTCGTTGGGCGTGTCAATCCTGAGGTACTCTTTGCTGGTGCCGACCGGACGGAGCGTGTGGTAGCCCTTGGCAAGGCGCACCGGACGGCCGATTCCCAGCAGCTCAAGTTCTATGGCGCTGAAAGAGGGGGGCGTCGCGTCAGTTCCGGCCATAATGCCGGCATCCATAATGGAAAGCTTGCCCCAGAGGCCTTTGGTGCGTCCGCCGCTGCCGGTCCCGTCGGTGTCGTACATATCGGGCAGGCCGAAACTGTGCAGGAATTCGTGGCAGAAAACGGCCATAGAAGAACTTTCCGCGCATACGGAGAAATTACTCACGGTCTTGCTGCCGGCCTGGAACGTGCCGCCGAAATCGGCCATACTGCCTTGCTGGGGCCATATATGGTCGGCGCCGGCTCCGTCTGCCTCCGAGCCGCCGGCGGTTATGAAGCAGACGTTGTCTATATAGCCGTCAGCGTCGTTGTCGTAGGTGCTCCAGTCGATTTTAAGCGCGGCGCAGGCTTCGCGCACGAGCTCTCCTATTCTGTCATCCTTGCGGGATGAAGAATTGGCCCCGTACCAGGCCGAGGCTTTGGAGAGGCGCACGGTTGGGGCAATGTCGAAGTTTATCGTGGGACCGTAAGTGAACTGGTCGTTGAGATAGTCGCGGGCGGATTCTATTTTTACCGTGACCCCGGAATAGAGGCTGGAGAATTTCGTATCGCTGAATTCTACGGGGATAACTATTCCACGGTAACCCAAGGCACTTGCGGCCAAGGGCAGGAGGAATGCTATCATAGTAGAAATCAGGCGTTTCATCAGGCGGAAAAAGCTTAGATGCAAAAGGCCGGTAACCTCTCGGCTCCCGACCTTTAAACGTGTACTAAAACCTAAACCTGCTATATAGATGCAAAAGGTTTTAGAAACGTTGCATCGAAAATGCAAAAAAATTATTTTTTTGCCTCGGCAACGGAAACCTTGCGGAATTCCTTGAGATCTTTCATCAGCTCGAGAGCGGCTTTGCGGGCACGGGAGCCAGCAGCTTTGTTTCCTTTCACTACCTGAGCCTCAGCATTGACCTTGAAGGCCTCAATGTTGGCGTTGATTTTTTCTACAAGTGCTTTCATAAGAAAATTGTATTAAAATTGTTTTGGTGTTAAAAGTCAAAAACTGCCGCAAGTTATAAAACAATTTTTGAATTTACAACTCTTTTGGTAAAAAATAACTTATTGACTTGGTGCGTTTTCCAAGGATTCCGGCTTTGTGTTAAGCTCCGTCATTGCCTTCTGCGCACCCACAAATGCCCAGGTCTTTACGCCTGATGCCACTCTGGCCGCGATCTGGGGCAATTCTGATGTTTGCTCGGGGGAGAAACCTCCAAGTACGAAGTCTATTTGTCCTCCGACTGAGAAATCGTGTCCCACGCCCACGCGGATTCTGGAGTATTGTCTGGTCTCCAGAATGGATTCAATGTTGCCAAGGCCGTTGTGGCCTCCGTTGCTGCCCGCCTGACGCATCCGTACGGTACCGAACGGCAGATTGATGTCGTCGCAAATGACTATCAGGTTTTCGATGGGGATTTCGAGCTCCTGCAGCCAGTATCTGACGGCATTGCCGCTGAGGTTCATATAAGTCGAGGGCTTCAGGAGGTAGAACTTTCGCCCTTTGACGCTGTCGGCAGCCAAGTCCCCGTAGCGACGGGTTTCAAATGAAATATTGGACGCCTGAGCCCAGGCGTCCAATATTATGAATCCGATGTTATGTCTGGTGAGAGCGTATTCAGCACCAATATTGCCGAGTCCGGCCACCAGATAACTCTTCTCGGCCACGATTAAGCCTCCTCGGTCGCTACGACGGTGTTGCGGGTGGTCTTCACGCCGCAGATGATGGCGTCCTTGTCGGTCGTAATGGTGATGCCTTCCATCTTCACGTCACCGGCCTTGATGCGCTTGTCAAGACCCAGGGAGGTGATGTCCACGGTCACTTCGTCGGGAAGTTTGTCCATCGTGGCGCAGATGCGGATCTTGCGGGCGTTCTGATAGAACTTACCACCCTGCTGTACGCCGACAGCGTGTCCGGTGATGACGATAGGGACCTCGATGTTGATGGGCTTGGTCTCGTTGACTGCGAGGAAGTCCACGTGGAGGCAGCTGTCGGTCACGGGATGCCACTGAAGTTCGTGGAGCACGGCGGTGTATTTCTTGGATCCGTCCAGCACGAGGTCGATGATGTGGGCCTTAGGGGTGTCGGTGACAGCCTTGAGAGCCTTTGCATCGATGGTGAAGAGAACGTTTTCTACGCCTGCGCCGTAGAGATTGCAAGGGACGAGTCCCTGTGCGCGGAAGGCCTTGAGGGCCGCTTTTCCGGCCGCCTTGCGGGTCTGGCCGTTAAGTTCGAAATGTTGCATTACTTTAATATTAAAATGTGTTACTCATCCCGGAACTGACCGGGACCCATTGCACCAAAACCCTAAGGTTTTACAAATGCGGCGCAAATATAAGGAAATTTTTTATCATTCAAAGGATTAGCCGAGCAATTTTTCGCTCCTCTCGATGAAATCAGCAAGGGCTTTTCCTTTCAGCATACCTTTTCCGAGCAGAGCCAGGTCCACTACCTGGCGGAGCAGGTCGGAAGTGCCCTCCCTGTCAGCCCAGATGCGTGCGATGATAGGATTCTCCATATTCACCTTGACTTCGTAGGACTGAGGCATAGAGCCGTAGAAGTTCATTCCGCCTCCCATCGCGCTCATTTCCCTCCAGCGGCGCATAAACTCGCTTTGGGTGATCTGCACCGGAGCGGCCTGCTGTCCGAGATTCTCGGGCTCGACCCTGTATTCGGCTCCTTCGGGGAGCGCCGCCTTGAAGAGCTCTTCGAGAGTCTTCTTGTCCTCGTCGCTCATTTCCGGCTTGACCTTGTCTTCCTTGGGAATGAGGTTGCCGGGGGTGTCGCTGTCCACGCGGGCGAAACGGGCGTCCTTAAGTTTCTGCTCGAGCATATTGACGAAGTGGCTGTCCAGCTCGCAGTCCATCAGCAGCACGTCGTAACCGAGGTTCTTGGCTGCCTGGATGTCGCCCCACTGGGCATCGGTGTCGGTTGCATACAGGTACACGACCTTCTTGTCCTTGTCGGTCTGGCTGCCTTCGATGGCTTTGCGGTAATCTTCGAAGCAGAAGTACTTGCCGTCGGTGTTCTTCAGCAGCGCGAAGTCCATCGCCCTCTCGCAGAACTTTTCGTCGGACAGCATTCCGTATTCGATGAAAAGCTTGATGTTGTCCCACTTTTCCTCGAACTGGGCGCGCTGCTCCTTGAAGATTTCCTCGAGCCTGTCGGCGACTTTCTTTGTGATGTAGGTGCTGATTTTCTTTACGTTGGCATCGCTCTGCAGGTAGCTGCGGCTGACGTTCAGAGGGATGTCGGGGGAATCGATGACGCCGTGGAGCAAGGTCAGGAAGTCGGGCACTATGTTGTCCACGTGGTCGGTGACGAACATCTGGTTGCAGTAGAGCTGAATCTTGTTGCGGTCGATTGCCATACGCTCCTTGATTTTCGGGAAGTACAGCACGCCGGTCAGGGTGAAGGGGTAGTCCACGTTGAGGTGGATCCAGAACATAGGCTCCTCGTCCATAGGGTAGAGCGCCTTGTAGAAGTTGAGGTAATCCTCATCCTTGAGCTCCGAGGGGGCTTTAGTCCAGATGGGCTCGATGCTGTTGATGACTTCATCCTCGTCGGTCTCCACGCTCTTGCCGTCTTTCCATTCGGTCTTCTTTCCGAATACCACGGGGACGGGCATAAACTTGCAGTACTTGTCGAGCAGGCTGCGGATCTTTCCCTTGGTGCCGAACTCTTCCGCACTCTCGTCATCGAGCTGCAGGGTGATGACGGTGCCGCGGTCTTCCTTCTTGCAAGGTCCCATCGTGAACTCGGGCGTGCCGTCGCAGGTCCATTTGACGCCCTGTGCGCCTTCCTGCCAGCTCAGCGACTCGATAGTCACCTGTTTCGCGACCATAAACGCGGAATAGAATCCCAGGCCGAAATGTCCTATGATGTTGGTCTGGTCTTTATACTTCTCGAGAAACTCTCCGGCGCTTGAGAACGCTATCTGGTTGATGTAGCGGTCAACCTCTTCCTCGGTCATACCGATACCGTTGTCGATGATTTTCAGCGTCTTTTTCTTCTCGTCGAGCTCGACCTGCACTTTCAGGTCTCCGGTTTCGCCCTTGAGAGTGCCCGTGGAAGCCAGGGCCTTGAGCTTCTGCTCGGCGTCAACCGCATTGGCCACCAACTCGCGCAGGAAAATCTCGTGGTCGCTGTAGAGGAATTGTTTGATTACCGGAAATATGTTCTCGGTAGTTACTCCGATTTGTCCTTTAGTGTTCTTTGCCATATCTGTTATAGTTTAAATTCAATAAAGCCGGCTCTTGCGGGCCGGCTTTATAGTCTCAAAATATATTCCAGTGACAAATTGTCAGGGCTATTTGTAAAGGAAGCGCTTGATGCTCATCTTGGGAGTCTTCTCGAAAGGAGTGAGCACGGTCTCGACCTTGGCTATCTGGCTGTAGCCGGGCAGCTGGCGGTTGGCGCTCAGGCGCACTTTCTCGGGAATGTCGGAGACGGCTTCGTTGTCGAGCTTGTCGCGCCTGATGGCGTCGGAATCAAGATAGACCAGGGCCACGATCTTGCCGGCGCGGTCCACGACCACTGATTCACCGACATAGGGCTGGTTGTTGACGACCGCCTCCAACTCTTCGGGGTAGATGTTCTGGCCGTTGGCGCTGAGAATCATACTCTTCGAGCGTCCCTTGATGAAGATGTTGCCGTCCTTGTCCATAATGCCGAGGTCGCCGGTGCGCAGGAATCCGTCTTCCGTGAATGCGTTGGCGGAAGCTTCCGGATTCTTGTAGTAGCCGATTGTGATATTCTCGCCCTTGGCCTGGATTTCGCCGGCCACGTGCTCCGGATCTTCGGAATCGATACGCACGGTGGCGCAGTCAACCGCCTTGCCGCAGGAACCCGGCACGTATTTGGTCCAGTGCTCATACGCCAGCAGAGGGCAGGCCTCGGTCATACCGTAGCCGACGAGGTAAGGGAACTTGATGCGCTTGAAGAGCTTCTCGACTTCAGGGTTGAGAGCGGCGCCGCCCATAATGAACTCCTGCACGTTGCCGCCGAAAGCCGCTACGAGGCCGTCCTTTACCTTCTTATATATAATGTTGTTGATGCCGGGAATCTTGAGAAGCACCTTGACGATGGGCTTGTCGAGCGTGGGCTTGACTTTCGACTTGTAGATTTTCTCCATCACGAGCGGCACCGTGATGAGCAGGTATGGCTTCACGTCTGCGAATGCCTTGAGCAGGGTGGCGGGGGTAGGAGCCTTTCCGAGCCAGTAGATTGCGGTGCCGTTGCAGAGCGGGTAGATGAATTCGATGACGAGTCCGTACATATGGGCCATAGGAAGCATCGAGACCATCTTGTCTCCTGCGGGGACGTTGCGCTGGCTGTAGTCCACGTTGGCGGAGAAGTTGCGGTAGGTCAGCATCACGCCCTTGGGGTCGCCGGTGGAGCCGGACGTGTAGTTGATGGTGGAGAGATTGTCCCAGTTGTCGGTCGGGAAGACCACGTTGTCGGGGCCGTAGCCGTCGTGCCATTTCTCCTCGAAGAGCTCGTCCATCGTGTCGTAGATGGCGCGGGTCTGCTCGTCGATTGCCCAGAGAGGCTTCCAGGTGTCGACATCGATGGCGAGACGGAGCTCCTTCATCGTGTCCAGGTTCATATTCTTCCATTTGTCCTCGTTGGTGAAGAGGATTACGCTCTCGGAATGGTGGACCAGGAAGCTGGCGCTTTCCGGGGTGAAGTCGGCCAGGATAGGGACGATGACGGCCTCGTAGGTGTTGACTGCGAGGTAGGCCATACCCCATCGGGCGCCGTTGCGTGCGCAAAGAGCTATCTTGTCTCCTTTCTTTACGCCTAGCGCTTCGAAAACGAGGTGGAATTTCTCAATTTGGGTGGCCATCTGGCCGTAGGTGAAAGAATCGCCGCCGATGCTGTTGAGGGCGGACTTGTCCCAGAACTTGCGGGTTGCGTTCTGCAGGCGTTCCAGGTAATGCGGATAAGTTGCCATTTATTTGCTGATTTGGTTTAGTCTTCAAAAGTAGGGCTGTTAGGATTTTTTTGCAATCGGGTACGTGCGTATGTGGCGAATAATTACGATATTTGTGGCGAATTAATAATATTTGGGGCGAAAAATTATGAGTAAGAAACCAATTGTTGCGCTGATTTATGATTTCGACGGCACTCTTTCTCCCGGCAATATGCAGGAGTTCGGGTTCATTCAGGCCGTCGGTTCGACTCCCGAGGAGTTCTGGAAGATGAGCGACTCGATCGCTATAGGCCAGGATGCATCCAACGTGCTGGCATATATGAAGTTGATGTTCGACGAGGCGCATAATCAGGGGATACGCCTGCGCCGGGACGCCCTTCGGGGCTTCGGGGCCAACATCCAGCTTTTCGACGGAGTGCGCGAGTGGTTCTCTATGGTCAACAGGTACGGAAGGGAAAGGGGAGTGAAGGTCGAACACTACATCAATTCCAGCGGCCTCAAGGAGATTATCGAAGGCAGCCCCATTGCCTCTGAATTCAAGCACATCTTCGCCGGCTCTTTCATTTACAACGCCGACGGGGAAGCGGAGTGGCCCGGGATTGCCGTTGACTACACCGCCAAGACCCAGTTCCTTTTCAAGATTTCCAAGGGCATCTTCAGCTCCAGGGACAACAAGCGGGTCAACGCGTCGATTGCCGATGACAAGAAGCGCATCCCGTTCTCACATATGATATACTTCGGAGACGGCGAGACCGATGTGCCGTGTATGAAGATAGTAGGTATGTTCGGCGGCCACAGTATCGCCGTGTACAATCCCGAGTCGGAGAAGAAAAGAGCCTCCGCCCTGAAGCTCAAGCGCCAGGGGAGAGTCGCTTTTGCTACGCCGGCCGTCTATACGGCGGGCTCGCGTACTTTCAAGGTGGTCTGCGCAATTATCGACAAGATACGCGCCGACAGCGAACTGGACCGCCTTTCGCGGCAGTGCGGCTAGCGAATCAGGTTGAGGAATTCGTTGCGGGTGCGCGCCGAGCTGAGGAAGATGCCGCTGAACGCGGATGTCGTGGTCAGCGCGTTTGATTTCTGGACGCCGCGGACTTGCATACACGTGTGGTTGGCTTCGATGACCACGGCGACTCCCAGCGGGTGCAGGGCTTCCTGTATGCAGTCCCTGATCTGTACGGTGAGACGCTCCTGGACTTGGAGACGGCGCGCGAAAGTCTCCACCACGCGGGCGATTTTGCTCAGGCCTGTGATTTTCCCGTTGGGAATGTATGCCACGTGGCACTTGCCGATGAAGGGCATCATATGGTGCTCGCAGGTGCTGTAGAGCTCAATGTCGCGTACCAGCACCATCTGTTGGTACTTTTCGTCGAAAATGGCCTGGCGTATGATTTCGATGCCGTCTTCCTGGTAGCCCTTGGTCGTGAACTGAAGGGCTTTTGCCACGCGCTCCGGAGTCTTTATAAGTCCCTCTCTTTCAGTGTCTTCTCCCAGGAGCCGGAGAATTTCCTTTACGTGCACGGCTATTTCTGCCGTGGTCTGAGGTGAATATATTTCGTCTTTTGTATAACTCATACTGCAAAAGTACTCAAAATTATTTGCACTTGAGAATATTTTTATATATTTGCGGCCTAAATACTAATTGAGTATATATTATGTATTGGACACTAGAATTAGCCAGCAGCCTGGACGATGCTCCGTGGCCGGCAACAAAAGACGAACTGATAGACTACGCCAACCGCTCCGGCGCCCCGGAGGAAGTTATTGAAAATCTCCAGGAACTCGAAGAAGAGGGTGAGATATACGAAACCATCGAAGACATCTGGCCCGATTACCCCACCAAGGACGATTTCTTCTTTAACGAGGAAGAATATTAGGGACTTAACTACCTGAAAATAAGCAATTTAAGCGCATCGGGTACGGTTTTTACAGACCGTGCCCGATGGCATTTTATGGCATTCTACGGCATTTTAGGGAAATATGTCTGCGGGTTTTTTATGGGGAAATCGGTAGATCTTTAAAATAAGACAATTTTGCCACTTTTATTTTATAAATGACAAAAATGTCCTATATTTGCAGCGTTATGACAATAGCACAACATATCACGGCTTTTGCTGCTGGCAAAGAGGATGGTTTTCTGAAAAGCGAGCTCTCAAACGCACTCGCTTCCTTTGGCGTACCTTCGTCGTCCATGGACAAGACGCTTCAGCGGCTTGTTCGTTCAGGCCGATTAGAGGTTCTTGAAAGAGGAAAGTATAGGATACGGGGTGGATTCAAGCAGCACTTTATGATACAACCTGTCGAGGATAACAAGGCTCTTTATCGTCAACTGAAAGGTGAATTCCCTTTGCTGGACATATCTGTGTGGGATGTCAGCGCCCTTATGCCGCTGATGCATCACATCCCCAATGTAAAGATGACGCTTGTTTATGTGGAGAAGGATGGCTTCAGGGATGTTGCGGATACGCTCGAATCAATGACGGAGCAGTTGGTTTTCCGGAGTCCGTCCAGGAATGAACTGGTACATCTTGCCTTCGGCCGGGATTTCATCGTCATTCGTCCGCTTATCAGCCAGTCTCCGTTGACTGAAACGAACGGCGTCTGTGTGCCAAAGATAGAAAAAGTACTTGTTGACATCCTTTGTGACGAAGAGTTTTACTACCTGCAGGGCAGCGAAACCTTCTATATTTACGAAACCGCGATGAGCGATTATACAATTAATACAAAAACTCTGTTTCGCTACGCGCACCGCCGTGGAGTGGCAGAGAAGATAGAAAGAATAATAAAAACGAATAACCATGATACTTCCGGAGAGTAGGTCTCTTGCGTGGATAGAAGAGACTGCGAAAAACAATAATGCGAAGGATATAACCTTGGTAGAGAAGACAATCAGGGCGTTTTCACTTCTTGAAGCCCTGGCCCGTTCAGGGATGGAATTCTGCTTTGGACGTAATTTGTCCTCCCGGTACCGAGATAGAAAAGTATCTGGAGAAGTACTCGGATGAATATGGATTCTCTTCTGTGGAGCCCATTGAACGTCAATACAGGACTAACGTTCCAAAGACGCATGCCAAATATTTCTATCAGGTTGCCTATAAGACCAAGACACAGAATGACAAGATTCTGCTTGACGTTCTTTTTGAGGATAACAAGTACCAGCATCTCGAAAGATTGCCGATAGTAAGTCCCTTCCTGAAAACGGATGATAATCCAGTCCTGGTTACCGTACCGAGTAAGGCGGACCTTCTCGGTGACAAGCTTACCGCTTTCGCTCCCCATACGACCGGAATTCCGTTCTACAAAGGAGAGAAGAACTGCTCGATGGAAATCATGAAGCAGATGTACGACGTCGCTTCGTTGTTTGACGTGGTGGATGATTTTCAGACCGCATCCAGCACCTATGAAAAACTGGCTAAACTTGAGCTGGAGTACAGAGGACGGAATGACGTTTCTCTTGAAGATGTTGCGATGGATACAATTGAGGCGGCCCATTGCATCTCCACCTACGGTTATGATGGCATGGACGATTTCAATTTCTACTCTGAGGGAATCGAACGGGTCAGGAACTTCATCCATAGCGAGAAGTATAATGTGCCTTCTGCCATCAGGAAAGCCGCCAAGGCTGCGTATGCGGCGGCTTGTCTCGTCAAGAATGACCCGGAGGCTTTCTTCTACTGGAGCCAGACTTCCAAGATTCTGAATTCTATGAAGTGATAGCCTTCCGGCCCGGCCACGCCGGGTCGGAGGGCGGTGGGTGCGCGGCCCGAGGGACAGACTGGCGACAGCTTGCTGGCGCCAGTCTGTCACCGGGTTGGACTTCGGCGGCAGCTTGCTGACGTCGAGGTCCAAAGCGCGGGAAAGCTCCGATGAAGTGGCCGGCTTGCCGGACGCTTGGTCGGAGCATGGGTTGATGTTAGGAAGACACCGAGAAATTCGAATTTATTTGATGTTATTCGCGGCGGCCATGCGGAGCCAGAGCATCTCTGTTTGTCAAAGCCCAATCAATAATACCGTTCAAGGCCGGCAGGTTTCCTGGAAACATCCGGCATGTCTTTCTGGAAATCCCGGAAGCGGCACACGCCGTATTTCTGCATGGCCACCATAGCCAAAACAGACCATTTGTCTCCTATCTGGGAGAGAATGTCACGTACAGGGCAAAAACCTTCAAAATTCGCCATAAACTTATCAGTCTGATAATCATCATTTGTTACCCCGGGGTAACTATTGTACCTTCCGGTACCGTCTTGCAAGACTAATCCAAAGGATTTATCTTTGCGCAAAGATACAAAGTTTCCACAAGAAACAAATATTGAAAACCAACAAAATA
>ONLD01000029.1 GCA_900318565.1 uncultured Bacteroidales bacterium
ATGAGCGATTCCGTCATTACGGCTATGAGGACGTGCTGCTGGGCAAGACGCTCAGGCAGTATCGTGTGCAAATTCGCCACATTGATAACCCGTTGGGATTCTGCACGTTTGAGACGAACGATGAATTTCTGCTTAAGACAGAGGAAGGGCTGCGAACGCTTTATGAATTCCGTAACGATCTGCGCGGCTACTCGCGCCTGCTCACCTTCGTGGCAGGCATCCATATCCCTCTGGTGAAGACGATGATACGCTTCGTGTTCCGACTGGCGGGGCAGGCCGTGCGCCGCAATCTTTGCAGCACGCGTCCGAATCTTTCACTGTTCAAATTCTATAAGATAGGGTACTACCTCTGCCAGGCGTCGAGATAACGGCGCGCCACAGCGAGATGATCGTGGTGACGGAGGATATAGGCCTTGCTGTCGAGCTGGAGCGCTGGGAGCGCTTCGGGGTGGAGAACGAGTGACTCAAGGGCGCTGGTAACGCTCTCGAAGGTGGGCTGGACGTTGATGATCGGACGTAGCTCGTGCTCGTTGATGATGTCGTAGTTCTCAGGCTCTCCGCCTCCGATGCAGACGATGCCCTTCGACATGGCGAGGAGCGCGTTCATCGAGGGTGTGTAGCTGTAGAGCTGGTCGAGGATGGCGTCAGAACTGTCCATCATCTGCTGATACTCGGCAAAGGGAACTGACTCGGCCACCTGCAAGCGCATGTGGTCAGGGTATCGTCTGGCCACATTTTCGGCTGCCCGCAGCATGATGTCGGTGCCCTTATAGGCAGAGCGCTCGCGATTGATGCCGATGAAGACGCGCACGGGGCCGCCCTCGGCCTCTCGGGGTATGGGCTTTGTGGCTGGTATCCTGATGGGGAAGGGGATGAAGGTGGTCTTCGCGGGGAAGTAAGGGCGGTAGCAGACATCGTATTCGTAGAGTCCCGTGATGATGCCGTCGCAATCGTCGGCGATATAGCGGTTGAGCTTGCCCTTCGGGGTCCCTAGCCAGTCGTTGCGGTACTTCATGGCCTCGTGGTCGGTGCGCAGCTGGCTGCCGATGTTGAAGTCGCTATAGCGCAGGGGGCGCTTGTAGACGCACTCATGCACCCAGTACCAGTCCATGCCGAAGGCGCCGAGGAACACGCGGCCGTTGTGGCGGCGCAGGTAGTCGTAGAAGATGCTGTAGGAGCAGAGGTAGAAGAGGAGGAGCGCGGCGGCGGCAAGGGGCGGGAGCAGGAGGAAGCCTGCGAGGGTCCAGAGGAGCAGCATCACTGGGGTGCCGACAAGCCGCAGGAGGAAGCGCACCGAATTGCTGAAGGCCTTGTCGGCCAGCTTGCGGCGGCAGATATACTCGGCGATGCCCCACTGGGGCAGGGTGAGGAGTGCGCTCAGAAGGAAAAACGGCAGTCCCAGCACGGCCGCAAGGATATGCCACCAGCGGCGGGGAGGCTCGGGCAGCAGTTCCTTAAGACGGGCCTCATAGTCTTCGTCATCAGGGATATACAGAATCAGTCCTTTCAACCTTTCAGAAAGTTCGGCGCCTATCTCTGCGGCACTCTCCGACGGATGCAGGCCGGGATTGGCTTCCAGCCACGCCCCCATATCCAGGGGCTCCCCTATCCTGACAGTGCAGGAGCCGCGATAACGGAAAAAGTCGCTGTAATCTATTCCCACCGGCACTATGCAGGTCGGGACGCGCTCCTGGCTGCGCAGCGCAATGCGCCCGACGCCCTTGTGGATGGGAAGCAGCGAATGCATAGGCCTGTGGCGTCCCTCGGGGAAGATACAGAAGGGCACGCCGTGCTCCAGCACATCCAGGATACGGGGCATTATCTCCAGATTTTGCGCCACGCTCCGCAGGCCGTCACGCTTGCGGGCAATCGGCAGAATCTTGAGGAATTCCAGCGCCCTCGCCGCGGCGGGCCGCCGGAAGATGTCCGCCCGCGCCCCGAAGGCTGTAGCGCTGCGCCTCAACTGGAGCACCACCAGCGCATCCATCAGCGTGCCTGTGTGGTTGGGCGCGATGATGACGGCGCGCCCGTCTTCGGGCAACCGCCCCTCGACCCGCAGACGCGAGTAACTGCGCCGCGTGCAGAAATCCACATACGGCCGCAGCAGGGTGTACCAGAAATTATTTTCCCAGAGCCTGGACATTGGCTTTCCTGTCGCGCAGGTTGAAAATCGTAGCCACGGTGAGGCCGGAAACAATATGCCAGATTCCCCACCAGGCGGTAATCACGAGCATTCCGCCGTGGGGCGGGAATCCCGCGAAAATGCCCGTACCGAGCATCAGCACCAGGCCGAGCCCGGAGTTCTGGATGCCGGTCTCTATGGTCAGGGTGCGGCGGTCGCGGAAAGGCAGCTTGAATGCGCTGGCCACGCCGAAGCCAAGGCACAGGGCAAGCAGGTTATGGATAAAGACCACGACGAAAATATACTTGATGCACTTCAGGAATGCCTGCATATTGCCGCTGAACGCCAGCACCACCATTGCGATGAAGAACACTATCGAAACCCACTGCAAAGGCTTCTTCAGGACGTCCGCCACCTTCGGCAGGTAGCGCGCCGTCAAAACACCCAGGGTCAGAGGGATGCCGAGCAGGATGAAAATGGTCTTGAACACGTCCCAGAGAGGGATTACCAGCACAGGCACGTCTCCGGCGATATTGCTGGCCGCGTGCAGGTATATATTGCCCCAGAGCCAGAAATTAAACGGAGTCATCAGCACCGCAAGGGCCGTGCTGATAGCTGTCAGCGACACCGACAGCTCCACATTCGCCTTGCCGAGGGAAGACATAAAATTGGAGATGTTGCCTCCCGGACAGGCGGCTACCAGCACCATTCCGAGGCCCATCATCGGTGAAATCCAGCTCCCCATCAGGAGGGCCAGTCCGCAGGTGAAAGCGGGCAGCAGGACCAGTTGGCAGCAGGCCCCGAGTATCACGGATTTAGGCTTGCGGAACACTTCGATGAACATCCCGGGCTTTATGCCGAGCGCCACGCCGAACATCACGAAGGCGAGGACGATGTTGATGGTATTCATTCCGCCGGCATTGAGGTTGACCTCGATGGCGTCAAGACTTGCAGCGATTTCTTGTGTCATAGCTAATTATGCTTTTTGAAGAACTGCGACTTCTGGGCGCGCTTGCGCTCCGGGTCACGCTCCACGAATACTGGCTTCATAGTGCGGGGATCGATTCCGCTGTAGAACATCACGCTCGAAGTGGTCATCGGCGTGGGCATAAAATCCTGCACCTGGTCCATCCAGATGCCTTTCAGGGCGGGGTGGTGGGCAAGGTCCTGCATATCCTTGAGGGTGCAGCCGGGATGCGAGGATATGAAATACGGCACCAGCTCGACGTGGGTGCCGGCGCGGCGGTTCACGCCGTCGAACTCCTTGCGCAGCCGCTCGAACAGGCGGAACGAGGGCTTGGCCATATAGCCGAGCACCTTGTCGGAGGTGTGCTCGGGCGCCACTTTCATACGGCCTGAGGTGTGCTTGAGCACCACCGTCTCGAGATAAGGGCGGGAGGTCTCGTCCACGAAGCCGTCTTCGTTGAGGAAGAGGTCGTAACGTATGCCGCTGCCTATGTAGGAGTGCCGCACGCCCTTGACGGCGTCGATTCGCTCATAGAGGCGCAGGAGCCGCTCGTGGGAGCGGTCCAGGTTGACGCAGGGAGCCGGATAGAGGCAGGACTTGCGGCGGCATTTTTCGCACCTTTCGGGATCCCGGCCGCGCATCCCGTACATATTCGCCGTGGGCGCGCCCACGTCGGAGATATTTCCGTGGAACTCAGGCATTTCGGCGAGTTTGCGCACCTCTTTGAGTATGCCTTCCTCGCTGCGGCTCTGGATGAATTTGCCCTGGTGGGCGGCTATAGTGCAGAAATTGCAGCCTCCGAAGCAGCCGCGGTGCGTTATGATGCTGTCTTTTATCATATCGTACGCGGGTATGCGCTTGCCTTTGTAACGGGGATGCGGGAGTTTTGTGAACGGCAGGTCCCAGTAGGAGTCCATTTCCTGGGTGGTGGAGGGCTCGCAGGTAGGGTTGACCTGGACATAGCCTCCGCCGACCGGCTCCACGAGCACCGGCGGGTGGAGCATATTGGCGTAGATTTCTATGTGGTGGAAGTTTTCGGCAAAGGCACGCTTGTCCCGGCGACATTCTTCAAACGAATGCAGCAGGAATACGCCCTCGGCCGCAGACGGCTTTCCGGTACAGTAGAAGGCAATCTGCGGAAGCTGCTGAATCTGCCGTCCCGACCAGCCCTTCTCGATGGCGCGGGTGAGCTGCAGCATAGGCTTCTCGCCCATACCGTAGCAGAGCCAGTCGGCTCCGCTGTCCACGAGAATGGACGGCATCAGGCAGTCGTCCCAGTAATCGTAGTGCGTCAGGCGCCGCAGAGAAGCCTCGACGCCCCCGATGACCACGGGCACGTCGGGCCAGAGCTGCTTCAGTATCTTAGTATATACGGTCACCGCCCTGTCCGGACGCTGTCCGAACCGTCCTTCGGGCGTATATGCATCATCGTGGCGCAGGCGCTTGGCGGCCGTGTAGTGGTTGACCATTGAATCCATAGCCCCGGCGTTGACACCGAAATAGAGGCGCGGCGCGCCCAGTTTTCGGAAGTCACGCAGGTCGTCGCGCCAGTTAGGCTGAGGCACCACCGCCACCCGGTAGCCGTAGTGCTGAAGCCAGCGGGCTATGCAGGCGGTACCGAAACTCGGATGGTCCACAAAGGCGTCGCCCGTAAAAAGGATGACGTCGATGTAGTCCCACCCGAGTGCCTGAACCTCCTTGAGGGAGGTTGGGAACATATAGTTCTGTTCGCCTGTCACATCCGCTCAGGAAGTTCGATACCCAGGATACCCATAGCACGACGGAGCGTGGATGCGAGGGTGCCGATAAGGGCAAGCCGCAGGGAAAGCAGCGCCGCATCGGGCTCCTTGAGCACCGGAGTTTCGTGGTAATACTGATTGAATTCCTTGGCCAGGTCGTATGCGAAGTTGGCGATGAGCGCGGGAGAATAGGCCGCAGCAGCCTCGGAGACCTTCTGGGGATATGAAGAAAGTATCTTCACGAGACGGATTTCCTTGGGGCTGAGGACCGCGTCGGGCGCGACCGCTGCCTTGAATCCGGACTCCCCGGCCTTGCGCAGTATGCTGCAGATACGGGCGTGCGTGTACTGGATGAAAGGACCGGTGTTGCCGTTGAAGTCGATGGACTCCTTGGGGTTAAAGAGCATCTTCTTCTTGGGATCCACCTTGAGGATGAAGTACTTGAGGGCTCCCAGGCCTATCATCCTGAACAGTCTCTCCTTTTCTTCCTCGGGGATTCCTTCGAGCTTTCCGGACTCCTCGCTCGTAGCCTTCGCCTCCTGGTACATCTTCTCGATGAGGTCGTCGGCATCGACCACCGTGCCCTCGCGGCTCTTCATCTTGCCTTCGGGAAGTTCCACCATTCCGTAGCTGAGGTGGAAAATCTGGTCGGCCCAGCTGAAGCCGAGCTTCCCAAGGACAAGCTTGAGCACCTGGAAGTGGTAATTCTGCTCGTCGCCGACCACGTACACGTGCGAATCCAACTTGTACTCTGCGAAGCGGCGCTCAGCGGTGCCGAGATCCTGGGTCATATAAACGGACGTGCCGTCAGAACGCAGCAGGAGCTTGCGGTCGAGGCCGTCGGCGGTGAGGTCGCACCACACGCTGCCGTCCGGGTCCTTGACGAAGACGCCCATATCCAAACCCTTCTGCACCAGCTCCTTGCCGAGCAGGTAGGTATCGTGCTCATAGTATGTGCGGTCGAAGCTGATGCCCAGAGCTTTGTAGGTCTGGTCGAAGCCTTCGAACACCCAGCCGTTCATCATCTGCCAGAGAGCGCGCACCTGCGGGTCTCCTTCTTCCCACTTGACAAGCATTTCGTGGACCGCCTTCATACAGGGAGCCTCCTTTTCAGCCTGCTCCTTGGGCATTCCTGCTGCGACAAGCCCGTTCACTTCCTCCTGCATCAGCTTGTTGAAAGCCACGTAGCAGTCGCCCACGAGGTGGTCGCCCTTGATGCCGGTGCTTTGGGGCGTCGCGCCGTCGAAGCACTTTTCCCAGGCGTACATCGACTTGCAGATGTGCACGCCGCGGTCGTTGACGAGGGTGGATTTGATCACATCGTCGCCTGCCGCCTTGAGCAGGTCGGAGACGCTCGCGCCCAGCAGGTTGTTGCGTATGTGGCCGAGATGCAGGGGCTTGTTGGTGTTGGGGGACGAGAATTCCACCATCACCTTGCGGCCCGTCGGGGGCAGCTGACCGAAATTCTTGTCGCCGGCCACGTCTTCAAGGACCTCGCGCCAGTAGATGTTGCTGAGGCTGAGGTTAAGGAAGCCCTGCACAGCATTGAATCCGCTGATTTCAGGGCAGTTGGCAGCGAGCCACTCCCCTATTGCCTGCGCAGTCGCGGCGGGAGCCTGGCGGGAAGTGCGAAGAAGCGGGAACACGACAAGAGTATAGTCGCCTTCGAAGTCTTTGCGGGTCACCTGGACCTGCATCACGGATTCGGGCAGCCGGGCCCCGTACAGGGCCTGTACCGCCTCCACAGCCTTGGCTGCGATGAATTGTTCGGTAGTCATCAGCCCAGGTATGATTTAAGGAGTTTGCTTGCCGAAGGTTTCTTGAGTTTGCGTATGGCCTTTTCCTTTATCTGACGCACGCGCTCACGGGTGAGGTCGAGCCTCTCGCCGATCTCCTCGAGGGTCATCTCCTGGCATCCTATGCCGAAGAAACTCTTGATGATTTCCCTCTCGCGGGGAGTCAGGATCTGGAGGGCGCGCTCGATTTCGGTGCTGAGGCTTTCGTTGGTAAGGCCTTTGTCGGCGCTGGGCGAATCGTCATTGGGGAGCACGTCCAGAAGGGAATTGTCTTCGCCTTCCACGAAAGGGTCGTCCACGCTGACGTGGCGGCCGGAAACTCTCAGCGTATCAGCGATTTTATCCTTGGGGACGTCTATCATTTCGGAGAGCTCTTCGGCTGAAGGCTGACGCTCGTTTTCCTGCTCGAATTTGCCGAGGGCCTTGTTGATTTTGTTAAGGGAACCCACCTGGTTGAGCGGGAGACGCACGATACGGCTCTGCTCCGCGAGGGCCTGAAGTATGCTCTGGCGAATCCACCACACGGCGTAGGAGATGAATTTGAAGCCGCGGGTCTCATCGAATTTCTCGGCTGCCTTGATGAGGCCGAGGTTGCCTTCGTTGATGAGGTCGGGAAGGCTGAGGCCTTGGTTCTGGTACTGCTTGGCCACGGACACCACGAAGCGCAGGTTCGCCCTGGTGAGCTTTTCGAGGGCAGCCTGGTCGCCTTTGCGGATGCGCTGGGCAAGTTCCACTTCTTCCTCCGGACTCACCAGCTCCTCGCGGCCGATTTCCTGGAGATATTTATCCAACGATGCGCTTTCGCGGTTGGTAATTGATTTTGTGATTTTTAGTTGACGCATAATCTTTCTTAACTGCACATTATATACGGAAAAAACCCGCGGAAGTTTCACTCTTTCCACGGGTTTTTCAAAAAAGTTTCACTCGGCCTGCACCGACGGATTATTCATCCTTTCCGAAGGCGAAGTAGCCCTGGCGGCCGGTGGATGTGACACCTTCGATTACGATGCTGCGGCGGGCCTTCTTGGCGATGTCGATGACATCCTGGGGCTTGCTGACTTTCTGGTCGTTGACGAACTGGATGACGAAGCCGTCTTCGCCGCCGGCCTGGGCGAGCTTGCCGCTGCCTGCAGAGATAATCTCCACTCCGCGGTCGGTCTGGCCGATACGGGCGCCGTAGAATGCCACCGTGCCGTCTTCAGCCACGGTACCGGTGGCCTCGACAGTGCCCTGGAACTGGACTTCGAGTTCCTTGAGCTTGCCGTCACGGATGACTGTAAGGACGGCCTTGTCGCCGGGATGGAACTTGTTGACCTCGACCTGCAGGTCCGAAGGGCTCTTGATAAAGGTGGAGTCCACCTTGATGAGTATGTCTTCCTTCTTGACGCCTGCCTTGTCGGCGGAGCTGCCGCGGGTCACTTCGTTGATATACACGCCGTCGAGATTCTGGAGATTCAGGTCTTTAGCCATCTTGTCAGTCACGGGCGACATTGTCACTCCGAGCTTGGCCCTCTTGACGGAGCCGAAGTCGATGAGGTCACCGACGATCTTGCCGACGATATTGGAAGGCACAGCGAAAGAGTATCCGGTGTAAGAGCCTGTGGTAGAGATGATAGCAGTATTGATACCCACAAGCTCGCCTGCCTTGTTGACAAGGGCGCCGCCGGAGTTGCCGGGATTCACGGCTGCATCGGTCTGGATGAAGGACTCGATTTTGAACTCACCGTTGTAGTTGGGCATCGAACGGCCCTTGGCGCTCACGATACCGGCGGTGATGGTCGAACGGAGCTCCTCTCCGAGAGGGGAACCGATTGCGAGCACCCACTCGCCGAGGCGCAGCTTGTCGGAGTCGGCGAACTGAAGCGTAGGCAGGCCGGCTGCATCAATCTTAATCAGGGCGACGTCGGTAGCGGGGTCGGTGCCGATGACGGTCGCAGGGTAAGTCTTGTTGTTGTTGAGCGTGACTTCGATCTTGGTGGCGTTCTGGACCACGTGGTTGTTGGTCACGATGTAGCCGTCGGGACGGATGATGACGCCGCTGCCGCTGCCCTGACGCTCCTGCTCACGGGTCTGGGGCTGGCCTTCGTCACCGAAGAAGAAGCGGAAGAACGGGTCTATCATCTGGTACTGCTGCTGATATTTGACCGTGACCTTGACATAGACGACAGCCTCTACGGCGTGCTCGGCGGCGTAGGTGAAGTCGGGGTAATCGGAGACTGACAAATTGACAGTACTGGCTACGGGTTCTCCCTGCTCGTTGTACACGATTTCATTCTGCCGGGGTGTAGCCGCTTTGACAATACCCCAGGCCGTCAGGCCGCTCAGCAGCACTGACGCAAACACTGTAAAGAAATTTTTTGCCATATAATGTTCACAATTTGTTTTCCGGGGAATTAAAAAGTCAAAGAGTGTGCCAAATGTCACGAATATTTTTACTATTTTTGTGCGGATAATAACAAAGACTATAATATGGAATTTATCGTATCAAGCGCAGAACTGCTCAAAGGAGTTATGAACGTCTCCAAGGCCATCCCGGCCAAGACGTCCCTTCCCATACTGGAAAACTTTCTCTTCGTGGCCGGAGAGGGCAGGCTGGAGATGACAGCATCGGACCAGGAGCTGACGCTCCGCACCTCCATTCCCGTGGACGTGAAGGAAGGCGGCAGCATCGCGGTGCCCGCCCGCCAGCTGACCGACCTGCTGAAGGCATTGCCCGACCAGCCTCTGACCATCAAGACCAAGGGCGAAGGCTCCTTCGAATGCATCTGGAACAACGGTAACTCGTCCCTCCCCTACTTCCCCGCCGCCGACTACCCTGAAATCAAGGGCGTGGGCGAAGACGCCGAGGAGGTCAGTTTCCCCGCCCAGACGCTTGCAGACGGCATAGGCGGCACCATCTATGCGACCGCCGACGACGAGATGCGCCCTGCGATGAACGGTATTTTCTTCGACATCGATACCGCCAGCACGACCCTCGTGGCTTCCGACTCGCACAAGCTGATATGCTACACGACACCCGACGTGAAAGCGGCCCAGAAGTCCTCGTTCATACTCCACAAGAAGCCGGCCGCCGTGCTCCGCTCCCTCGTGGACAGGGGCGAAGGAGACGTGACCGTGCGCTTCGACGGCTCCAACGTGGTGTTCACCTACGGCGCCACGACAATGATCTGCCGCCTGATCGTGGGCAAGTATCCCAAGTACCGTGAAGTCATCCCCCAGAACAACTCCAACGTCCTGAGAATCGACCGCGTGCAGTTGCTCAACACCGTGCGCCGCGTGTCGGTCTGCGCCAACAAGGCCTCCAACCACGTGAAGTTCAATCTCGCCCCCGGCCAGCTTGAAATCACCGCCCAGGACCTGGGATTCGCCCTGGCGGCCTACGAGAAGCTGGAATGCGACTATTCCGGCGAGGAGCTCGCAATCGGGTTCAAGTCCTCGTTCCTCGTGGACATACTCAACAATATGAGCTGCGAGACAGTGGTGATGAAGTTTATGGACGCCCGCAGGGCCGCCCTCATCATTCCGTCCGAAGAAGAAGCTGAAAGCGAGAAGATTTGCGGCATCCTGATGCCTATAATGATTTCTTAAGACAATGGAACTTAATCTGAAAAGGCCCCTTCTCTTCTTTGACATAGAGAGCACGGGCCTTGATATTCCCGTAAATTCTATCATCGAGCTGAGTTTCGTGAAGGTATTTCCGGGAGGCGAAGAGCGCATAAAGACCTGGAAAATAAAGCCTTGGGACTACATAGGCGGCTGTCAGAGGCCAATAGAACCGGGAGCGTCCGCGGTCAACGGAGTGACCGACGATATGCTTACCGACTGTCCCACTTTCTTCGAACTTGCCGAGGAGATCGCCTCCTGGGTGAAGGACAGCGACCTGGCCGGATTCAATTCCCAGAAATTCGACCTGCCTATGCTCGCCGAAGAGTTCGAGAGAGCCGCAGCCGCCGGCAAGAAGCTGGACGTGGACCTGCATCAGCCCCGTATGGTGGACGTGCAGAACATTTTCCACGCGATGGAGCCCCGCAACCTGCGCGCGGCCTACCGCTTCTATTGCGGCGGCGAGGATTTCGAAAACGCCCACACCGCCGAGGCCGACACCGTGGCTACCTACAAGGTGCTCAAGGCCCAGCTGGACCGCTATCCCGAGCAGCTGAAAAACGACATCGAGTGCCTTTCCTCCTTCGTGGGCCGCAAGTACGTGGACTTTTCCGGACACCTCATATATAATGAGGCCGGTGAGGCAGTCATCAACTTCGGCAAGCACAAAGGCAAGACCGCAAGGCAGGTATGGCGCACCGAGCCGTCTTACTTTGCCTGGATTCAGCAGGGCAGCTTCACGCTCGACACCAAAAAACAGTTCGAAAAGCTCGAAGAGCAGTTCAAGCTCGAGAGACTTGCCGAGAAGTTCAAACGAAATTAAATTATGGCAAAACTCATCCCAATATACACCTGGAACAAGAATATGCTTGCCATCAACCGGCGAAGCGACCGGCTGAGCAAAAAGCCCTGGTTCCAGGGGGCTCTCCTTTTGTTGTGCGTGATCGTGGCGATGCTGCTTGCGAACCTGCCCTTCACCAAACACTTCTACCACGCTTTCCTTGAGACCAGTCTGCAGCTGCACTTCGCCAGCCCCGACGGGTCCGTGAACGTGCTTTTTCCCAGGGACCTCACCGTAGAGAAGTTCATCAACGACGTCTTGATGGTGATTTTCTTCTTCACCGTGGGTCTGGAAATCAGGCGCGAAGTTTCCCACGGCGAGCTGTCGTCGGTGAAGAAAGCTATGCTGCCGGTGATTGCGGCCTTCGGCGGAGTGATCGCTCCCGCACTCATCTACACGCTCGTCAACCACGGCACCGCAGCCTCCTCCGGCTGGGGCATCCCCACGGCCACCGACATAGCCTTTGCCGTGTGCATTCTTTCAGTGCTCTCGGACAAAGTGCCGGTGTCGCTGAAAGTATTCCTGACGGCTCTCGCGATAGCTGACGACCTGATAGCGATTCTGGTGGTAGCCCTCTTCTACGGCGGCTCCATCAATTTCCCGCTGCTGCTCATAGCCTTCGCGGTCATCGGACTCACCGTCCTGCTGCGCAAGATGGGCGAGAAGAATATGTTCCCCTACATTTTCCTCGCGATAGTGGTCTGGGGGCTCTTCTACTACAGCGGCATCCACGCCACGATGTCCGGAGTGGTGATGGCTTTCCTCATTCCTTCCTCTTCCCGCTACAACAAGAGCCAGTACCTGCACAAGCGCAACCGCTACATCGCCAAGCTGGATTCCTATGACGGCATCGACGGCGAGCCTTTCCCCAACGGCCCGCAGAAGCATTGCCTGCGCAAGCTTGAGAGCATCGCCCACGGCACTATGGATATGAGCTACCGGGTCGAGCACGCCCTCAGCCCCTGGGTCAACTTCCTGATAATGCCTATATTCGCCCTCGCCAACGCGGGAGTTGAAATCACCGACCCGTCCTACTTCAACGTGTTCGCATTCGACTCCGCTCTCGGCAGCGTATCGATGGGCGTCTTCCTCGGGCTGCTGCTCGGCAAGCCCATCGGCATCACCCTCTTCAGCTGGCTCGCCATCAAGCTCAAGGTCGGCGCAATGCCGGAGAAAGCGAGCTGGAAGATGTTCTTTGCGGTGGCCTGCCTCGGAGGTATCGGATTCACTATGAGCATCTTCGTGGATACCCTGTCCTTCGGCGACCAGGCTCCCGAAGTGATGGAGCACCTGCGCAACGCCGGCAAAATCGCCGTGCTGCTCGGCTCCATCTGCGCCGGCATCCTCGGCAGCATACTCATCAGCATAGTCTCAGGTCTGGAACGCAACAAACAAAGATAGAAATATGAAAGACAACACTCCCCTTCAGGAAATTGCAGGCCGCAAGAATTTCGGCCCCAATCACACTCTCGTGACCACTCCCCAGCCCTGCGTGATGATAGCGACGTGGGACAAGGACAAGAATCCCGACGTGATGATGGCCGCCTGGGCAGGGCAGTACGACTACAAGCAGATTGTAATCAGCCTCTCAAAGCACAAGACCACCGAAAACCTCGAACTCACGAAGGCCTTCACCGTCAGCTTCGCCGACGAGCGCACTGTCAAGGAGTCCGACTACTTCGGTATCGTCAGCGGCAGCAAAGTGCCCGACAAGGTGGCTAAGGCCGGCTTCACCGTGACCCCCAGCCCCAACGTGGACGCTCCTATCATCAATGAATATCCCCTGACCCTCGAGTGCAAGGTGGTCAGTTTCGCTGACGGATGCCTCATCGGGGAGGTGGTCAATATGAGCGCCGATCCGAGCATCCTGGATGCCGAAGGCAAAGTGGACCTGGGGCTTCTCAAGCCCATAGTTTTCGATGCTTCAGGTGTTTGCTACCGCGCTCTCGGCGATGTCGTGGGCAAGGCCTGGGGAGCCGGCAAAGAAATCGGCGGCGAATAATTTGCAAAAAGTGACTGATAATCGCTTATCAGTCACTTTCCGGAGAGCCACTCATCAGGCTCGAACTGACGACCTGCGCGTTACGAATGCGCTGCTCTACCGACTGAGCTAAAGTGGCTTGGGACTGCAAATATAATGGATTTCCCGGAAACTGCAAAATTGATTGCAGCTTTATTGCCCGGAAATCTCCTCCCGGAAGCGGCGCATACCGGCCGTGGCCACGTCGTTTATGAATGTCACGCCTCGCACCTGGCCGCCGAGCTTGCTGTCAGGATCGATAAGATAGATACGGCATCCTTCCGGGGCGTAATGATACAGGCTGGCAGCAGGATAGACCTGGAGCGAAGTCCCGACGATGAGCAGGATGTCTGCCACGCTCACGATGCGCGCGGCCTTCTCCAGATTGGGCACCGCCTCGCCGAACCAGACAATATGAGGGCGAAGCTGCCTGTCGCGGGGCCCTCCTTTCTGCCCCAGCGCCACAGGCTCGTAGCCGATGTCCTGCACGTAGCGCTCCGACCATCCGTCGTAATCGCTGTAGCAGTCTTCAGGACGCACCTTGGTCAGTTCTCCGTGCAGATGCAGCACGCGGGTGCTGCCGGCCCTTTCGTGGAGGTTGTCGACGTTCTGCGTGACCACGCACACGTTGAAATCCTTTTCCAGTTCCGCCACTATGCGGTGCGCCTCGTTGGGCTGAGCGTCGCGCAGCTGGGCCCTGCGCTCATTGTAGAAGCGCAAAACTTTCGCGGGGTCGCGTCTCCAGCCCTCCGGAGTGCAGATTTCTTCTACGGGGACATTGTCCCACAGGCCGTTACCTCCGCGGAAGGTGGAGATTCCGCTTTCGGCGCTGATGCCGGAGCCGCTCAGCACCACAAGATTTTTTTTCGTATCCATACCCAAAGATAGAAACAATTTTTTGTTTGATTAAAATATTTGCCTTATTATTGCAGCCGGATAATCCACAGCAAGGATATTATGAACGCAGATAGCAAGAAGAGACACGTCATCAGCCAGGAGAATCTCCCGGCTCAAATCGCCGCCCTGTTTAACGAAAAATACCCGAAAGGATTCAGCGATCTCCTTCCGGATCTGGTCAAGTACTCTCCCGGCGTCAACCCCCGCACCGGGAAGATGATAGAGCCCTTCTATGCCGTGACCCTTGAGACGGATACCGACATTTATCTCGTGAAGATAAAGGTCGATATCGACAATCCCGAAGATGTCGAGCGCTGGCTCGAAGGAGAGGAAGAGGCCGAAGCCGAGGAGGTGGCCGGCACCACCGCCGCTCCCGAAGGCGACAGCCCCCTCCCGGACGACAATATTTCCCAGTACGGAGGGGATGACGATTCCTCAGACTCATAAGCAATTAAAGCACCGTATCCCTGAGCGCAGCCTCCTGCTGATGCTCAGTTTCGTAGTGGGTATCAGCTCCGGCTTTGCCGCGGTGCTGCTGACAGCCTGCATCGACGGCATAAAGCATTTCCTGGACAGCAGCCTTTCCCTGAGCTACAACATCCAGTACCTGCTCCTTCCGGGAGTGGGTATGCTTATTTCCCTGCTGCTGCTCCGCTACCTGGTGCGGGACAACATCAGCCACGGAGTCACGAAGGTCCTGCTGGCGGTAAGCCGCGGCGAGTCCAAAATCAAGCCCCACAATATGTGGTCGTCGATGCTGACCTCCTCCGTGACCATAGGCTTCGGCGGTTCCGTGGGTGCCGAGGCTCCCATTGTGTACACCGGAGCCGCCATAGGCAGCAACCTGGGGCGCTGGTTCGACCTGTCCTACCGCAACATCACCATACTCCTGGGCTGCGGCGCCGCGGGCGCTATAGCGGGCATCTTCAAGGCCCCGCTTGCCGGCGTGCTCTTCACGATGGAAATCCTGCTTTTCAACATTTCCCTCTCGTCAATGCTGCCGTTGCTGATTTCCACTATTTCAGCTACGGTCGTCGCCTACATCTTCCGCGGGCAGACCCCTATGTTCGCCTGCACCCTCACGCCCTTCCAATTAGGCAACATTCCCTTCTACATCCTGCTCGGAGCGGCCCTGGGCTTCGGTTCGCTTTATTTCACGAAGACCACGCTGTGGTTGGAAGACAAGATTGCGAAAATCTCCAACTCCTACCTTAAGTGGGCAATCTGCGCCGTGGGCCTCGGCCTTATGATTTTCCTCTTCCCGCAGCTCTACGGCGAGGGGTACGGAGTGCTTGGAGACCTCCTGAACGGCAAGGAGATGGAAGTGGAGGGCAGTTCGGTGCTCTCGTTTATGACCCGCTCCGGCTGGGGCGTGGCAGCGTTCTTCGCCCTCGTATTCTTCAGCAAGGTGATTGCGATGACCGCCACCAACGCCGGCGGCGGCAACGGCGGCACCTTCGGGCCCACGCTGTTCTGCGGGGCTATCGCGGGATTCGTGCTCGCCCGTTGCTTCAATCTGTGCGGGGCCACCGTGCCCGAGCAGAATTTCGTGCTCGTGGGTATGGCGGCAATGATGGCAGGCGTGATGCAGGCCCCTATGACGGCCATATTCCTTATCGCCGAGATTTCAGGAGGTTACGAGTTGCTGATACCTCTGATCCTGACCTCGACCGTCTCCTACGGCACCGTACGCCTCTTCGACAAATACTCCATCTACAACAAGCGCATCGCCCAGAGCGGCGACCTGCTGACCCACGACAACGACCAGGCCGTGCTCACGCTTATGAACACCAACTCGCTGATACGCGACAAGTACCCGCGTCTCCTGCTCGGACAGCATCTGAGGGAAGTCGTAGCAGCCGTGCAGAACAGCACAGCCGCAGTAATCGCGGTGCTTGACACGGAAGGGCGTTTCCAGGGCGTCATCGATATAGGCAACGTGCGCAAGTACCTGCTGCGCACCGACATCTACGACCGGCTCAAGGTTGAAAACATTATGGAGACGGCCCCTGCACTTATCGAGCAGGGCGAGAAGATGGAGAGCGTGATGCGCAAATTCGACACCACGGGAGCCTGGCGCCTGCCTGTGGTGGACGCCGAGAGGCACTACCTCGGATTCATATCGCGCTCGCGCCTGCTGACGGCCTACCGCAACGAGCTGAAAGCCATTTCCAACGAAGACTAAGGCTTCACGAGGCCCAGAGAAATCCTCCCCCTGTCGATATCTACCGACAGGACGCGCACGCGTATCTGCTGGTGGAGTTTGAGCACGCGGGAGGGGTCCGTGCCCCGGGGGCCCATCTGCGAGACGTGGATCAGGCCGTTGTCGTGCAGCCCCACGTCCACAAAGGCGCCGAAAGCGGTGATGTTGGTCACGATGCCGGGCAGTTCCATTCCGGTACGCAGGTCCTCAAGGCTATGCACGTCGTCGGCAAAGGCGAATTCAGACGCCTGTTCGCGCGGATCCAGCCCCGGTTTGGCAAGTTCCTTAAGTATGTCCTGGACCGTCGGAAGGCCCACGGAGCCACCCACGAAGTCTTCCGCCTTGATACGTGAGATCAGCTCGGCATTTCCCACGAGCGTCTTTGTGGAGACGCCCAGCGAGGAGGCCATCGCATCCACGATATGATACGACTCCGGATGCACGGCGGAAGCGTCAAGCGGGTTCTCGGCGCCGCGGATACGGAGGAAGCCGGCGCACTGCTCGTAGGCCTTAGGCCCCAGCCGGGGGACTGTCAGCAGCTCGGCCCGGCTCCGGAAAGGGCCGTTCTGTGCGCGCCAGGACACGATGTTACGGGCAAGCACGGGTCCGATTCCAGCCACGTACGAAAGCAGGTATGGAGACGCGGTATTGAGATTCACTCCCACGCTGTTGACGCAGGACTCGACGGTGCCTTCAAGCTTCTCCTTCAGCAGCGACTGGTCCACGTCGTGCTGGTACTGCCCGATGCCGAGGTTCTTGGGATCGATTTTCACGAGCTCCGAGAGCGGATCCATCAGCCTGCGGCCAATGCTCACGGCTCCACGCACTGTCACGTCCTCGTCCGGGAACTCTTCGCGAGCAATCTCCGAGGCGCTGTAGATGGAGGCGCCGTCTTCGCTGACGGTCCACACCTTGCAGCCCTCCGGCAGCTGCACGCGGCGAATGAATTCTTCCGTCTCACGGGAGGCAGTACCGTTGCCGATGGCGACAGCCTGTATGCCGTACTTCTCCAGCATCGCCTGGAGAGTGGTCAGGGCCTTGATTTTCTCGTTCTGAGGCGGGTGCGGGAAGATTATCGTGTGGTACAGCAGGTTCCCCTGCTCGTCCAGGCAGGCTATCTTGCAGCCGTTGCGGAAGCCGGGGTCGATGGCCATAGTGCGCTTCTGGCCCACGGGGGCCTGCAGCAGCAGCTGGCGCAGGTTCTCGCCGAAGACCTTGATGGACTCTACATCCGCCCTGGCCTTGGCTTCACGGATCACCTCGGCGCTGATCGACGGCTCCAGCAGGCGCTTGAACGAATCTGCCACGGCTTCCTTTATCTGCTCTGAAAGCGCTGCGGAAGGATAGCCCCGCTCCTGGCAGAAGTCGTAATAAATCTTGCTCCCGCACTTCTCCGCGTCCGTGTCGAGGCTGAGGGAGAGGAAGCCTTCGTTCTCGGCCCGCAGTACAGCCAGCAGATTGTGCGAGGGCATCCTGTCGAGGGGCATCTTGAAATCAAAGTAATTGCGGTATTTAGCCGCTTCCGGGCTGTCCGCAGCGGCCTTCGTGGCCTTCGCTTCAAGACGGCGCGCCTTGAAGATGGTCCGCAGATTCCGGCGTATTGCCGCATTCTCGCTGAGGCGCTCCGCTATTATATCACGTGCGCCCGCAAGAGCCTTCTCCACGCTTTCGGCGCCAGGCTTCCCCTGCAGCGACGGAGAGCCGGAGACGAATGCGCGGGCGCTCTGCCCGGGGTCACGGGTGCGGAGGTTCCACATCAGGTCGGCAAGAGGCTCGAGGCCGAGTTCCTTTGCCGCCGTGGCCTTCGTGCGGCGCTTAGGACGCCAAGGCAGGTAGATGTCTTCAAGTTCGACTGCATCCACACATTCCTCGATTCTCGTCCGCAATTCATCGCTGAGGGCTCCGGTCTCTTCAATGGTCTTCAGGATGGTGCCCTTGCGCTTTTCCATCTCCTCGTACACATCCACCCAATGCTTGACTTCGGCCACGGTCGCGTCGTCCATTCCGCCGGTCTTCTCCTTGCGGTAACGGCTGATAAAGGGGATTGTATCGCCGTCGGCGAACATATCGGCGCAGTTCTCCACCTGCCAGACCTTCGCTCCGACGGTGGCGGCTATCTGTTTTAAGTATATCTCTTTCATCTGTTTACGGTACCGGCAAAGGCAGCGCTGCCGGAGGTTTCCAGGTTATTCAGCGGCAAGACGGCGGCTGAACTTTCGGAAGCGGAGCTTGATGACGCCCCAAAACGCCTCACCGAAGATGCCGCCGGACATTTTGGAGGTACCTTCCTTGCGGTTCACGAAGATTACCGGCACTTCGGCAATCTTCAAGCCGAGCTTGTAGGTCGTGTACTTCATCTCGATCTGGAAGCCGTAGCCCTTCATCCGGACTTCGTCCAAGTCTATGGTCTCCAGCACCTTGCGGCTATAGCAGATGAATCCGGCGGTGCTGTCGAAGATTCTGAATCCCAGCACCTTGCGCACATATACCGATGCGAAGTAAGAAATCAGGATGCGTCCTATGGGCCAGTTGACTACGCTGACGCCGTTGCAGTAACGGGAGCCGATGGCCATATCGGCTCCGTCGGTGCAGGCCTTCAGCAGACGGGGCAGGTCGGAGGGGGCGTGGGAAAAATCAGCGTCCATTTCGAAAACATAATCGTAGTCCTTCTCCAGCGCCCACCTGAAACCGGTCAGGTACGCCGTACCGAGGCCCAGCTTGCCGCTGCGCTCGATAATGTGCAGGCGGGAGGGGAACTCCCCCTGCAGCCCTTTCACCACGCCGGCGGTGCCGTCGGGCGAGCCGTCGTCGATAATCAAAATCTCGAAGCCCTCGGGGAGCGCCAGCACTGCCCTGATAATCTTCTCCACATTCTCAACCTCATTATAGGTCGGTATAATCACCAGATTCTTCATATTCTACAAAGATAATCTTTTTTTCCATACCGGCTGCCGGCGGCCGGGCTACTCCATCAACTTTTTGTATTTAAAGCGTTTCGGTTCGGTGGTGCCGAGGCGCTGCTTCTTGTTTTCTTCGTATTCGGAATAGCTGCCTTCGAAGAAAACGACCTGCGAGTCGCCCTCGAAAGCGAGGATGTGGGTGGCGATACGGTCGAGGAACCAGCGGTCGTGACTGACCACCACGGCGCAGCCCGGGAAGCCGTCAAGGCCTTCCTCCAGGGCGCGAATCGTGTTCACGTCCACGTCGTTGGTAGGCTCATCCAGCAGCAGCACGTTGCCTTCATCCTTGAGCGTCAGGGCAAGGTGAAGACGGTTTCTCTCGCCTCCGGAGAGCACGCCGCAGAGCTTTTCCTGGTCGGCGCCGGAGAAATTGAAGCGGCTCACCCAGCTGCGGGCGTTGATTTCCCTGCCGCCAAGCCGTATCCATTCGGAGTTGCCGGCAATGGTCTCATACACGGTCAGGTCAGGGTCTATGCTCTTGTGCTGCTGGTCCACGTAGGCAAGCTTCACGGTATCACCGATCTCGATGCTGCCGCTGTCCGGCTGCTCGATGCCCATAATCATACGGAAGAGCGTGGTCTTGCCGGCTCCGTTGGGGCCGATTACGCCCACGATACCTGCCGGCGGCAGCGTGAAGCTGAGGTGCTCGAAGAGCAGTTTGTCGCCGTAGGCTTTGCTGACGTCGTGGAACTCAATGACCTTGTTCCCGAGGTGCGGACCTGCCGGAATGTAGATCTCGAGATTGGCCTCCTTCTCCTTAGTATCGGCGGAGGCGAGCTTCTCGTAGGCGCCCAGTCGCGCTTTCTGTTTCGCCTGGCGGGCACGGGGGGCCATACGCACCCATTCGAGTTCACGCTCGAGGGTCTTGCGGCGGCGGCTTTCCTGCTTCTCCTCCATTGCCAGGCGCTTGCTCTTCTGCTCCAGCCAGCCGGAATAGTTGCCCTTCCAGGGAATGCCCTCGCCACGGTCGAGTTCCAGAATCCAGCCGGCCACGTTGTCGAGGAAATAACGGTCGTGGGTCACTGCTATGACCGTACCTTTATATTGTTGCAGATGGGCCTCAAGCCACTGGATGCTTTCGGTGTCGAGGTGGTTGGTCGGCTCGTCAAGAAGCAGCACGTCGGGCTCCCGGAGAAGCAGGCGGCAAAGGGCCACGCGACGGCGCTCTCCTCCGGAAAGGGTCGAGACCTTCGCATCTCCGGGAGGGCACTGGAGGGCATCCATAGCCCGCTCCAGCTTGGAATCGATTTCCCAGCCGTTGCAGTGCTCGATCTTCTCAGTAAGCTCCCCTTGGCGCTCGATGAGGGCGTTCATCTCATCGTCCGTCATAGGTTCTGCGAACTTGAGGCCTATTTCGTTGTACTCCGCGAGCATATCCATCACTTCCTGCACTCCCTCCTGCACGACCTCCATCACGGTCTTGTCCGGGTCCATCTGAGGCTCCTGCTCCAGATAGCCGACACTGTATCCCGGCGCCCAGACCACTTCGCCGCGGGTAGGTTTCTCCACCCCTGCGATGATTTTAAGCACCGTGGACTTTCCGGCTCCGTTGAGACCGATGATGCCGATCTTGGCCCCGTAGAAAAAGCCCAGGTAAATGTCTTTGAGTATTGTCTTGTTGTTGTGGGGGAGAATTTTGCTCACCCCGTTCATCGAGAATATGATTTTTTCGTCTGCCATATTTGCAAATATATCAAAAATCTTGCAGAAACAACAGGCCTTCGCCACCGCCCCCGGAAACCGGCCGGAAACCGACCCACGTTTTTGGGACAGCGCCATCGCATTTGGGCCAAAAAACCATTTTAGATGCCCTGAAAACCATTACAGCCCGATTTACAAGGAATTTTTTTATTATAATTGTATACTATTATCTCAACAAGATGATTCCGAAAAAACTCATATCCGTAGCAACACTTCTTTTTTGCTTTGCCCTGACCGG
>ONLD01000047.1 GCA_900318565.1 uncultured Bacteroidales bacterium
TATTGACTTGAAGTTCTTTCTCTTCAGGCTAACACGAATCTATGCGTAAATCAACATCTTACTTTCAATCTGTAAACACGGAAATTATCCGGTGAGCCGTTATTCAATGCAAGCAAATGTTGCAACTCTTTGATGGTCAGGCAATAAGCGGCCACCGTGGCTATGCCGACAGAGGGGATAGCCGCAAAGCGGCGCAAGGGGATCGCCCCTCACATAGGGAAAGGGTGTTCTGCATTGGTTTCCTGGATGAGGGTGGTGATGGCAAGGATGATTTCCTCTTCCCCGCTCCTATCAAGTTGGAGAAGGCTGTGTATGACTATCTGGATGATTTGACTCCTGGTGTGAGGGTTCTTACAGCAAGGGAAAGGATTTCCCTGATGGGATTCCCCAAGACCTTCGCGGCTTGCCGTGAACTCCAGTTCCTGCACCACGGCGGGTTCGGATATGTCCACAAGGCCGCTGCAGGCGGCTGAAAATGCCGCTGCCAGGGCGGTCAGAGCGTATTTTGCCAAAGCCCTCATACTAAGAGAAAACTCCTAAACCACAAATATAGAAAAAAAATCAAATGTAGAAGGCAGAGGCGGAAGAAGCACCGGAAAAACGGCAAATAGAACGCCTGAATTGCAGTCTTTTCTGCAATTTTTTGAGTTTTTGAACCATGTATAGAAATAAAATGTGTAAATTTGTAAGATAAAACGAAATGTAGATGGTTTTAAAGACGATTCTAACTACTGCGGCTCTCGCCCTGTGCCTGTCAATTCCGGGCATGGCGCAGGAGCAGGCAGCACGCGAATCGGCAGAACGCGCCCAGCGGCAGTTGGATTCCCTGCGAGTGCACTCTATCTCGTTGGGAACCAATCTGTTCTATTGGGGCAGCTCCACCCCGAACGCCCATTTCTGGATCCCCCTGGGAGAGAATTTCACCGTCGGAATGGTCGGTGGAATCAAGGCCTGGCCCCGTTGGTGGCCCTGGGACAACGACCCGAAAATCGACCGCAAATGGCGCCACTTTGCCCTGGTGCCGGGAGTGCGCTTCTGGCCCAAGGAGAACTACCGGGGTCTCTGGCTCGGAGCCGACCTGCTCTGGACCCACTACAACGTGGGAGGAGTCACCTTCCCGCTCGGCCTCTATCCCGAGGTGCGGCAGAACCGCCTGCAGGGCGACTTCTTCGGCCTCGGCATCAACCTCGGCTATTCCTGGTGGCTCAGTAAGCACATGCGCCTCGAAGTCGAGGCGGGTGTGGCAGCCGGCTACAACACCGGAGAGCGCTACCAGTGCGCCTGGTGCGGTGCCAAGCTGGGCGACGTGAAAGGCCCCGGCATTGTGCCGAAGCTCGGTCTCAACCTTGCCTATAACTTCTTCAAGGAAAAGAAGTTGGAGGAGGTGGAGACCATCACCGACCCCGTGGACACTATCCGCCGTCCCGACCCTGTGGATGCTCCGGAAGTCTTCATCCCCACAATCCCCGTCGTGGAAGACTGGAAGGGCATCGCCGGCCAGCTGGAGAAGGACCATCCGGTGCTCCGCCCTTCGAGCGAATACCAGCCCTACACCCCCGACCGCATCCTGCGCAAGGAGGAGGCCCCGCTCTATGTGTTCTTCGAACTGGACAAGTCCAGGCTCCTTCGCGAGTTTGACGAGCCCACCGCAAAAGGGAAAGGCGCCCACCGCAACAACGGCCCCGTGCTGGATGAGATCATGGACATCACCAGCAAGATTCTGGCCGACACCACCAGCAGCGTGACCAAGATACAGATCATCGGTCTCGCTTCTGTGGAAGGCACTCCCCGGCACAACCAGGCACTGTCCGACGCCCGTGCCCTGTCGCTCCAGCGCTACATCCAGGACCGCCTCCACATCGGAGACGACATGTTCGACACCGTGGGCGGAGGTGCTGCCTGGACCGAATTCAGGGACGAGCTTGGCGACCTCGCCCTGCAGGAAGGCGGAGCCGGCCTGAGCAAGGAGCAGATCGAGAACCTGATTTCCATCATCGATTCCGAACCCAACCCTGCCCGCAGGGAAGCCAAACTGAAGAAAGTCGACGGAGGACGCACCTACAAGCTTCTGCGCGAGAACATACTCGGCGACCAGCGTAATTCCGGCTACCTGCGGATCTACTACGATTACGTTCCCGACGAGAGCGCCCGCGAAATCAACGAAGGCATCAAGTTGCTGGAACAGAAAGACTACGCCGCCGCCCTGAAGGCCCTTGAAGCCAAGAAGGACGACCCGAGGAGCCTCAACGCCTACGCCGTGGCCCTGTTCTACAACGGCCGCGAGGCCGAGGCTCTCGGACTGCTGCGCAAGGCTTCTGCCGAAGACGAAAGCGCCGCCCGCAACCTCGCCCAGCTCGAGCGGATCATGGAGCAGCGCGCCGCCTACGAGAAGTATCTCAAGGATATGGAAGAATATGCACACTTAAGGTACGGAAGGTGATGAAGAAGTTTTTGAGCATATTCGCAATAGCGCTTGCAAGCGCCGGCTGCTGCCTGGTCGATGAAGACCTGAGCGGCTGCCCCGACGAGTACTCCATCGACTACGAGATGCGCCTCGTGACTAACGTGCAGACGGAAATCAACACTGTGCTGGGCCTGGAGGCCGATATCCACGTGGCGAAAGCCCTGAAGGACTACCTGAAGGACATCTTTTCCGACTTCGCCCACGACGTGGACCTGTCGTTCTACGACTTCTACGAGCCGCGCCCCGTGCTGGAGCACTTCAGCGATATCATGGACGCCAGCCAGACCAGCTACACCCTGCACCTGCCGGTGCGTGAATATATGCACCTGGCCGTGGCCAACATCACCGACAACCAGCTTGTCGACCTCGACAAGGAAGAGTCCTGCGGCACTTCCCGCCTCCTGCAGGACGATCCGGACGAGAACAACATCATCAAGACCCACAACACCGGCCTTTTCACCGCCCGCCTCCCGATGAATATTCTCGAAGGCGTGGACCAGAGCTTCCTCGTGCAGCTCTACATGGCCAACTGCGCCACTGCCCTGGTGGTGGACAACACTGCCGAAGGCACGCCGGAAATCAGCGGATTCAAGGCGTTCACGACCGGATTCGCAGATTCGTTCAATATCGCCGACAGCACCTACGTGTTCAACAGGAGCCCTTTGGTGGAGGCGGTGAACGTGCCCGTCGAGGGCGGCGCTGAAAGTTGCTACGTGACCGTCCAGTTCCCCTCGAAAGAGCCGAAGCCCGAGAGCAAGGTGGTCATCGAGACCACAGATCCTTTCATTTCCGAAAACGCAGAAGAAGCGCTCTGGGAGTGGGTAGTCTACGTGACCCTGCCCGACGGCTCCGTCACTGAAAGCCGCCTGGGCCTGATTAAGCCCCTTCGCGCGGGCCAGCTGAAGATTATCCGCGTGCGCATAGGCCACGACGGAATCGTGTCCACTGACGACACTTCCGTGGGTGTGTCCGTGACCCTGGACTGGAACCAGGCCGGAGTGCACATTATACCGCTATAGAAATTTCAATCATCAATTAATTCATATAATTATGGGTAAACTTATCAAAATTTCGCTCGCAGGGGCTATAGCTCTGGCTGCAGCCGTTGCCTGCAACCCCAAAGAGGTGGTGTCAGACAACCCCGATTTCAACCCCGAGACCAAGGAGGTCACCACTCAGTTCGTGCTGAGCGTCAACACCGGTTCTCCCCAGACCAAACAGACTGCTGCCGCCGCGCAGAAGGCAAGTAACTTCCTCGGTATCAACGAAGCCCACGTCCTCGCCTACAAGACGAATATGAGTGTTCCCGCCCTCAATGTGGAGTCTTTCGTGCTGAGTTCCACCCAGGCTACCGACCGCGACTACGCCCTCGGTACACTTTATTCCAACGGTTCCATCGATGCAGCCAACAACGCTACGTCCAGCTCCAACCGTATCGTACAGCTCAACGTTCCCGTGGATGTGGACGCAATGCTTTTCTATGGCAAGGCCATCAACGCTACCACGAGCAACGCCACCGGCAAACTAGTCTACAACGTCGACAAGACTCCTGCCAATACTCATTTCGACCTGGTGAAGAGGCTGACGGATGAGACCGCCTACAAGCACACCGGAGACTTGATGGTTTTCATCATCAACCGTATCATCAGCTCTGAAGTAGCTGCAATGACCGCTACTGACTCTTACTCCGCCCCTGGCGACCCTAAGGATCCTAAGACGGTTTATAAGAATATGCCGGCCCTTTCCTGGAAAGATCTCGGAGCCAAATATGACGATGCTACCCAGCGTCCTACATTGACCGGTCTCGAGGAAATCCTCGGCGCAGCCTATTCCACCTTCACCAAGATTGAGACTGGTGAATACCGTGCCGGTTCGTCCGCAGCCATCAAGGGAATGATGACTTCCCTGATCAATGTTGTGAAATCCGTCCAGGGCGCTGATCCTACCGGCCCCGAAGAAGCCAACGCCTGCCGTCTGGCCGACCAGATTATGCAGCGCAAGGGACGCTACTTCACTGATGCTATGGAATTCCAGGCCGTCACCTCTATCAAAGGAAACGCTATAACGGCAGGCGCAATCGCCGATGAGGCAGAATGGACCGCCAAATTCTCGGGTGTGGAAAATATCACCTCCTTCCCCCACACGCAGTTCGGTATCCCCGACGGTGCTGCACAGTTGGATTTTGTCGGCGACAAGTTTGAATATAAGGATCCCAACCAGGCCCTTGCCAACCCCGGAAACACATTCAATCCCAACAACTACCTCTATCCTGCCGAGATTGCATACTACGTCAATTCTCCTATCCGCACCACCAGCCAGGACGTCACCACCAACGACTACCCCAACGGCGTGAATCCCTGGGATGATGACACCACATCAGGCAACAAATGGGAAGTCAAGAGCTGGAAGTCCAACTCAAGGGTCCAGTCCAACACCCGAGGAATTGCGGTGCGCAACAACATCAACTACGGTGTAGCCCTGCTCGAGTCCAAGATTGCTATCGCCGCCGGCCTTGCCAATTTCAAGGACAACAAAGCCGCGAAGACCGGAGACGCCAACGATAATCTGATTCCTACCAACAACCATCACCTCACCTTCACAGGTCTCCTCGTCGGCGGCCAGATCAACACTGTGGACTGGCAGTTCCTTCCCAAGGTCACTACCGGCAGCGAATTTACCTATGTGGTGTATGATGACGCAATTGCAAGCGGCGCCATTCCTACTCAGGCCGGCAACGAGAACTACACTCTCGTGTTCGACAACTACAACAAGACCCTTGCAGACGACGCACAGCAGGCCGTCAGGGTTGCCCTCGAATTCAAGAACGAAGGCGATGCTTTCTGGGGCAAGGACAACATTGTCCCCAAGGACGGCGTCTTCTACCTTATCGCTGAACTTTCCGTAGCCACCGCAACCAGCGCTTCAGTCCTCGCTCTGCCTGTCTGGCCCGATGAAGGCAAATACGCGATTCCTCCCGTGTATGGTGTTGACAGCGAGGCTGTTCCCAGCGGCAAAGTCGCCGGCCACTCCAAGCAGATCAACCGCGTGTTCATCCAGAACTTCGTGACCTCAGCCACCTTCACCCTCGGAGAAGACTCCCTGAAGAACGCCTATGTCACCGTTCCTAACCTTGCCAGCACCCAGATGTCGCTCGGACTCTCCGTCGACCTCAAGTGGCACAGCGGCTACACCTACAACATCACTCTGTAGCATCTGAAACGTCTCTCCGTGAACGTCAGAATAGCATTCATAACTTTGGCTTGTATAACCCTTCTTTCCAGCGGGTGCACTTTGCGCCCGCTGGATAGGGAGGGTCTTGATGGCCAAGATAATGCTATGACCCTTGCCCTGTCGCTCAAATCCACAGGGGACGTTCCCACGGTGCAGACCAAAATGACTGCCGCCATAACCCAGGATGGCGCCGGTTTCCGGGGAATCGAGCGAATCTATGTCATTCCCTTCCAGACCGAGTCCGCCATCCCGGTTGGCGACGGCAACGCCAGGCTTGGTGGCAGCAATGTATTGATCCACAATCCGACAATCGGCCAGAACGGCCTGGTGGCAAACAACAATTCCCATCTCTACGACATCGCCCGAGTGCCCCTGAAAACAAACCGCGTCCTTGCCTATGGAAAGGCATTCGACTTCGGTTCCGTCTCTACCAAGGAAGGGAAGCACAAAAACGGTGTCCTGACCCCCTCCGGACTGGACAATCCTTCAGCATCCGGAGACATTTCATTCAGTCTGGAGCCAGTCCTGGAGACAGATGACCTGACAGCGATCAACCAGACCACGGACAATCTGATAGCCGCTCTTAATGGGGTGGTGGAGGTCCTTCAGGCTTATGAAGATGCCGACATCCGGGCGTTCCTGAATGCCTTCACCTTCCAGAACCAGATAGCGTCCTGCTCCTATCATACCTTGTATCGTATGGAGCAGAACATCCTCGGAGCGCTCTCCGAGTACAGCGGCACCAATCCGACAGCCATCAACGCAGTGATGACGAAGCTTTCGGCCCTCCAGGCCGCCCGCAATGCGGCAGGCGCCGATTTCCCCTCCACCTACGGTATCCCAGAAGGGGCGGTGGGTATGTGGTGGAACGGCCACCGCTTCGTGAAACTCATCAACGGAGTGAACATTTCGCTGGTGCCTGTGGCCCAGTACTGCTATCCCCCGAGCCTGTGGTACTACGCCAACAGCACAATAAAGACTTCAGCCGACGACGGCGTCAAGGAGCAGTATAAGCCCCAGAACTACACCTGGGGTAACATCCTGTCCTATTATACCGAGGGTTCGGCAGTTATGTCGTCCACCAGGTCCGTCGCGATAGTGGACCAGATGCAGTATGGAGTCGGGCTCGTGGAATTCCGCTTCGTCGCGCCTTCCGGGAATGCCGTGCCGGCTGCAGGATGCCCCCTCACCGGCATAATCATCGGCGACCAGAAGGATGTCGACTTCGGTTTCGCGCCCAAGTCTTCATCCGAAAGCCGCTTCATCTACGACAACAACATCAGCGGCATCACGCTTGGCGGCACTTCGCAGTATGTGCAGACAATGGTGCTGCCCACCGCAGACGACCAGCCAGTGCACTTCGCGCTTGAATTCGAAAACACCACTTCGTCCGCTTTCCAGTGCCAGCAGGGCACGGTCCAGCCCGGATGCAAGTTCTATCTTGCCGGTGAACTCAAGCCCGGAGAAGGCACGAAACCAGCGGGGGAGAATATCGCCGGCGTGTTCGACTCCGACCACAAGACCACAATCTACGTGCGGGTGAACGATCTGGGTAAAGCTTACAACGCCGTCCCCGACCTTCGCGACCCTCAGCTGGAGATTGGCGTGGTGGCGGAAATGGACTGGATGCAGGTGGAGCCGGGAGGAATCAAACTACCATTCTAAAGGGATGATGAAAAGGATGAGATTCATACAAAGAATCGCGGTAGTGCTCTTGATGGCATTGCCGGTCTTTTCCTGTACTCATCCCGAAGCCGTACAAGATCCGGCAGAGCTGTCGGTCAGCATCTACATCCCCGACCTGGTGGCCACGAAAGCCGAGACCGGCAGCGTGGGCGCCCTTGGGAGCGAGAAGGTGTTCAGCTACCTCCAGCTGTGGGTGTTCCTGGGTGGAGGCGCGAACGACGGGCAGCTGGTGGGTTACAAGGCCTTCACTTCCGCCCAGCTTGCCGACACCGGTCTTCCGCACTCCGCCATCACCCGTTTCGCTATGCCCCTCAGCCGAGAAATGTTCAATACGCTGAGCGCAGACGGCGCCCGGGTGGATGTGTATGCGGTTGCGAACGCTGCGTCGGCCACCAATGTGTCCCTTGGCGAAGCGACCACGCGCAGCGAACTTGATGCCGTGATGATCAGCGGCGCCACATTCGGGGCCTCGCCCCTTACGATGGCCGTTCCGGCCGCCGGACTCCCCATGTCGGGAGTGCTCAAAGCCGCAGCGGTGAGCGGCGGCTATCCCGTGCTCAACATCTCCACGCTGACCCTCACGCGCGCCGTGTCGAAGCTACGCTTTGTCTTCTGCCAGAAGGGAACTCCCGCCTCGGGCACCGACCCCGCAGTGCCGGTCAACGCCAATTGCGTAGTGAAGAGCATCACCTTCGGCGGCACATCCTCGGGGCACGACTGCCAGATTGCCACGGCGGAGAAACTGTTCACCGACCATAAATACGGCGCCACCGACAACCCCTTCGAAATCGACGGCTACACCCCTCTGGAAGCAACGCTTTCCGGCGACGGCGGTGCGCCCTTGCTGGCGAACGCGGACCTGACCATCAGCGAGCGCCCGGATGAGCTGCTGTTCCGCAGCGCCGGGCATGAAACCGAGTCCGCCCAGGAATATGAAAGCCGGCTCGATGCCGCCGTCGGAGCCTCTTCCCAGGTCGGCCCCATCTACATCAGGGAGACCGACAGGATCATTTCCGGCACCATACTCTACGACGTCGGGCAGGGAGAGGAGACGGCCACTTTCTCGATGCCGTCCGACGACGTGCTCTCCCGCAACCATTCCTGGATCCTGTATGCCTACTTCGCCGAGGCCACCAGGACCCTGGAGCTGAAGATAGTGGTCCTCCCCTGGGACAAGACCACCTACGATTTCGACTTCACCACCGCCACGGTGAATGTGGTGCGCCGTTTCACCATCCCGGAAAGCGATCCTGCCACCTACAAGAAGGAGCAGACCGCAGACGGCTACTATAATATCTACTTCTGGCACACGCTCAGCGGGCAGCCGAACATTATAAAAGGCGACATCCTCATAGCCACGCCGGTGGGGCAGAAGATTCACGTGGTGCCCGTGGCCGGCGCCCTTCCGGGGCACACCAAGGTGGACGGAATATTCACCGTCAACCCTATGAGCCATATGATCTACCCGAACTACCAGCACCCGGAAGACGGCAGGATAGAGGACTGCAAGATAGAATTCGAGATTTCGTGCAATCCCGGCACCCACACGGATGCCGAGCTGGAGGGCAACTACATCGACCTCCATTTCTGCGTCGAAATCGGCGACAACGAGCGCTGGATCGACCTCGACACCGAGTCCATCGACTACTACAGGATAATACTCAAGCAGAACTGGGGCGAATGATGAAGAAGGGCCTGTTGCATATCCTGATTGTGCTTGCGCTGCTGCTCACGGCGGCGTGCACCAAGGATTATGTGCCCGTGAATCCCGCTCCCGGGCTGGTGCTGACCGTGCGCTGCGAAGATCCGGCCCTGACCAAGTCCACTCCCGAAGACGGGGAGACCCGCTTCAATGAGAACCTCATAAAGTCCGTCGACTTTTTCTTCTACCCCGGAGCCGCCCCGGTCGCCGACGCCCCGGCCGTCTACCACGAGAGGGTGGACCTCGCCGAAGACCCCGTGACCTACAACACGGCCTTGAGTTCCTGGGAAGCCACGTTCAACCTCGTGCTTAAGAGGACTGACGCGGAGCAGATTTTCACGGCCGCGAATTCGATGCGCGCAACCGTGTATGCTATAGTGAATTACAGTGGCGACCTGACCCCGGGCGCATCCCTTGCCGGCACGTCCCGGGATGAGCTTGCCGCCGTGGCCGTAGAGACGGACTTCGCCGCCACGGAAAGCAATTACATCCAGGGCAGCTTCCTGATGGACGGCCAGACCGTGCTCACCTTCGACGCATCCGCACCCATAAGCGCGAGCGGCACCATCGAGGCCCGCCGCTTCGCCGCAAAACTGACCACGGCAGTCTCGGTGGCAAGCGAAGTGACGCTCAAACACGAGGCCGACGGCGATCCGGACGAGGTCTGGCAGCCGGTGCTGCACACGATGCGCATCTACCTTGTGGACGGCGCCAAGAACGTGACTCTCGGCACCGGGTCCAGCGCCGACAACACGGCTCCGGAGTTCTTCTCCTACAGCGCCGAAGAGAACAGGCGCCCCTTCCTCAGGGACAACGGCACCGAATTCCTTGCCCACACCACGGCGGGCTCCGGCGCAAGCGCGAAGACCTACTACAACACCTATCCGATGTATTCCTACCCCGTCGCCTGGTCCACCGGCCGGCCGGATTACACCCAGCCCCTGCCCGCGCAGCCTTATCTCAAGCTCGAGATGGACTGGCGCCGCACTGAGGCGGGCGGATATTCCTACGACAGGCGCAAATACTACTATAAAGTGATCCTTCCCGTAGACAGCTTCGAGAGGAACAACTGGTATCACTTCAACATCGACGTCAGCATCCTCGGCTCGGAGACGGACGAGGGCAAGGCCTACCTCTTCCCCACGACCTACTACATACTCGACTGGCAGAACAAGAGCGTGCCCATCGACAAGTATGCCGTCATCAGCAAGGCGCGCTACCTGTCCGTGGACACCAAGGTGAAGAGGCTCAACAATCAGGCAACGCTGAGCATACCCTTCCTTTCCAGCCACGACGTGAAGATAGTCGAAGGCAGCGTGACGGCAAGGAGGCCGTACTACGGCGAAATCAAGGAAGGAATCGCGGCTGTGGACGCCTACAACACCAAATACCACGCCTGGGTGCGCGAAGACACCGCCACCGGACAGTATTATCTGGAATACAACGGCCAGAATCTATCCTCTGACGGCAACCCTGTCTACGAACCTTCCAGCTGGGTGTCCAACACTTCCACGACCATAGAGCTCAACCACACCCTACAGAACGACTACACCAAGAACGACTTCGACTATTCGCCCTACACCATCGAGTTCGACATAGTCCACGAGGACCTTACCGCCGGTGTCTACCCCTACAACGAGTACCTGAAGCACATCACCATCGTCCAGTATCCGGGCATCTACATCGAGTCCTGTCCGAATTCCGACAGCGAAATCAGGGCCACCAGCGACAACAACGGTACGCCATTCTATCCTGTCGCTTCCGAAAAACCCTGGCTGAACAAGCCTTGGGGGTATGTCTATATCGACGCCGGGCGCTTCATCAGGACGGGGAGCAACAGTACCGATCCCTACTACAAACTGACTACAGACAACAACAAGAGGGAATACCAGTGGCGTACCGTGTGGTATACGGGCGGCGGCCGTGACATTTTCCGGATCAACGTGACGGTGCTTCCCACGAATTCTGAATTCGTGATAGGCGACCCGCGGATCGAGGGCTACGACACCACCGTGCCCGTGCTGGGCTACAGTTTCGTGAACAACGGCACCGGTGCCGGGGATGCAGTACTTCCGGACAGGACCGGTGGTGTGTCCAACTTCACCCAGGCCCCTGTGGTGGACGGCGATGTGAATGCCCCTTTGAGATTGACGGGAGACAGCAGGCCGCTGATGTATTATCGCCCTACGGAAAAATCCGACCGCACGAAGAATATGCTGGCGCCCGGCTACAGGATTTCCACCAAACTGGGCGGCACGGAATTCGGAAACCTCACCGAGAATCAGGCAAAATGGCGCTGCGCCGGGTATCAGGAAGACGGGTTCCCGGGCGGCAGATGGCGCATACCCACCAAGAGCGAAATCAAATTCATCGCCCAGCTTTCGGCAAAAGGCGTTTTTGAATCGATGTTCAGAGGAGACTACTGGTCTGCCAACGGCGTCGTGTACGTCGACAAAGATAAAGGCACCGTGACCGATAAGACTTCATCGTTGGCGATGCTCCGCTGCGTCTATGACTCCTGGTACTGGGGCGACGAGCAGTGGAACCCGCGCTCGCAATTCGTATGGGGGGACAGGCCGCAATGAGAAGACTGATCGCATATCTGTGCGCCGCCGTCCTGGCGCTGTCCTGCGTGAGCGAGTTTGAGCAGGGCGGCGCCCCCGTGGGCACTTCGCTCGAAGGCGCCCCCGTGACCATCACCTTCTCCGTGCCCGACATCCCGGTGCTTCCCGCCACCAGGACACTGGCAACCGGCGACGGCGACATCACCGGCACGCCCTACCTCGATCCGGATATGATGTATCTGGTGGTCTGCGGCGGAAGCCAGAGTATCAAATACATAAGGAAGGCAACGCTGGTTGGGACAGAAGAGAATGCCGAAATTCCGGCGGATAAATATCCCCTTTCCGAAGGCGACCGGCACACTACCCTCTACACATTCAGCGTCCAGCTCGAGATTTCCGACTTCGGCCGCACCATCCATATCCTGGGCAATGTGGACGAAAACCAGCTGATTTCCGGAACCTACTCCTACCAGAGCCTTCCCAATATGCTGTCTTTCGACAACAAGCAGGCTTACTGGCAGAAGCTCTACGTGCCGTACATCAAGGCGAAGATAGACCCCGGCACCCAGGAGCCCATAAAACTTTCGAACGGAAGCTATATGCCTGACGACGCGACCCTGGCATTCTTCCAGTACGTCCCGCTCATCCGCAACTTTGCCAAGATACAGGTCAGCAACGCGTCCGAGAATTTCAAGCTCCACAGCTACGCCGTCATCTACTATCCCGAACGTGGCTCTGTGGTGCCCTACCGCAGCAACGAGCCGGTGGCGGTGAACCGCTTCGACTTCAACCCTCCCGCCGGATATCAGTTCAGCGGCTACGAGAAGAGCACTTTCGAACAGTTGGAAACCGACATCGAGTACCCCGGCAATATGCCTGCCGGCGTGGAAGTACGACGAGAACGACACCGAAAGCGGATTCTACGTCTATGAGCGCGGAGTCCCGAACGACAGGATCGGGCCGACATTCATCATAATCTGCGGCAAGTTCGAGGACGACGACAACTACTATTACTACCGTCTCGACCTGATGGAATCAAAGGTGGAAGGCACCCAGACCGTCTCCCGGTATTATCCTATCTACAGGAACTTCCGCTACAACATCCAGCTGCACCGAATCTCCTCCGAAGGAGTGCACACCCCGGAACTCGCGGCAGTGTCTTCCGGCGCCGAGGATATTTCGGCCGACGTGTCGATGCGCCACCTTTCCGACATCTCCAACGGCACCACCCGCCTGGTGGTGGAGCCTTTCATGACCAGGACCTACAGCGGCCCGGCGGATGAAGGTTACTTCTACGAACTGTATGCACGTTTCTTCAACGACGTGTATTCGGACGTGCCCAACCTCAACACCGCCGCCGTGAGGGTGGAACTGGAGCCGATGACCGACGGCTCCGACGACATCCTCATCCTCTACGACGGCAACGGCAACCGTGTGCCCACCAGGGGCTTCTTCTTCCCCGAGGCCGCCACCGTGGGCGGGGTGGACGGAATCCGGACCATCCGGTTCAACACCGTGGAGCCGCTGGACGAGACCAAGACCCAGAAGATCAAGATCACCGGCCACAACCCCGGCAACCATCAGGACCTGCGCCTCTACAGGGAAGTGGAAATCACGCTTCAGAAGAAGCAACCGCTGACCGTCACGTGCGCGGACCGTGTGTGGCCGGTCACCGGCGCGCCTCTTACCGTGGCTGTCACCATCCCGTCTGAGCTTCCGGAATCCATGTTCCCGCTGGACTTCATCGTAGAGCCCGAGGCCGGGACACTTACCCCGGACACTTCCTATGACATCAACCTGCCCGTAGGCTCCGGGCGTTCGATAGCCACCACGGAATCGACGTATAAAGACACCCCGGCATTCTTCTACACCAGGACGCTCACCTGGGCGGAGTTCTCGAATCTGGCTGCCAGCGAAGGCCAGCGCACATTCTACTGCTATTTCAAGTCCACCCAGGCGAGTAGTGCTACCGCAATATGGGTCTACAACGAATACTTCCACAAGGGCAGTGCATCGTTCGTCAACACTCAGCCACTCACAGCCACGTGCACAGACCCTGTGCCTGACGTCGTCGGTGCTCCCGTCACCGTGGGGATAACCATTCCTGACGGGATGCCGCAATCCATGTTCCCGCTTGTCTTCACTCTCGAACCGGATGATCCGACTCTCGCCACCGACACGTCGAAGGGAATCGATATGCCTGTGTCTTCAGGGCGCTTCACCAGGACGCTCAGCTGGAGTGATTACTCGGCACTGGCCGCAAGCGGGGGCTCCCGCACATTCTTCTGCTATTTCCTGACCACCCGGACCGACAGCGCTACCACCATCCGGGTGTCCAATGAGTATTTCAATCCGGTGAGCGTTTCCTTCATCAATGCCCTGGTAGGCCGCGGCGACATAGACTTGGGCGGTAATCTTAACAACGGAGGCGAACTATGAGTAAGATGAAAGTTACAAAGATGCTGCTATGGATGGTTTTGTCTCTTGTGGTGGCCTGTAATAAAGATGTGGAGACCATTTCCCCTGTCACTGAAGTGCAGACCGTGCATTATCGGGCTTCCATCCGCACGGATGTGGACACCAGGGCCACCCTTGGGGAAGGTATGGTGTATAAGTATGCAAACGGAGACAGGGTGTATCTGGAAAGTGAGGACGGCACACTGTATGGTTTCCTGGATATGGAAGATGCCGGTGACGTCGGGAAACACGAGGCCAGTTTTGCTGGCATCCTTACCTATGTCGGCACGCTTCCCAGGGATCCCGATCCGCCTGTGAATCTGGTACTTGTGAGCGGGACGGATGATCTGCACACCGTGACGGACGGGAAAGTGGACGCCGTTTCCGCCGGTAGTTACAGCCTGGGTTCCTGGGCTTCGTCCCTGGAGGATGCCGTCAGCCGTTTGAGCCATTTTACCGGCTCCGGGAATTTGATGGATGGCAGTTTCACCCTTCAGCAGCAGTCCAGTTTTTTGCGTTGCTCCGTCAATATGACGCCGGGTCAGGCGCCTGTGGGCCGCGTGATCACGGCCAGGCTGCTCAACAACAGCGTCCCTCTTCGGGAGGTGAGCGTTGCGGTGACCCAGGCCGGCAAGCTTCCTTTTGTTTTCGCCTTCCTGGGCGGCGGCGTGTCGCTGGAAAGCGCCAAACTGGTCATCGAGTGGACGGATGCCGAGAACGCGGCTCAGTCGAAAGATTTCACGGTTGCCGACCAGACCCTTGCCGCCAACACCTATTATTCGATCACCCGTTCCACGTTTTCGTATGATGGTTTCTGCATCACCGCGATTTCAGATGGCACTACCATCACGTTCAAATATAATTATTCCGATTCCGGTATTGAGTATAGCGTGGATTACGGGGATACCTGGATACATTATACAGCTCCGTTCACTTTGAATGCTGATGAGGTCGCCTGGATAAAAGGAAACCGGACGAATTATAAAAACGCAGGGACAGATACGTATGAGAGCCCTTCTAATAAACCCATTTTTGAAGCGGACAAAAAGTGTTATATCTCCGGAAATATAATGAGCTTGCTCGCAGACAAGGAAAATCTTTCCGAGAGCGCTTTCCACGGAGCGTTTTCCAAAGGATCAGGAACAGCAGTCACATATATCGATATTCATCCGGATAACCCTCTGATTTTCCCTGATAATACGCTGGCTCCTAAATGCTATATGCAGATGTTCCGTAACTGCACGAGCCTGACACGCGCCCCGCAGTTCCGAGTGGAGGGGACAGCTTACCGTTGCTGCTACAATATGTTCCGCCAGTGTACCAATTTGACGGATATAAGTGGTGTCGAATTGCCGGCCATGACTCTTTCCCAGGACTGCTATCGAGAATTGTTGAGACAGTGCAGCAAAGTAAAAACGGCGCCCACCTTGCCGGCTAAGACTCTGGTTACAGAGTGCTATAGGCAGATGTTTTCTAATTCCGGCGTTACGACTATTATATGTCTGGCAACTGACATCTCGGCGACAAGTTGTCTAAGCGAATGGATGTCGGGAGTTCCGAACAAAGGAACGTTCTACAAGGCGCCTGGTGTGGTTTATCCTTCTGGAATAAGCGGTATCCCCAATGGCTGGACCCAGGTGGAGTACACCGAATAATCCTGCCATTCCCTTAAACGCCGCCACTGATTTTATTCCCCCGGGCCGCCAGCCCGGCCATTTTGGCTGGCCCCCGGCTGGTCCCGCCGCATTGCCCAAAGGCCCAGAGCCACCGTCGCAGGTAGGCGCCACGGCTTCCTGACGGATTTTTGGCAATTTCCCGTCAGAACGGGTGTTTTTGCCGGTTTCCTGTTTCGCTTGATGAAAGATCTCCTCTGCCAAGGTTGATAAGACAAGTGCTTTGCTACCAAGGTCTGCTGTGGAGCTAGTATATAGGGTGTCCCCGTCTGCCCAGGATTCACCGTACTCTTGATATAGAGCGTCTATGATATATGCAATAACCAATCTATCTTCATCATCTATCAAGTCCCTTCCGGTGATGATGAACTTGTTCTTTACATAAGTGACCAATCTATCCCAGGAGATAGGTTCCCCTGCTATTACGTGAAAGAAAGACCACCCGCGTGTCCAGCGATGACTAGGTAGCAGGATTGCAAAAGCGGACCGGGGGAGTCTGAGGGGATCGCCCCTCAGTCCCCTGGGGGTGCAGGGGGATTATAGTCCCTTGGGACCGCAAAAGGCCGGCGAAACTCGCCGGCCTTTTGTGGTCCCTGCAGGGCATGATCCTGCGACTCCCTGATTATGAGTCAGGTGCTCTAACCAACTGAGCTAAGGGACCGTCAGATTCAGTATCTGATTGCAAATATAGCAAACTTTCCTGAATCTTGTTCTTGCGATGCTATGATCACACTTTGATTTCAACCTCGACACCGGAGGGCAGCTCGAGTTTCATCAGGGCGTCAACGGTCTTTGCGTTGGAGTCCTCGATGTCGAGAAGCCTGCGGTAAGAATCGAGCTCGAACTGCTCGCGGGCCTTCTTGTTGACGAAGGTCGAGCGGTTGACGGTGAAGATCTTCTTGTTGGTAGGGAGAGGAATAGGTCCGTTCACCTTCGCGCCAGTAGCTTTCACCGTGTCAACGATTTTAGCTGCCGACTTGTCGACGAGCATATAATCGAAAGACTTGAGTTTAATCCTAATTTTCTGATTCATATACTTAATTTGTTTAAAATCATTTGTTTACTCATCATCCGAAGGGAGCTTGTAACCGCTCTTCTCAACGATGTCCTTGGCCATAGAGGCCGGTACTTCAGCATAGTGGTCGAACGACATCGTGCTGGTGGCGCGGCCTGACGAGAGGGTGCGGAGCACCGTCACGTAGCCGAACTGCTCGGAGAGCGGCACGAACGCCTTGACTATCCTGGCTCCGTTGGCAGTGGAGTCCATCGCCGTAATCTGACCGCGACGGCGGTTCAGGTCACCGACGATTTCTCCCATATACTCTTCCGGAGTCACAACCTCGAGGTCCATAATAGGCTCGAGAAGGACAGGGGAGCATTTGCGGCACGCGTGGCGGAAAGCCATACGGGCTGCCAGCTCGAATGATAATTGATCAGAATCCACCGGATGGTAAGAGCCATCCAGAAGGGTGACTTTAAGAGACTGCACCTCGTAGCCGGCCAGGACACCGTTGGTCATAGCTGACTCGAAGCCTTTTTGCACGCTGGGGATAAATTCCTTGGGCACGTTTCCGCCCTTGACCTGGTTGTCGAACTGAAGTCCGTTCACGCCCGGGTCTGCAGGGCCGATTTCCACGATGATGTCTGCGAACTTGCCTCGGCCGCCGGTCTGCTTCTTGAACACCTCGCGGTGCTGGATGCTGGTCGTGACGGCTTCCTTGTAGTTGACCTGAGGAGCGCCCTGGTTGATTTCCACGCCGAATTCACGGCGCAGACGGTCTACGATGATGTCCAGATGGAGCTCGCCCATACCGCTGATAACGGTCTGGCCGGTCTCTGCATCCGACTTCACGGTGAAGGTAGGGTCCTCCTCCGCCAGCTTCGAGAGCGCAACCCCGAGCTTGTCGAGGTCCTGCTGCGTCTTGGGCTCCACTGCGATACCGATAACGGGATCGGGGAACTCCATAGACTCGAGGCTGTAGCGGTGGTTCTCGGCGCAGATGGTGTCACCGGTACGGAGGTCCTTGAATCCGACGGCTGCGCAGATGTCTCCCGCCTCCACGAACTCGATGGGGTTCTGGTGGTTGGAGTGCATCTGGTAGAGACGGGCCACCCTTTCCTTCTTGCCGGAACGGGCGTTCATCACATAGCTGCCGGCGTCAAGGTGTCCGGAATAGGCGCGCACGTATGCGAGCCTGCCCACGAACGGATCCGTTGCAATCTTGAACACAAGACCGCAGAAAGGAGCCGTCTCGCTGGGAGGAAGGGACACGACTTGGTCGTTCGCCATATTGGTGGCCTTGGTCTCGCCGATGTCCAGCGGGGAAGGAAGGTAGCGCATCACTGAATCCAGCAGGAACTGTACGCCCTTGTTCTTGAAGGAAGAACCGCAGCAGGCCGGCACAATCTGCATAGAGATGGTCCCCTTGCGCAGCGCGGCTATGATTTCCTCCTCGGTAATGGATTCAGGATCAGCGAAATACTTCTCCATCAGCTCATCGTCGAGCTCGGCCGCCTTCTCCACGAGTTTGGACCTCCACTCCTCCACGGACTCCAGCATATCTGCGGGAATCTCGCGGACTTCGTAGTTGACCAGCTCTTCGGAGTTGTCGTAGAAAATAGCTTTTTTGGAAATGAGGTCCACGATGCCCTGGAATTTCTCCTCAGCCCCGATAGGGAGGCAGATAGGCACCGCAGTAGCTCCAAGTTTAGTCTTGATCTCCTCGACACAGGCCAGGAAGTCGGCGCCGACGCGGTCCATTTTGTTTACGTACGCAATCTTGGGCACGCCGTACTTGTCGGCCTGCCTCCAGACTGTCTCGCTCTGCGGCTGCACGCGGCCGACTGCGCAGAAAGTCGCAATCGTGCCGTCGAGCACACGCAGGGAGCGCTCTACTTCAACGGTGAAGTCCACGTGACCGGGAGTGTCGATAAGGTTGATCTGGTAGGTCTTTCCGCCATAGTGCCAGAAGGCAGTGGTAGCTGCGGAGGTGATGGTGATACCACGCTCCTGCTCCTGGACCATCCAGTCCATAGTGGCGGCTCCTTCGTGAACCTCGCCGATCTTGTGGGTCTTTCCGGTATAGTAGAGGATACGTTCGGACGTAGTCGTCTTGCCGGCATCAATGTGGGCCATTATGCCGATGTTCCTCGTGTAGTTGAGATCTCTCTTGGCCATCCTTTATCAGTGGCTAAAAGCGGAAGTGAGCAAATGCCTTGTTGGCCTCTGCCATTCTGTGCATATCCTCTTTGCGCTTGAACGCACCACCTTCGTTGTTGTAGGCGGCGATGATTTCTGCACACAGTTTCTCTGCCATAGAGTGGCCGGAACGCTTGCGGGCGAAAGAGATCATATTCTTCATCGAGAGCGAAATCTTCCTTTCCGGGCGCAACTCTGTCGGCACCTGGAAGTTGGCACCGCCGATACGGCGACTCTTCACCTCAATCTGGGGAGTCACGTTCTCGAGAGCCTTCCTCCAAATATCGAGAGGAGCCTTGTCAGAATCTTTCATCTTCTCGCCTACCAAATCAATGGCATCGTAAAAAATAGAATACGCGATACTCTTCTTCCCCTGCAACATAAGATTGTTCACGAAACGGGTAACCATCGTGTCGTGGAACTTAGGATCAGGAAGTAGAATCCTCTTCTTAGGCTTTGACTTTCTCATTGTTTTGAAAAATTAAAGAATTAAAACACCCTGCGGCTACTTCTTGGGCCTCTTGGCACCGTAGAGAGACCTGGACTGGGTCCTTCCCTCCACGCCAGCGGTATCCAAAGCGCCACGAAGGATGTGGTAACGTACACCCGGAAGGTCTTTCACACGACCACCACGGACAAGCACGATGGAGTGCTCCTGGAGGTTGTGACCCTCGCCGGGGATGTAGGCATTGACCTCTTTAGTGTTGGTAAGACGTACACGGGCAACCTTACGCATTGCTGAGTTAGGTTTCTTAGGGGTGGTAGTGTAAACCCTAAGGCATACGCCACGCTTCTGAGGACAAGCATCCAACGCGCGGGACTTGCTCTTTACTTCGACAGTCTCGCGTCCTTTGCGGACCAATTGTTGAATTGTTGGCATAAGTGTTTGTTAATAAATAAAATATATAATTTCCCCTTAAAAAAGGGGCTGCAAAGATACGAAAAATTCCTTAATTAGCAAGCGCGGCAAACTCAATATCTTTGGCAGCGCGCTCCTTGAGGGCCGGGTCGGCGGCGCAGGCGGCGTCAAGATGGCGCCTGGCCTCGGCGGTCCGGCCACGGCGGGCGGCGAGGATTGCGCGGATATATTCCGTGCGAGCGCCGTCTCCCTCCAGGGCTGCCTCGGCGGCGTCGGTGTTGCCTGCGAGCAGCTGGGCGAGAGCGGCATTATCTCCCTTGAGGCCCTTTGCAGCCTGGGCGGCTGCGCTGTAATCGCCCTTGATGATGTTCATCACGGCGGCGTTCTCGCGGGCCTGCCCGTTGCCTGCCTTCTCAAAGCACTTGGCGGCAAGGTCCCAGTCCTCGTTGCGCATAGCGACCACGCCCGTGGCGTTGAGCACGTCGGCGTCGGGATCCTTGATCTTGCTCAGGTATGCGCCGCCCAGCGAAGTCTTGCCCTGGTCAAGGTAGAGCATAGCGAGGTTGTAGCGGGCGGTGTCGGAATTGAACTCGTGGATGGCGTACTTGTAGAGCGTCTCCTTGCTTTCCGGGGTCGTGGCGATGGTGGCGAGACGCAGCACGGAAGGCTCGTCGAAGCGGTCCAGGCCCTTCTGGGACATCTCCACGAGCTCGTCGTCAGACCAGTTGCGGAACTCGGTGCTGGTCACCAGGCGCGCCCTGCGGAGCTCGGGGAACACGGTCTTGTTGATTTCGGAATAAATCTGGGACAGGTTGCGGATTTCGCTCTCGCGCACCGCCGGGTCGCTGTACATCGAAAGCACGCGGAGGATGAGATCCTTGTCCTCGATGTTGGACTTGGAGACAGCCTCCTGGAAGCCTTCCCAGTCCTGGCCCACGCTCTTGATTTCGGTGCCGGTGAACTCGATGTCCTTGGCCACGGTGTCCAGGGCCTTCTGGGCTGTGCCGGCGCGCTTGTCGGAGAGGCGGGCGTTGTAGTCCTTGCCGCCCTCCGGGGATGCGTAAGCGACTATCTGCGTGCCTTTTATGGTGGTGCGCTCGTCTTCCTTGAGGTAGTCCAGGGAATTCTTGTAGTTGACCATAGAGTTGGTCTCGAACTGGTCTTTGCGCACCTTGTCGGAGCCCACCTCGTAGAGGATGCGGCCCTCGGTCGTGCGCTGGAGCACGGCCTGGTAGCCGTCGGGCTTGACCGAATACAGGCCGTCAGAGGAAGCAAGCTGGTAGGTCGCGATGCAGCCGTCGGCCACCTTGACAGGATCCACGGGGTAGTCCTTGCCGTTGTAGTGGATGACGCTGCGCAGCTCCAGGCGGGCCTTTTCGCAGCCGGGCTTGTACTTGAAGCTGAGCCGCTCGGTGACGGTCGCGCCGGCCGATGAGACCACTTTGAAGTTGTCTTTAACCTTTTCGCCCTGGTACTGGAGGGTGTGGAAGGGGATTTCGCCGCCTTCGTACACGAGCACGGGGGTCACGTCCATCGTGGCCTTCGGATGGAAGTAGCCCTTGGGGCAGGTCACGGTGAGGGTGGCGGGAATGTTTCCGCCCTTGATTTCAAGCACTTCGGGGGTGCACTGGATGCCGATGTTCTCGGCGAGTTTCATCTTTTCCGTAATCGACTTTGCGCAGGAAGAGCTGAGCACAGAAAGCACGGCAAGTGCCGAAAAAAGGAGTATTCTTTTCATATAATAATATAAATGTTACATCACAGAAATGCAAAGATAAGATTTTTTCATAACTTTGCACTGTTATGGACGCACAAGAGCTTCAGATACTAAAAAACAGATACGATATCATCGGCAACGATCCTGCCCTGAACAGGGCGCTGGAGACGGCCGTAGCCATAGCACCCACCGACCTGACCGTGCTCATCGAAGGCGAAAGCGGCACGGGCAAGGAGGTGATACCCCAGATAATCCACCAGCACAGCCGCCGCAAGACGGGGCGCTACCTGGCCGTCAACTGCGGAGCCCTGCCCGAAGGGACCATCAACGCCGAGCTCTTCGGCCACGAGAAAGGCGCCTTCACCGGAGCCGTAGGCGAGCGCAAGGGCTACTTTGAGGAGGCAAACGGCGGTACGCTGTTCCTCGATGAGATAGGGGAGCTGCCCAAAGACACGCAGGCGATGCTTCTCCGCGTGCTGCAGAACGGCGAATTCCTCAAGGTGGGCTCGTCCAAGGTCGAAAAGACGGACGTGCGCGTAATCTGCGCCACCAACGTCAACCTGTCCTACGCCGTAGCGACGGGCAAGTTCCGCCAGGACCTCTACTACCGCATCAACTCCATCCAGATACAGATGCCGCCGCTGCGTGAGCGCAAGAGCGACATCTACCTGCTTTTCCGCAAATTCGCATCCGACTTCGCGCAGAAGTACGGCAGCGCCCGCGTGACCCTCGACCTGGATGCCATTTCGCGCCTGTCGTCCTACCGCTGGCCAGGCAACGTAAGGCAGCTCAAGAACGTGGCCGAGACGGTCTCAGCCCTCGAGAGCCGTCCTGCCGGAAGGGGGGTGGACAAGGTGGAGCTGGGCCCCGAGGTGATATCGCGCTACCTTCCCGACGAGCAGGATTCCCTGCTTCCCGCCACCGCCGCTCCGGCCGCATCGGGCAGTCTCGGAGACGAAGACAAGAAAATGATAATCAAGGCGATACTCGACCTCAAGCAGGAAGTGGACGCCCTGAAGCACATAGTCCACTCCGGAGGCTCGCTGGATGCGATTGCCCCCCCGGCTGCGCCGCACCTCGAAGACCCCGAGGAGCAGATTCCGTCCTACGACGAGCCGGAGCCCCAGCCCATCGATATGAAGCATATGCGCGACGAGCTCATAGAGCGCGCCCTGCTGCGTCACGGCGGGTCTGTGGCCCTTGCTGCCAAGGAGCTCGGCATCTCGGAGCGCACCATCTACCGTAAACTCGCCGCCAAAAAGAAGAACCAATGAAACGCCTGATACCCTTTGTCGTGCTGTTGCTGTCGCTGACTTCCTGCGGCATCTATTCGTTCTCCGGCACATCCATCAAGAACGACGTCAACACTATTACCATCAACTACATAGAGTACCGGGCCCTGCGCGTGAACCCGTCGTTCAGCAACGACTTCACGGAGGCCATACGCAACCAGTTCCGCCGTATGACGCGCCTCGAGCAGGTCGATGTGGACGGGGATATGGAGCTCTCCGGCGAGGTGACGGGCTACGAAATCACGCCCGCGGCCGTGACCGCCGATGAAGTGGCGGCCCGCAACAAGCTCACGGTGACCGTGAAAATTCAGTTCACAGACAAGAAACACCCCGAAGAGGACTTCGACAAGTCCTTCTCCGCGTTCTCCGAGTACGATTCGACGAGCACCATCGACGCCGTGGAGTCGTCTCTGTGCGCTGAAATCATAGAGAAACTTGTGGAAGATATATTCAACGCAGCTGTAGCGCAATGGTAGGCACGAGGATAGACATCAAGCGTCTCAACCTGGACGAGTTGCTGGGGGTGGTGAGCATCTACCCCTGGTATGCCGGCGCGCGCAAGGAGCTGTGTTCGAGGATGGCCGCATCGGGCACGCTTAGCCGCCAGCAGCTGTCCCAGGCGGCCCTGTACATAGGCTCGCGGCGCATCCTGCACTCGCTCGTGCGGAGCAACGTCGCCTCGGATTATACCGACACCGAAATCCGCAAGCAGGTTAAAAAAGTCATTGAAACTCCGCGCGTGCCGGATCCCGGGCGGATTTTCGTCGTGGGCGGCGACTATTTCTCCACTGCCCAATATAAAGAGGTACGCCGCGAGGACGACGCCATTTTCTCCCGCTTCGCGACTTCGGAGCGCGACGACGTGCCGATGGACCAGCCCGAGGAGTCTTTCGATTTCTGCACCGAGACCCTTGCGGAAATCTATGCCGAGCAGGGCTATCTTGATGAGGCAAAAGAAATTTATTCGAAACTAAGTTTGCGATATCCGGAAAAAAGTATTTACTTTGCATCCCTTATTGAAAAATTAGACAAAAACTGAGATATGAACGCATTATTCACCATTTTGACCGTGCTTATCGTTATCGCAGCCGTGCTTTTGATTCTTGTCGTGCTGCTTCAGAACGGTAAGGGACAGGGTATGGCCAGCAACTTCGTGGCAGGCAACCAGACATTCGGTGTGCGCCAGACGGCCGATATCCTCGAGAAAATCACCTGGGGCCTCGTGGCCTTCATCATCGTCGTCTCCGTCATCGCATCCTTTACGACCGGCACCAGCGGCACCGGCATCGACGTGACCGACCGCATCGAGAATGTCGCCACCGACGAGCAGCCCGCATTCCCGACTGCCCCCGTGGACCAGACGGCTCCCAGCACGGAAACTCCTGCAGAATAATCTTGCAGCAAGGACCTGAGCCGGCACGGACTTCTCCGCGCCGGTTTTTTTATGCTTCCCGGCTTCCGGTTTCTGACAAATTGTCAGTGGAATGTATTTTGACCACAAGTCTTGCGGATACCTCCTGGGGTGTCCGAATGGAATTATGGAAAACAAATACGAATTCTTAAGCAAGTACGCCATCGACCTGAATCAGGCCGCGGCATCCGGAAAACTCGACCCGGTCATCGGCCGGGACGACGAGATCAGAAGGGTCTTGCAGATATTGTCCCGCAGGACCAAGAACAACCCGATTCTGGTGGGCGAGCCCGGCGTGGGTAAAACCGCCATATCAGAAGGTATAGCTATGAAGATAGTCAACGGCGAGGTTCCCGAGAACCTCAAGAGCCGCAAGGTCTTCTCCCTGGATATGGGTGCGCTGATTGCGGGCGCAAAGTATCAAGGTGAATTCGAGGAACGTTTGAAGGGCGTCGTCAAGGAAGTCGTTGACTCCGACGGCGAAATCATACTTTTCATCGACGAAATCCATACCCTGGTCGGCGCAGGCCGCAGCAGCGGAGCGATGGATGCATCCAACATCCTGAAGCCCGCCCTTGCCCGCGGCGAGCTGCGCACCATCGGCAGCACCACCCTGGACGAGTACCAGAAGTACTTCGAGCAGGACAAGGCGCTGGAGAGGCGTTTCCAGAAAGTGATGGTCGATGAGCCGTCGCCCGCGGAGAGCATCGCCATCCTCAGGGGCCTCAAGGAGCGCTACGAGACGCACCACAAGGTCAGCATAGAGGACGACGCTCTGATTGCGGCCGTCAACCTCAGCCACCGTTACATCAACAACCGTTTCCTGCCCGACAAGGCCATCGACCTCGTGGACGAGGCGGCGAGCAAGCTGCGTCTCGAGATGAACTCCGTGCCCGAGCCCATCGCCGAGCTGGACAGCAAGATACGGCAGCTGGAAATCGAAAAAGAGGCCATCAAGCGCGAAGGTACCTCCCTTAAGAGCGAGAAAATCGATGCCGAGCTGCGTGAGGCCAAGGAGCAGAAATCGCAGCTGGAGAAGCGCTGGAACGAGGAAAAGGGCATCGTGACCGAGCTGAACTCGCTGCGCACCCAGATAGAGGAGTACAAGCGCGACGCTGCTTCGGCCGAGCGCGCCGGCGACTACGCGAAGGTGGCGGAAATCCGCTACGGACGCCTCGCAGCCGCCCAGCAGCGCATAAAGGAACTGTCCGACAAGCAGGCGGCTATAAAGGACCCCATCATCACGGAGTCCGTGACGCCGGAAGACATTGCCGAAATCGTGGCGCGCTGGACCGGCATCCCCGTGAACAGGATGCTGGAGAGCGAGAAGGAGAAGCTGCTGCGTATGGAATCCCAGCTCCACAAGCGCGTGGTGGGTCAGGACAAGGCCATCGAGGCCGTCAGTGACGCTGTGCGCCGCTCGCGTGCGGGCCTTAGCAACGAGCACCGTCCCATCGGCTCGTTCCTCTTCCTCGGCACCACCGGCGTGGGCAAGACGGAACTCGCCAAGGCGCTGGCGGAGTTCCTGTTCAACGACGAATCTATGATGACCCGTATCGATATGAGCGAGTACCAGGAAGCGCACACCGTCTCGCGTCTGGTCGGCGCGCCTCCGGGATACGTGGGCTACGACGAGGGCGGACAGCTCACTGAGGCAGTACGCCGCAAGCCATACTCGGTGGTGCTGCTCGACGAAATCGAGAAGGCCCACAGCGACGTGTTCAACATCCTGCTGCAGGTGCTCGACGACGGGCGCCTCACCGACAACAAGGGCCGCACGGTGGACTTCAAGAACACCATCCTGATAATGACTTCCAACCTGAAGGAAGAGGAGCTGCGGCTGCGTATGCGCCCGGAGTTCATCAACAGGATTGACGAAATCGTGAAGTTCGACGCCCTGACCAAGGACGACATACGCGAAATCGTGCGCATACAGATGTCGCTGCTGCAGAAGAAGTTGGAGGATGACAACGTGGCCCTGCGCTACACTCCGGCCTTCGAGGACTACGCCGTGGAGAACGGCTACGACCCCGACTTCGGCGCACGTCCGGTCAAGCGGCTCATCCAGCGTGAACTCATCAACCGCCTCGCCCGTGAAATCCTGGAAGGACGCATCCACAAGGACAGCGCCATCACAGTGGACGCCGGCCCCGGCGGCATAGAAATCAAGCAGTAGGCTTGACTAGCACGAAGGTAAGGGAGAACCTTTTCATACTATACTTTTTCTTTCCTGCCGCTGCGGCGGCTGCGCTCGGCGGCAAACCCCATCACGTGGCTTTCAATCGATACGTCGATGGTGCTGGAAAGCTTGGAAGGATCCTGGGCGGCGACGGCTTCCACGAAATCGCGTGCGAGGGCGTGGTCGCCTCCGCCGTGGCCGGAGCCTTTGTATTCGGGGATGTCGCTGACCTTCTTGTTCCAGACTTTCGGGACCCTGTCCTTGAAGTTCCAGAGGGTGAACTGGGTGCCGTCTCCTTCGATGTATCCCATCGTGCCCATAATGCGGGTACGGCGGCCTCCGTACGGGGCGAATGCTTCCATCGAGAAGGACGCCGTCTGCCCGCCCTCGAACACCATTTCCGACACGTAGTGGTCGGGCTGGTCGTTGTCGCAGCGGTACACGCAGCGGGCGTAGCTGTCGTAGGGAGGGGTCAGCAGGCGCTGCATAATGAAATCCGGGTCGTAGTTGCCGTCGAGGTCGAAGACGTTGAGGTGGCGCTTCTGCTTGGTGTAGATGTCGATGGCGGAGTACGGGCAGGTGCTTTCGTGCGGGCATCCGTCGGTGCACTTGGCGGGGGCGCCTTCAGGGGCGTTCTCGGGACGGAACAGGTGCAGGGAGCCGTCTGCTACGATGCTCTTGCAGGGCTTGTCTATGATCCAGCGCAGGATGTCCAGGTCGTGGCAGGACTTGGCGAGGATGATGGGCGTGGTCTGGCGGGAACTGCGCCAGTTGCCGCGCACGTAGGAATGGGCCATATGGGCGTACTGGATGGGCTCCATATGCTGCACGCTGACCAGCTCTCCGATGGCGCCGCTGCGCACGATTTC
>ONLD01000041.1 GCA_900318565.1 uncultured Bacteroidales bacterium
GCCAGCGCTACCGTGGCGGAGTACATTTCATCGTCGGTGAGGACTATTCTGTCTCCATAAACCGCACCGAATTCCGCATAAGATTCTCTGTTTTTGGTCAAAAGATTAAAAAACTGGTGGGCGTCCCTGAAGAAAGATCGCCCAATCTTCCATTCCACGAATGATTCCGGTGCTATGATACCGTTTCGCACGCTATAATAATCAGGAAAATGGCAAGTCCTTGTGTGCATCATCCTTCTTTTTTCCTCGAGTGGAAGAGAGGATAACGGAACAGTCGCCAATAGTGTGGGGTTATATCTTCTCCGGGTATTCTTTCCTTGGGTGTTGGATAAAACACCTCCGTGTATTCAGGATAAAGACCAGTTTAGTTTGCTGAATACATTGGTCGCATATATGGTCACAAATTATGCAAGTTTTTGGATAGACAGCCCTTGGGAGTGAGGTGGGTGATCGTATTCAATTCTATCACCACCCATATATAAAAAAAAGCCATCACAGTGTATTGTGACGGGAGTATAGAGAGTTTAGTCTATTTGGCTGATCGTAGTCAGACCAAGACTTATATGTGTTGTTTTGTAGCGGGAGTGGGTCACGATCCCACGACCTCCGGATTATGAATCCGACGCTCTAACCAGCTGAGCTACCCCGCCATCAATTCTGCTTGTTTCAGAAATGGACTGCAAAGATAGGTTAAAAAATTGAATTAGCAAGCATAAACTTTGATATTTGAGAAATAATTTCTACCTTTGCGTCCCCTAATTTTTGAAGGGATCGCAATATTAGTATTAACCATTTAAAGATCAAGACAGTGGACACACAAAGCTACAAAACAGTATCTCTCCACAAGGAGACTGTGAACAAAGAGTGGGTCGTCATTGACGCGACAGATCTCGCACTTGGTCGTCTCGCCTCCCGCGTGGCTCTTGTCCTTCGTGGCAAGACCAAGCCCGGCTTCACCCCCAACGTGGATTGCGGTGACAACGTCATCGTGGTCAACGCTGAGAAGGTGGCCCTCGGCGGAAAGAAGATGACCGACCGCGTGTACACCCGCTACACCGGATATCCCGGTGGACAGCGTTTCACCACGCCCAAGGAGATCCTCGAGAAGAGGCCGACCGAGCTCATCAGGAGAGCAGTCAAGGGTATGCTCCCCAAGAATCGTCTTGGCAGCAAGATTCTCGGCAATCTGCACATCTACGCAGGTCCCGAGCATCCGCACCAGGCTCAGAACCCTAAAGAAATCAAGTTGAACGAAATTTAAACAGAGCAAATGGAACAGACACACGCCCTTGGAAGACGTAAAGCAGCTGTAGCTCGCGTTTATCTCACTGCCGGCAAAGGCAACATCACGATCAACGACCGCACTCTGGAGAACTACTTCCCCGCCGAGACCCTTCGTTACGTGGTGAACCAGCCTCTGGAAGTCACCGGTACCGCAGGTCAGTTTGACATCAAGGTGACCATCTGCGGCGGCGGCACCAAAGGTCAGGCCGAGGCTATCCGTCTCGGTATCTCCCGCGCCCTCTGTGAGATTGACAAGGAAGCTTATCGTCCCGCTCTCAAGGCAGCCGGTTTCCTCACCCGCGATGCACGCGAGGTCGAGCGCAAGAAACCCGGTCAGCCCGGAGCCCGCAGACGCTTCCAGTTCAGCAAACGTTAGTTATTTGCAGGCAAAAGCACAGAGGTGGTTCCAAACCCTCCCTTATTTTGGAGAGTTGCCACCCTGCGGAAAAGGCCGGAGACCGGCAAGGCCGTTACTCCGCCTTGAAGTAAAGAGGCCCGGAAGGCCGGGCACAGTTTTAAAAACAAGAAACAAACAAAAATGTCACGTACAAATTTCCAAGAACTGCTTGATGCAGGCGTACACTTCGGACACCTCGCCCGTAAGTGGAATCCTAAGATGGCTCCGTACATCTTCGACCAGAAGAACGGAATCCACATCATAGACCTGCACAAGACCATCGTCAAACTCGACGAGGCCGCCGAAGAAATGAAGATCCTGGCCAAGAGCGGCCGCAAGATCCTCTTCGTCGCGACCAAGAAGCAGGCTAAGGACATCGTCAGCGAGAAAGCAGCCGCTGTCGGTATGCCTTCGGTCACCGAGCGCTGGGCGGGCGGTATGCTTACCAACTTCCCGACCATCCGCAAGGCCATCAAGAAAATGAGCGTCATCGACAAGATGAAAGAAGACGGCACCTTCGACAAACTCGCAAAGCGTGAGCGCCTCCAGGTGGACCGCCAGAGAGCTAAGCTCGAGAAGAACCTCGGCTCCATCCGCGATATGAGCCGCCTCCCTTCCGCAATCTTCGTGATTGATATCCAGAAGGAAGCCAACGCCGTCAAGGAAGCTGGCCGCCTCAACATTCCGGTTTTCGCTATGGTAGATACTTGTTGCGATCCTACCCCTGTCGATTACGTGATTCCGGCCAATGATGATGCAGCCAAGTCCATCGAGTGCATTATGAACGTTCTCTGCGCAGCCATCGCCGAGGGTCTTGAAGAGCGCAAGCTCGAGAAGGACAAGGAAGCTCCCGCCGAGGAAGCTACCGAAGCCGCTGCCGCAAAGGGCGGCGCCCGCAAGCTCCGCGCCCGCAAGGGTGCCAAGGCCGAGGATGCTCCCGAAGCAGCCGAGAAGGTCGAGGTCGCAGCCGAAGCTCCTGAGGAGCCCAAAGCCGAATAAGTTCCATTAACTTTTTAAAGAGATAAAGCTATGGCAATTACTGCAGCAGACGTAATGAAGTTACGCAAGATGACTTCCGCCGGTATGATGGATTGCAAGAAGGCCCTCGAAGAGGCTGAAGGCAACTTCGAAAAAGCCATCGGCATCATCCGCGAGAAGGGTAAGATGGTCGCCGCCAAGCGCGCCGATCGCGAGACCTCCGAAGGAGCCGTCAAGGCCCGCGTACAGGGAAGCAAGGGCATCCTCGTGTGCCTGGGTTGTGAGACCGATTTCGTGTCCCGCAACGCCGACTTCCAGAATCTCGCCGACGCTATCGCCGACGTAGCCATCGCTGCCTGCCCCGCCGACCTTGAAGGCCTCAAAGCCTGCAAGATGCCCGACGGTTACACCGTAGAAGAAGCCGTGGAGGCTCAGACCGGAAAGACCGGCGAGAAGCACGTCCTCGTGGGCTACGCTCTCGTAGAAGCTCCTTTCGTGGCCGAATACATCCACAAGATCAACGGTAAACTCGGCGCCCTCGTGGGTTTCAACAAGCCCGTCAGCGAGGCTATCGCCAAGGGAATCGTTATGCAGGTCGCTTCTATGAACCCTGTCTCCATCGGTATCGAGGACTGCCCTCAGAGCGTCCTTGACAACGAGAAGACCGTGGCCATCCAGAAGACCAAGGACGAGATGGTGCAGAAGGCTATCGACGCCGCTCTCAAGAAGGCCGGCATCAACCCCGCCCACGTGGACAGCGAAGACCACATCGAGTCCAACACCGCCAAGGGATGGCTTACCCCCGAGCAGGCTGCCCAGGCCCGCGAGATTATCAAGACCGTCGGTGAGGAGAAGGCCCAGAGCCTGAACCCCGCGATGATCGAGAACATCGCAAACGGCCGCGTGCAGAAGTTCCTCAAGGAGATGACCCTCGAGGAGCAGGAGTACCAGATGAGTGACGACAAAGTCTCCGTCAAGGCCGCCCTCGCAGCCGAAGACAAGGAAGCCAAGATCGTGGCCTTCAAGCGCTTCTCCCTCAACGACTAAGTATTACGCAACAACTACTTTAAAAGCCGCCCGGCCCGCGGAATCCACGGGGCTCCGGGGCCACCCCAACCGACAGCGTCCACAACCCCGCCTCGGCCGGCACGAGAGCGCTTCGGTAGCGCACACGCACCGAATCCGCAGGGTAATAAACCGTCTCAGTGAAATAACGGCCGGACGGCGCCCTCCACACCACTTGCAAAGGGAAGCAATTCAGCGTGTCCGGGCGCAGCAATGGCCTGTCAATCGAAGTGAAAAAAGAAATATCGTAGCCCTGCAGGGTATCGGTCATCTCCAGCGTGAAGGAATACTCACCGCTGCCGTCCGACTTCAGGAAATACTCACGTGAGCGGGGCTGCGTGCAGGAAACTGCCAGCAGCAACAAAGCGAGCAGCAGTCCCCGGGTGCGCATCAGGCCTTGTCCTCCTGCTTTCTGGCACGCCCGTGGCCATCTTCGCCTCTGCCGCCCTCACCGCCGCGACCCCGCCTGCCGCCGCGCTGACGGTCCTGACGGGAAGCGCCGTTACGCTCGCTGCCATTCTGGCCTTCGCCGGGAGCCGCACTCTGACCGCTGCCGTTCTGGGGTCCGCTGCCGTTCTGGTGGGGACGCTTCTTGCGGGAACGCTTACGCCTGGGAGCGTCAAAACGTGAAATGCTGTCGTCGCCCACGGCCGTCACGAATTCCGGCATCACGGGCTCGGGCTCGGTGCGCAGCGACTCCGGTCTCTGTCCGGCACGGTTCATCTCCAAGATTTCGCGTACCTCTTCAGCATCCAGCGCATACAGGTCGGCGTCGGAATTGCGGTCGTAGGAGAAATACATTATCTCCCTGAGTATGTCGGTCTTGCGAAGGTATGCCAGACCGTCTTCAAACTCCAGCGGACCCTGCACCTTGGGGATTCGGGACTGGGCGTCGAGATAAGTGGCGACTTCGTAATTGAGACAGCACTTCAGCTTGCCGCACTGGCCCGCGAGCTTCTGGGGATTCAGCGAGAGATCCTGGCAGCGGGCTGCGGAAGTCGAGATGCTTTGGAAAGAAGTGATATAGTTGGCGCAGCACAGCTCCCGTCCGCACACGCCGAGACCTCCGATGAGGCCGGCTTCCTGACGGGCGCCTATCTGCTTCATTTCTATGCGGATACGGAACTCTTCGGCAAAGACCTTGATAAGCTGGCGGAAGTCCACGCGACCGTCCGCTATGTAGTAGAAGATGGCTTTCGAACCGTCGCCCTGGAACTCCACGTCCCCGATTTTCATCTCCAGGCCGAGTTCCGCAGCTATCTTGCGGGCCTTGATCATAGTCTCGTGCTCGCGTGCTATAGCCTCCTGCCACTTCTGGATGTCCAGAGGCTTGGCCTTGCGGTAGATCTTGCGGAACTCCGTACCCTCACGGCTCACGCCCTTGCAGGCCATCTGACGGGCCACGATAGGACCGGCGAGGGTCACGATGCCAAGGTCGTGGCCGCCGGCAGCTTCGACGACGACGAAGTCACCGACATTGAGCTTCTGCTGGGAGTCATTGATATAGAAGCCCTTGCGCGTATTCTTGAAGCGCACCTCGAAAATATCCGGGCAGGTGCCGTCTTCCACGCCCTTGAGCCAGTTGCTGTCGGACAATTTGCAGCAACCCCTCCTGTAAGAGCAGTTGAAATCTTCTTCCTGGCCGTGCACCACTGCACAGCCCCGGAAACAATCGTATTGTATAGTCTCTTTGTCCATCAGATCAATCCGTATAGTCTGTCCACCAAATCGGTGAAAATAAGTTTTTGGTTCACGTTGCGGTCCACCAGGCGCGAAGCCCTGTCAAAGGCGGTCACGGCGGCCCGGGGGAAGGTCTTCCTGGCCTTAGGGGCCCAGGCGGAGGCGTTGCCGGACTCCGTAAGAGGAAGCTTAATCCCTTGCTGCACAAGGAAAAGGTTGCGCATCGCGTCGGCTGCAAATTTACAAAAAGCTTTTGCTTTTTCGCGCGAAGGCAGGGCGGAAAGTTGCTCGCCGACCTGCAGGGCGGCGAATAAATCGTGCGAGAGAAGGGCATCCATAAGGTCATCCAGCAACTGAGGCTCGTCGAATGACGGGGCCTGGGCCCTGGCCCCCAGCTGGATATGCTGACAGCGGGAATAAATGGTCTGGAGCACCTTCTCCGGGGAGTGTGTAATCAGTATGAATTCCGTCTTCTCCGAAGGCTCCTCGATGGCCTTGAGCAGGCGGTTCGCAGTCTCCTGGTTCATCTTCTCGGGAAGATAAATCACGATGGAGCGCCATCCTCCTTCAAGCGCGCTGAGGGAAAGCGTGGAGAGCACCTCCTTGGCTTCCGCTACGGCTATGAGAGAGGACTTTCCCTCAATCCCGAGAGCCGCCCCAAGCCTGGCTTCAGTAAAGCAGGGATCCGAGGCGAAAAGCTCCCGAAGCTGCGGCATAAGAGCCTGCGAGGTCTGGGGCGAATTGACGGGGAAGATAAAATGCACGTCGGGGTGGATGAGCTTGGAGATGCGGTTGCAGGACGGGCATCGGCCGCAGGAATCCCCTGCCTCGCGACTGCCGCAGTAGAGGTACTGGAGGAAGGCCACGGCCACGCTGAATCCCGGGCCGCCGTCGGGCTCGGAAAACATAATGGCGTGCGGCACCCTGCCGGAATCCACCATCCCTGCAAGCACCTTGAGGATTTCCTCATTCCCTGTCAGATCCGCAAATCTCATTTATTCCTGACTGCATTGTAACGGGCCAGCTCGGCAAGCACCTCTTTCTCCTTGCTATCAGGGAAAAGCGCGAGTGCCGAAACCGCCTCTTCTATATAATCATCAAGCCTGAGCGTGGCGTACTCTATACCGCCGTGCGAACGGGCAAACTGCTGAAGCTCATCGCAATACTCCGGATGTTCCGGAATCTGCCGCACCATCTGCCGTATCTGTTCCTGCCTCTCAGGGGACGCCGAATTCATAGCTCCGATAAGCGGGAGGGTGATTTTCCGCTCCTTGAGGTCAATGCCCACCGGCTTGCCTATCTCGCCCTGCCCGTAATCGAAAATGTCGTCCCGTATCTGGAACGCTATTCCCAGGGCGGCGGCATAGCGGCCGGCGGCATCCTGCAACTCCGGGGAGGCATCCACCGATATGGCTGCAACGCGGCAGGCCGTCTCGAAAAGCGATGCCGTCTTGTAATAGATGATACGCAGGTAATCCTCTTCCGTGGTGTCGGCGTCCGAAGCCTTCTGCATCTGCAGCATCTCCCCTTCCGCCAGGTCCGACAACGTCTTGGAGTAGAGATCTATGACCGGCGACTGGTGAGGCATAGATACAATCATACGCACAGCCCGGGAAAGCCAGAAATCCCCGATAAGCACGGCAGCCGTGGGGCCCACCATAGCGCTGAGCGTAGGCTTGCCGCGGCGAAGGGAACTGCTGTCGGCGACGTCGTCGTGGAAGAGGGTGGCGTTGTGGAGCATTTCGGTTGCGGCAGCAAAGCGAATGCTTTCGAAATTCACTTTTCCGCACGAGCGGCTCACGAGCAGCGAAATCATAGGACGCAGCTGCTTCCCGGAATTGAAGAGGAGCTTCTCGTTGGTATTTTCGAGCAGAGGGATGTCGGAGCGCAGATGCTCCCTCATCTGGTCGGTAAAAGCCGTCCAGTCCTCTCCAAGAAGCGTTATGACATCTTCCCTTCTCACAGCAGTTCTTCCAGCTCGGCTACCGAATCCACTATATGCAGGCGCGCCTTGTCGGCGGCCGTGAGCATATTCGTCTGTACGAAATGGTCCAAAAGAGCTTCCAGCGGGTCATAGAACCCGCCTATATTGAGGGCTGCGATGGTGCCGCCGAAACGGCCGAGCTTGGAAAGCACCAGGGTCTCGAACAGCTCGTCCATAGTGCCGATTCCGCCGGGCAGGGCCACCACCACGTCCGCTCCTTCGCGCATCTTCTCCTTCCTCTCCGACATAGTGTCCGTCCATACTGTACGCGTCAGGCGGGGATGCACGAGCGGCTCCATAAAACGGGGCAGAACGCCGCACACGGATGCGCCGCAGTCGGCGGCCTCATCGCATACGACGCCCATCGTGCCCTTCACAGTGCCTCCGGACACTATCTCATACCCCCGTGCGCAAGCCGCCCGGACTATCTGCCTGGCCGCTTCGTTGTATTCCGGGGCTATTTCCTTTACCGAAGAGCAGAAGAAAAGGGCCCGCCTCATAGATAGAGGTTCACCCTTGCCACGAGATCCTGCTTGGGCACCACGCCCACGGTGCGGTCCACCACTTCGCCGTCCTTCACAAAGACGACGGTGGGGATGTTGCGCACGCCGAAGCGGGCTGCGATTTCCTCGCAGTCGTCCACGTTGCACTTGGCGATGGTCGCACGGCCTTCAAATTCAGCGGCGAGTTCGTCCACGATGGGACTGAGCATACGGCAGGGGCCGCACCAGGTGGCCCAGAAATCTATGACCAGGAGACCCGGAGCTTCCAGGATTTCCTGAAAATTGGTATTTGTAATAACTTTTTCCATAATTCACAAATATAAACAATATTTGTCAAAATCAATAAAATGTCTCCACGTTCCACACAAACGCCCTGAGTCCCAGGTCAGGAGCGGCCTCGTCCTTGGCTTTGATTGCAGCGAGGATAGGCTCCACCTTCTCGTCTTTCACGAAAGTGAGCACGGCGTGGTTCTGCTCTGGCCAGGCGTGGTCGCCCAGGTGCGGAATCCCGTTGAATCCGCCCTTTCCCTGAATGTCCACCCAGCGGGTGTAGCCCCTTTGACGATTGGCCTCAAGCAATTCGACGATTTCGTCGCTGTAGGCCTGATTGTAACTTATGAATATGGCTTTCATTGTCTTGCAAGTTTCTTTTTCTTACGCTTTTCCTGACGCACGCAGATGGCGCAGTACACGGTCGGGATGAGCACCAGGGTCACCAGGGTCGATATGGTCAGACCCCAGCATACCGTAACACCTAGCGAACGCCACATCTCCGAACCCTCGCCGGTGCCGATAGCCATAGGCAGCATACCCAGCACCGTGGTCAGAGTGGTCATAAGGATAGGCCTCAGACGGCTGCGGGCCGCCGTGGTCGAAGCGTCGCGCACGTTGAGTCCGCGCTCGCGCAGCAGAATCGTGTAGTCGATAAGCACGATACCGTTCTTCACCACGATACCAAGCAGAATGATGATACCCACGAGCGACATCATACCCAGGTTGGTGCCGGTCACCGCAAATCCGATAAGCACGCCCACGACCGCGAACGGCACGCTGAACATAATCACGAACGGGCTCATAAACGATTCGAACTGGGATGCCATAACCATATACACGAGTATGATAATCAGCACGATAAGCACGAAGAGGTCGGCAAACATATCCTGCTGGTCTTCATAATCGCCGGCAATCACCACATTGAGTTCCGAAGGCACCTCGGTGGCGTCGATTGCACGCTGTGCGGCGGCGACTGCGTCAGAGAGCGCAGCCCCGCGGGCCACGATGCCGTTGATGGTAATCAGGCGCTCGCGGTCCTTGCGTTCGATGGTCGGAGGCACCAGCGTCTCCACGATGGTGCCGAGTTCCTTCATACGCACCGACCCGCCCTGGGCGTTGGGCACGGTGATGTTCTCCATATCCTCTATGCTGCGGCGGAACTCAGGGGCATAGCGCACGCGTATGCTGTACTCCTCACCGTCCTCGCGGTAGTAGGAGGCCACCGTACCGCTCATCGCGGCGCTGAACGCCGAGCCGGCAGTCGTGGAATTCAAGCCGTTGAGAGCCAGTTTCGTGCGGTCGAAATCCATCTGGTATTCGGGAGTGTACTCGTCGCGGCTGAGGGTCACCTGCGCGAATGCAGGATCCTGCAGCAGCTTGGCCTGAAGTTCCTTGGCGATGCGGTCCGTGGTCTCGAAACTGTATCCGTACACCTCCACTTTGACGGTCGAGGCGCCGCCCATTCCGCCGCCGCCCTCGGAGACCGTGGCCCTGTGGATTTCAGGGTAGCGTTTCAGCACGGCGCGTATTTCGTCAGCGATTTCGGCGCTGGTGCGCTCGCGCGTGCTGCTCGTGCCGATACGGACGTTCATCGAAATGACGTGCGTACCGTTGTTCTGCATATTCGCAAAGGTGTTGTCGGTGTCGGCCTGGCCGAAGGTGAAGTTGATGCGCTGGGCCTCGGGCACCGCCTTCTTGACGTCTTCCCAGAGGTTGAAAGCGAACTCGCGCGTCACGTCCTGCGCCGTACCCATAGGCAACTCGATGTTGCAGGAGATTCGGTCGGTGTCGCTGTGGGGGAAGAATTCGGTCTTGAGCCCGGGAGCAAGCAGCAGCACCACGGCCACGAAGATGGCGGCGAAAGAGAGTATCACGATGGCGCGATGGCCGGTAGCCCAGTGGATGACGTGGGCGTAACCCCTTGAAATCCACTCGATGAAGCGGTTGATGGGGCGGAACACGGCGTTGTACACCTTCCCGTGCTTCTCACCCGGCCGCAGCCAGCGCGAGCAAAGCATCGGCACCAGGGTCAGGGCCGCCGTGGTGGAGACTATCATAATGATACTGACTATCCATCCGAGCTGGCGGAACATAATTCCGGCCATACCGTTGATCATAGTCAGCGGCAGGAACACGCAGAGCATAGTCAGCGTGGAGGCGATAACCGAGATACCCACTTCGGAAGTGCCGTGTACGGCGGCTTCCTTGGGCCGCTCGCCCCTTGAAAGGTGCGTCGTCACGTTCTCAAGCACCACGATGGCATCATCCACAACCATACCTATGGCTATCGCAAGGGCGGACATCGATATGATATTCAGAGTGTTGCCCGTCGCGAACAGATACACCAGCGAGGCCAGCAGGGCGATAGGAATCGACAGCACGATAATGAAAGTCGATTTGAAGTTGCCCAGGAAGATGAACACTATGAGCATCACCACGATGAAGGTGATGATGATGGTGTCGCGCAAGGTCTTGATGGTGTTGATGATTTCCGTGGAGCCGTCCACGAGTATGGTCACGTCCACGTCGGCGGGGAGGGTGGGGCGGATTTTCTCCAGCTGCTTCTTGACGCCGCGGATTACGTTGACCGTGTTGGCTCCGGACTGCTTCTGGATGATGATACGCGCAGAGCGCTGGCCGTCGGTGTAGGATTCCTGTTCGCGCTCCTCGTTGCCGTCACGCAGCGTCGCCACGTCGCGCAGGTAGATGGTCCTGCCGCCCACGGCGCCCACGACTATGTCGAGCAGCTCGGACGGGTCCTTGAACTCCTTCTGCACACGCAGGGTGTAGGTATTGGAGCCGATGTCGATGTTGCCCGAGGGAAGGTTGCGGTTCTCGTAGGTGATGATACCGGCTATCGCGCTGATGGTCAGGTGATAGGCTTCAAGTTTGGCGGGGTCGCAATAAATCTGGATTTCGCGCGTCGGGGCGCCGGCCACGCTGACCGTACCCACGCCGGGGACCCTCGCCAGAGGAGTCGCCAGACGGTCGTCCAGTATCTTGTCAAGGCCCGGGAGGCTCTGGTCGGCCGTAGCCGTGAGGAGCATAATGGGCATATCGTCTGCGCTGAATTTGAAAATCACTGGCATCGAAGCCCCGTCGGGCAGTACCGAGTTGACCATATCCAGCTTGTCGCGGACGTTGTTGGTGGCCTCTTCGATGTCGGTGCCGTATTCAAAGGTCAGCGTCAGCAGGGAGATGTTCTCCTTCGAACGGGAATTCAGCTCCTTGAGGTTCTCGACGCCGTTGAGCGCGTTCTCGAGCACCTTGGTGAGGTTGGTCTCGATGTCGGCGGCATTGGCTCCGGGATAGGACGACATCACCATAATGGTGTTGGAATCGAATTCCGGGAACTGGGCAATGCTGGTCTTGCTCAGGGAGAAGAAGCCGAATATCATAAACGCGATGAACACCAGCGCGGTGGTCACCGGGTTGTTTACAGCTTTACGGTAGATGCTCATCCTATCTCAACGCTTTGGCCGGCCTTCAGGGATGAACCACCCTTGACGACCACGCAGTCGCCTTCTTCCAGGCCGGAGAGAATTTCATATTTGCCGTCGAAGTGGCGCCCGAGGGTGACCACCTTGAGTTCAGCCTTGTTGTCGGGGCCGACCACGAATACCGAACGGGTACCTGCGCCCTGCATCTTGCTGACGGCCGTATCCGGTACGGTGATGCTGCGGCTGCTGCCGAAGTTCACGGTCACGCGGGCGTACATCCCGGGGCGGAGCTCCCTGCGGGTGTTGGGCACCTGCACCTCCACGTTGAAAGTGTGGGTGGCGGCGTCCATAGTCGGATAGAGGCGGTTCACCGTGCCTGTAAAGGTCTTGCCGGGCAGGGCGTCCGCGGTCAGCGTCACCTTGTCTCCCCTCTTGACGCGGGTATAGTCGGTCTCGGAGATGGCCACGAGCACCTTGACCGGAGTAATCTGCTGGACGGTGTAAATCGGCATAGCCATAGCGTACATATCGCCGCGGTCATAGTTGCGGGCGGTCACGACACCGCTCACCGGACTGCGCAGGACGGTATTTTCGAGCAGGTTCTCATACGAACTGCGGCTCACCTTGCAGGCCAGCTCGAGCTGGTCGAAATCGGCCTGGGAAATGCCGCCCTGAGCAAGCAGGGCACGGACCCTCTCGAGCTCGGTCTCATCGTTGCGGAGCTTGAGGGTGGCCTGCTCGAGCTGCACGCGGTCCATCTCGGCGAGCACCTGCCCCTTGGACACGAAGTCGCCGATCTCCACGTTGAGCTTCTGGATGCGGCCTCCTGCCTGGGGAGCTATATTGTTGACCACATTGGCCTGTACTGTTGAAGAATACACCGAAGTCTGGGGCACTTCCTCGGCGGCTGCGGTAATCACGCTTACGAGCTGTACCTTTTCAGCCTGGGGCTCCTGCGCTGCCTGCGGAGCGCCGGACTGCGTTTTGGGACCGCAACCGACAAGAAGCAGAGCGGCTGCGGCAAAAAAGAGTTTATTGTTCATCGTTGATTTGTATTATCGAGGAAATCGGCACCGATGGTGCCTTCGAGATCTGATTTGGCGTTGAGATAACTATAAACCGCCTGCGCCACGCCGAGCTGCGACTGGGTCAGGGCGAGCTGCGCGTCGCCCAGGTCGGTCAGGGTGCTGCGGCCCACGTCGTAGGACTGTTTGGCGATTTTGTAGGCCTTGGCGGCAGTCTCCACGGCACTGCCGGCAGACGCGTAACTCTTTATGGCAGTGTCCATTGTGCCTACATACTGGCGTATAGCTATCTGGAGCTGGCGCTCGGTGTTGATCCTCTGGATGTCCAGCTCCTCGGCCTGCAGGCGCGCCGCCTTGATGGCGTGGTAGCGCTTGCCGCCCGCGAAGATGGGAATATTGAGACTCAGGCCCACGAACGAATAAGGAGACCAGCGGTACTCGCTGAAATTGAAGTCGTTGGTCATAGCATTCAGACTGTAGCTGAAAGCCAGGGCGAGCGAGGGCAGGTTGGCATACTGCTGCACGCGCACCGCATCCGCAAGCTGGCGGGCCTGGATGTCGAGCTGGCGCAGGGTGCTGTTGTATTCGAGGCCGGTATCGGGCACGCTCTCGGTCAGCATCTTGTCCGCATAGTCGGAGAGGGCGCCTTCGGTGTCGATATTCTCGTCCAGGGCCACGCCCATCACGGCCTTGAGCTGCCAGAGGCTGAGCTCGACCGAGTTTTCGGCGTCATAGACATTGGGTACGGCATTGGCCACGGCGGTCTTGGCGCGGGTCAAGTCGAGTTCCGAAGCCCTCTGGGCATTGTATTTCTTCTGCGTAAGTTCAAGGTTCTCTACGGCGTTCTCATAGACCGACTTATAGACCTCGAACGCTTCCTTGGCGAGGAGCACGGTGTAGTAGGCCTTCTTGACCTGGGTCACGGTCTCGAGCCGCGAACCGCGGGCCTTTTCGACGGCGAGTTCAACATCTTTGTCGCTAATTTTCAAGCTCTTCCAAAGCTGCGCGTTGACCAGGGGCATACTTGCAGACACGCCTGCGGACCAGGTGTTCCAGCGACCCACCTCGAATCCGTCGGATGAGGAGCGCGCCGGCGCGGCCGCCTGGGTTTCGGCACCCGCCTCACCCTGGGCCCCGGAGGCTCCGCCGCCCATCATCTTGGACATATCGAAGTCCATATACATAACCTGTTTTTTGATGGTGCGCTGATAAGAGCCGGAGCCGTCCACCTGAGGGAAAAGGGCGGCATAACTGCCCTTGCGGGCATAACCGGTACGCTGTACTTCAAGATCGGCGACCTTCACGGAGGCATTCTCGCTCAATGCAATCTGCAGAGCCTGCTCCAGCGAGAGCTTTTTGACGACGCTCAGCGAATCGGGCCGGGCTGAAATTACCTGGGGTCCGAACGCCACTGATACAAGCCCCAGAAGGGAAATCAAAAACTTTTTCATACTACTAATATCGAGCGCGTATATGCAACAAAAATTATACCACTACTGCGTTTGTTTTATAGAATCAAAAACTATATCTTTGAAAAAATTTTATGACTATGAATTTTCTCGCTATACACTGGCACGTTGATCCGGTGCTCATCCATCTCGGCAACTTCGGAATACGCTGGTATTCCCTGCTCTTCGTGGCAGGATTCGTTATAGGCTGGTACCTCTTCAGGTGGTTTTTCCGCCGGGAAGGAGTCAGCGAAAAGCTTCTCGACCCGCTGCTCTATACCCTCTTGATAGCCACCATCGTCGGCGCCCGGCTGGGGCACTGCCTCTTCTATCAGCCCGACTATTATCTCGGCTCCTGGCAGGGCTTCTGGGAGATATTTATGCCCTGGAAAGGCGGCCTCGCCAGCCACGGCGGAGCCATCGCGCTGCTGCTCGGAATGTGGTGGTACTCCTCGCACTACGGCAAGAAAAACGACTTCGACTACCTCTGGATTCTCGACCGCCTGGTAATCACCGTAGCTTTCGCAGGATGCCTTATCCGCCTCGGAAACCTTTTCAACTCAGAGATTTACGGCGACGTGACCAATCTCCCCTGGGGTTTCGTGTTCGACCTTCGCGGAGAGACGGAGCCCAAGCACCCGACGCAGCTTTACGAAGCCCTCAGCTACCTGCTGCTCGGACTGTTCCTGGTGTGGGTGTATGCAAAGAAACTGGACAAGGTGCACCGCGGTTTCTTCCTCGGCACCTTCCTGCTGTGCTGCTTCGGTATGAGGTTCCTTATCGAGTTCATCAAGGAGCCGCAGGTTGAGTTCGAGCAGACTATGGCCCTCAATATGGGTCAGCTGCTTTCCATCCCCTTTATCATCGGAGGTATCGCGATTCTGATTTATGCCGCCCGGAGCAAGCGCCCTGCGGCAATAGTGCATCCCGAGCCCGTAAAGAAGGAAGGGACCCATTACGCAAAGCCCCTGCACTAGGCCTACAGGCAGAGACGCCCGTCTTTCATTTCTATCCTGCGGTCGCAGATTGCGGCCAGTTCCGGATCGTGGGTGACTATGACCACGGTCTGGCCGAGCCTTTCTCTTAGGTCGAAAAACAGGCGGTGGATTTCCTGCTTGGTGGCTGAGTCGAGGTTGCCCGTGGGCTCGTCGGCAAAGAGCACGGCCGGAGAATTGACGAGGGCCCGCGCGATAGCCACCCTCTGCTGCTCCCCTCCGGACAGTTCCGAAGGCTTGTGCGAAAGACGTCCCGACAGTCCGGTCAGTTCCAGCAGGCGCAGGGCATCCTCGCGGGCCTCAGACTGAGGCCTGCCGGCGATGAGCGCAGGAATCATCACGTTCTCCACGGCGTTGAATTCCGGCAGCAGGTGGTGCGCCTGAAACACGAATCCTATCCTCCTGCCGCGGAAAGACGCAAGGGCGTCCCCCTTGAGCGAACGCGACGAGCCGTCGAAAACCGTGGTGCCGTCGATGACAAGGCTGCCCTCGTCGGGAGTGGACAGGGTGCCGAGAATCTGCAGCAGCGTGGTCTTTCCCGCTCCGGAAGCTCCCACCACCGCGAGCACCTCCGCCTTTGCGACTTCCAAATCAATGCCCTTCAGCACCTCCAGGGTGCCGAAGCGCTTGTGTATGTTCCTGGCTTCGATAATCACACCCGCAAATATAAGCATTTTTCCATTAGCACGCTCCAACACAAAAAAAAGAGACCGGTCCGTCATCGGGACCGGCCTCCTGAATTATCTGGCTGAAGGATTAGAGATTGGGATTCTCTTTCTTCCAGTCCTCGATGGCGGGAACGATGCCAAGGCTGACAATCTCGTCGCGCATCTTGCAGAGGTGCTCGTAGGAAGCCTTCAGGTCGGCCATCTCGGTGGCGGTGCCTTCGGGAGCCGTGTAGTGCACACCTTCGGCGTCAATGACGGTAGGCATAGCCATCATCACGTTCTTGTAGCCGAGAGCTTCGTCGTTGACGTAGCAGCCTGCAGGCCAGTAGAACTTGTCGCCGCCCATAGCGGCCTCGATCATCTTCACGGCCTGGTATGCAGGGCTCTGGAAGGAGCTGCGGCCACGGAGCTTGATGATGTTGGAGCCGCCCTGGATGGTAGCGTGCTTGATTTCGGCCCAGCGGTCCTCGGGGAGATTCTTCTCTGCGAGAGGGGTGCCGTCGATGAGAGCCTTGCTTGCAAACACTGCCATAGCCTCACCGTGTCCGCCGTAGGTGCGGGCGCCGGTCACCTTGCACTGCTGCACGCCGAATTCGGCTGCGAGAGCCTCCTGCAGGCGGGTGCTGTCGAGGGCGGCGAGGGAGGTCAGCTGGTTAGGCTTCAGACCGGAGTGGATAAGAGCGGTCAGAGCGGTCACGTCAGCGGGGTTGAAGATGACCACGACGTGCTTCACGTCGGGGCAGTACTTCTTGATGAGATCACCGAACTCGGCAGCAATCTTGCAGTTGCCCTTGAGAAGGTCCTCACGGGTCATACCCTCCTTACGGGGAGCTCCGCCGGAAGAGATGATGTACTTTGCATCCTTGAAAGCCACGGCCGGGTCAACCGTCCAGGTCACGTTGGCGCCTTCGAAAGCGCAATGGTAAATTTCTTCAGCAACTCCGTGCACACCGGGCTCGTAGATGTCATACAGGCAGATGTTGGGAGTAAGGCCGAGCATAAGCGCGGTCTGGGCCATATTGGAACCGATCATTCCGCCGGCACCAACTATGGTCAATTTCTCATTGGTCAAGTATTTCATATCAATAAAAAAGAATATGTGTCAATTGGCGGTGCAAAATTACAAATTTTTTGCATAATAAAAATAATCACTATCTTTGCCCTGTTATAATATTTTATGGCACTATATCTACAAAAAGACCTTGACGACGACTATCACTCGCGGATAGGCGTCTGGCAAATCACTGAGACCGAAGCGGAGCTTCGTGCGCTTACCTCAATTCCTTCCGACGAACTGGAAGAAATTTCATACATCAAAAGTGAATCAATCCGCAAGCAGAAACTCGCTGTGCGGGCCCTTCTGGACGTTATGTTCGAGGAAAAGGTGTATCTGAGCCACCACGACAACGGCAAGCCTTACATCGAAAACAACGCCATCAACATCTCCATCACGCACACCGACAAATACGTGGCCGTGATTCTCAACGATGTCGAAGAAGTCGGCATCGACTGCGAATCCCTGGACCGGGATTTCAGCGCCGTAGAGAAAAAAGCCCTCTCCGAAGATGAAATCGAGGAGCTGGACGACGACGCAGTGGACCGCCGCACCCAACTGGCCATCTACTGGTGCGCCAAAGAAGCCGTATATAAGAAGATGTCGCAGTACAACGTCGATTTCGCCGAGCAAATCGAGATTGAAGACGTGCGCCCCCGTGAAGAGGGCGAACTGGACGCCACCTTTATCAACAAAGACGGCTACGAAGAAGAGCTCAAACTGCAATATATGACCTTCGACCGCCACGTGCTGGTCTGGGTCTGCGGCGAGGCTGAATAATCACCTCAACCATTTCTCAGGGTTCTGAGGCTCCCTCCCCTTCCATAGCTGGAAGTGGAGCTGGGTCTCGTCGGCTATCGTGGCGACGTGCCCGAGGACCTGCCCCGTCTTGACCTTGTCCCCGGCCTTCACGGCCACGGAGCCCATCTTGCAGTAGAAAGTGAAGTACTCCCCGTGCTGCACCAGGATGCACTGGTTGTAGCCCGGGACCACGACTATCTGCTTCACCACGCCGCCGAATACGGCCTTGACGGGGGCTTCCCTTTCCACGGCGATGCCCACGCCGTTGTTGAACGGCATCTCGAGCTTGGAGTACACCGGGTGCGGGTTGCGGCCGAAGTGGCTGACCACCCGGCCCTCGACAGGCCAGGGCAGCTTGCCCTTGTTGGCAGAGAACTCCTTGGAAAGCGCCTGGTCTATCTTGGTGTCGGTCTTGCGGCCGCCCTGGGCCGTCTTGTCCTTGCCGCCCCCCATCGCATCAGCTATCATCTTCTCTATCTGGCGGTTGAGAGCCTCCACTTCGCGGCGCTTCTGCGATATCTGGTCTTTGTACTTGCGCTGGTCCTTCTGCAGCTGGCTGACCAGCTGACGCGACTTGGCCTCCTCTCCGCGGAGCTTGCCAAGCTCTGTGGCGCGCTCGTCCCGAAGCCTGCGGGCCTGCAGCTGGAGGGAGTCGAGGCGGGCCTTACGCTCCTCGAGCCGGGCGCGTTCGCTGCGGATTTCGCGCCCCTGTGCGTTCATACGCGCCGACAGAGAGCGGAGGTAGCCGTAGCGGCGCATCCCCTGCCCCAGGTTCTCGCTGGCAAGTATATACAGGTACCACACGCGCGCGTCGCGGTTCTTGTAGGCGCCTCGCACGAGGCGCGAGTAGTAACGCGACATCGTGTCCAGACGAGCCTCGAGCACCTTTATCTGGCCGGTGCAGACGCGCACGCTGTCGGTGACCGTACGCAGTTCGGACTCGCTCTCATTGAGCAGCTCGCGGCGGGCCTCGGACTGGGCGTGCAGCAGGTTCAACTGGGTGGCGGCGCTGTTGCTCTTGGCCGTGGCGGCATCAAGTTGCTTCTCGAGTATGCGGATGTCCCTTTCGAGCCGCGCCTTGCGGTCCTTGCTGCCCTGCAGTGTCTGTGCAGGCAGGCTCAGGCTGCAGAGGATGGCCGCCAGCAGGCAGGCGCATATGGTGCGGATTGAATTCATTTCTTCTTGCTCTCTGCGAGATTATGATAGTAGGCCGACAGGTCTTCCTCGCCCAGCTTCTTGAGCACCAGGGAGTAGTGCTCGAGAATCACGGCGCTTTCTTTGCCCCCGTAAATCATTGCGTGCTTGAAGTAGGGCTTGGCTTCCGCAGCACGGCCGCGCAGGTACAGAATCCAGCCGTAGGTGTCGAGGTAGGTCGCATTGTCAGGCTCCTTCTCGACCGTGATGCGGCTCATCTTCTCCGCTTTGCGCAGACGGCACCTCCGCTGGCTCAGGTAGTAGGCGTAATTGTTCAGCACGGGGCAGTTGGACGGGTCAATCTTCAAAGCTTCCTCGTAGGTCTTGAAGGCAAGCTTCTCATTCCCAAGGGAATGGTAGGTATCACCGATTATGGCAAGGCAGGTGACTTGCTGCCCGGGGTCGTCAGGCTGGAGCGCAATCAGCGTGCGGCACTCCCGGATGACCGCCTCGGAATCGTCCCGGCCTATCGCCGTCTCGAGGCGCAGGTTGTGGGCGTGGAGGCTCGAAGGCTCCGCCTCACAGTAGCGCACCATCAGACTGTCCAGCGAAGGGAGAATGGCATTGAAGGTGCGGCTGTCGAAATTGCCGAGCGAGCTCATCAGCGCGCTGTATTTCATCTCATCGTCGGCGTTTTCATCCTGCACCAGGGCCGTAAGCGCCTTGAAGAAAGCAGGATAGTCGCGACTCAGGCGGTACGAGTCGGCTGCGAGGGAATTGATGAAGATGTCGGGGTATTTCGCGGGCCTCTCCTTCTGCAGCCGGCGGTAGAGCGACAGGGCTTCAGGGGTCTTGCCGGTATTGAGGTACAGGCTCGCAAGGGTCTCGCGGTACCACACGTTGGCGCTGTCCAGGGCCGCCGCCTTCTCTATGCTCTTCATCGCGCCCTCGACATCACCCTGATTGAAACGGCACATACCCAGGTAATAACATACGGCATCGTTGTCCGGACTGACCCTGGCAAGGGAATCAAGCAGGTTTCGCGCAGCCGCGACTTCTCTCGCGTCAATCAGCGCCACGGCGTCCAGAATGCCGTTCTCAACAGCGGTACTGTCTGGTTTTACGAAAGTTACGCCCTGGCCAGCCTCCTGCGAAGACAAGCCCAGGAAGCGCAGCGAGAGGACCAGACAGAAAAGGACTTTTTTCATACAATTACAAAAATATTGATTTTTTGGCTATTTTCGCAAAATCATTTGAGGTTTTAAGATTTTTCGGAGGACGATGCAACTTTTTGGAGACAATTCGCATCTTAATACTTGGACGATAGAGAAGGCCAAGGAAGGCGACAGGCGTGCCCAAAAAGCCATCTACGATAGCCTTTCCGCCAAAATGTTCCCCGTATGCCTAAGGTATATGGGCGAGCGTGAGGCGGCTGAAGACATCCTCCAGGAAGGCTTCGTGACTCTTTTCTCCAAACTGGACACCTTCTCGGGAGAAGGCTCTTTC